>CAZOUP010000050.1:0-18793 GCA_964583035.1 uncultured Akkermansia sp.
CCGCTCCGAGAAGAACGACAGATGAGATAACAAGCAATACTTTCCACATGACTTTGAGTCTGGTGATTTCGGTTTACCGCCGGGGAGAAACTCGCGATTCCATTAGTCGAATCGCAAACTTAACTCCCAAAGACAGTTGTGTCCGTCACTTTTAAAAAAAAATGATAACAAAACAAGCAGTATCTGGCGCTAATTTTCCTCTCTTTCAAGAACTTAGGTTCAACTCATCATGAAGATTTTGGTATTTCCGGATGGCCTTGAGGTAAGGAGATCCCATTGGTGGCAGGGAATCCACCCCCTCCAGAGAATACCAATCCCCCTTTTGTGAGCCCTCAAACTCCCCAATTAGAAAAGGAGTGAGGACAAAACATCGGAGCGAAACTTTGTATTTTGTGATCGCGTAGTCAAAGCGGAACAACTCCGGGAGATCATCACCTTGAGCATTGCTGAGTTCGGGAAGCCGCCAGAGTCCAAGCCTCCGCGAGCCTTCCTCTCTTGTTAGTAGAATCTGTCCGTTCCTCACTCCGATGCCGATGAGTTCCTCGCGAAGAACAATCTTCGTTCGCTTCTTTTTAGTCGGAATGAAATCGATGAGCCTTTCCTTAAGCGCAACACAATGACTGCTCACGGGACATTCCCCGCATTTGGGAGAAGAGCGGAGACACACCCGCTGCCCTAACTCCATGATCGCCGAATTATACTCACGCACCTTGCTCGCAGGCGTCATCGCCTCCGCCGCTTCCCAGAAAAAACGAATCGAATCAGGACTGTCGATCGCTTCACGCATTCCAAACAACCTCGCGAGAACGCGGGTCACGTTACCGTCGACAATCGCTGCCCTTTCGTTAAAGGCGAAGCTGAGAACTGCTCCTGCCGTGTAACGACCGACCCCGGGCAGAGCAAGAACCTCATCATAGCCCCTCGGGAATTTTCCGCCGTGATCCCGCAGGACTGCGTGCGCCGCCTTCTGAAGATTCCTCGCCCGGTTATAGTAACCGAGGCCTTCCCACGCCTTCAGGAGATCTCTTTCCTCCGCCACTGCGAGCTCGTGCCAGGTTGGAAAGAGGTTCATCCATCGTTTGAAATAACCCTTTCCTAAAACCGTGGCAATCTGGGTTTGCTGAAGCATCAATTCAGAAACAAGAATCGCATACGGGTCATCCGTCTCCCGCCAGGGGTAGCTTCTGCCCTCTCGCTCGAACCAGGCGAGCAGTGATTTCCGAAAGGTGTCTAAAGCTGGACTGACCGCGAAGACGCGATCAAACATCCTCTCTTCAACCGGGCTTTTTCGAATCTCGTTGTTCGGCATTCCGAACATTTCGTGTCTGAACAAGGTAATTTCACCCAATTAAGCAGATATTTGCTACGGAATAGGCACGAAAACCGCTTAACATTTGATAGGTTTTTGCGATATCATTTTGTCCATCAACGAGTGGTGAAGGTTTTTATCTCATGGAAAGATTGCCTGAGAGAGAATAAAGCGACACCGAAAACACAGCACCAACGACCTCCGACCATGTCTACCACGATCACCAAAAGAGACCTCGTCATTCGAATCAGCAACGAAACCGGACTCACTCAGCAGGAGGTGTTTAATGTGATTCAATCATTCATCGAAGAAGTCACCACAAGCCTCTCCGCAAACGATGACGTCGTCCTTCGGAACTTTGGCGCTTTCCAGGTCACGAAGACGAAGCCGAAGATCGGTCGGAATCCAAACAAGCCTGAGGCGGCCGTCCCGATCCCTGCTCGTGCTGTCGTGAAATTCAAGCCCGGCAAAGAGCTCAAGGAGCGTGTCGCCAAAGTTCTGCCTGAGCTTGAAGCAAACGGGTCCTGACCAGGAGGTCGTTGCCGGCTAGCAGGACCTCCCGCCTTCCGCCGAGTAGTTGGACGAGGAAAGCGGCTCAAGCTGCTCTTCGAGGACGCCTCTCGCTTTTGGCCAGGCGATCAGCGCCTCGGTGATCATCCAGAGTTGGAGCGCGAGAGTCGCGAGCCCGATAAAAACGAGGAGCCAGTTTCCGCCCGCAAGAAACGAATTCTCTCCTACGAAAATCTGGATGCTCATGGCCACTCCCGGGAGAATAAGCATGAAGACCATGGGAATCGCGATGAACCAAACCGGAAGATTTCGGCGCCACATCCAGAAGGTGATGACGAGGAAAGCCAATCCCGCGAGCAACTGATTCGTCGCTCCGAAAAGCGGCCAGAGAATGAGGCCACCGGTCCCCGCCGGCTTTCCCTCTCCACCCGGCATCGCTGCAATAAAGGTCGCGAGAATCACCGCGAAAATCGTGGCCCCATGCTTATTCGTGAGCCACGCGAACGGATTTAATGCCGAGCCGCCTTCCTTCTTAACGAAGGTAGAAGCCAGCTCCTGCACGACATAACGCTGGAGTCGGCAGGCGGTATCGAGCGTTGTCGCCGCGAAGCTGGCGACGAAAACACCCATGAGCGCGATCGCAAAGGCAGGGCTGACGCCGAGCGCCTTCAGAAAATTGGCAGATCCCTCGACGAACGCCCCTACCTTGGCACCGAGACTGTTTGCTCCGCCCCAGTTCGCATAGCGCAACTCGTACGCCGCCTTCCCTAGCGCGACATTTCCATCAGCTCCGGCTATGCCGAGACCCAGACCCGCAACACAGGCAAGAATCACGAGGACGGCGAGAAAACCTTCCGTCAACATCGAACCATAGCCGACGAACTGAGCATCGGTCTCACATTTGATCTGCTTCGACGAAGTGCCGCTCGAAACGAGGCAGTGAAATCCGGAAATCGCCCCGCAGGCAATCGTGATAAAAAGGAAGGGGAAAATCCACGGAGCTCCTTCGGGAGCCCAGCGAAAGGCCGGCGCCACGATTTCCAGAACAGGTCGCTCCGCCCCGGCAGCAACAGGAGCACCACCGATGAGACCAGCGACGATCAATCCGATGACAACGAGGGCAAGCGCACTGAGCAACTGCAGGCTGTTGATGTAGTCACGCGGTTGCAAGAGCGTCCAGACCGGAAGGACCGAAGCGACATAGCTGTAAAGAAGCAGGACAATCACCCAGGTCATGACAGACCATTCCGCGAGGGCGGTATTGAAAGCCCCGAGAAACCCAACGTTGCCGTAAAAAACGGTCACATACATGACGACGAGCGCGATGAGCGAAGGAACAAGGATGTCCATTCCACGGCGATGGAGGTAGACCCCGATGAAAACCGCGAGAGGAATCTGAACGAGGCAGGGAAAAATAGAAGCCGGGTATTGTTTAAAAACCGCCGCGATGACGAGACCGAAAATCGCAAGGACGATGGTCAGAGCCATGAAAAGGATGAGGAGAAACAAGAGACGGGTTCGTTTCGTAAGAACACGCCCCGCAATATCCCCAACGGTCTGCCCTCGATTTCTCATCGAAACGACGAGAGACCCGAAGTCGTGGACGGCCCCAATGAGAATCGAGCCGAAAAGAACCCAGAGGAGCGCAGGAACCCAACCCCAAATCACGGCCACCGCTGGACCCACAATCGGGCCTGTCCCGGCGATGGAGGTAAAGTGGTGCCCGAAAATGATCGATTTCTTTGTCGGCACATAGTCCTTGTCGTCATTCAGGGCGACACTGGGCACGAGCGCTTCCGGATCGAGTTTAAAAATTTTCCGCGCCAGCCACTTCCCGTAAGTGTGATAGGCGATCAGATAAAGAACGAGAGCCCCGACGGCGATGAGAAGAGTTTCCATTGATCAAGAGGAAGAATTAGAGGAAGTCTTATGACCCGCCTCAGCGCAGAATGCTGCCCTGAGTGGACTTGAAACGCAACGATCATTTTTCCCTATGGAAGTACATCTCTGGCAGCAGATTTTCACCGTCGCGATTGTCGTGAGCGTGTTTGTCGTGCTCGTCAAAGAGTGGATCTCGCCCGACCTCGCGGCGATGGCCGCCTTTCTTTCCCTCGTTTTGATCGGGGTCCTTTCTCCCTCCGAGTCGCTCGCCGTCTTTGGAAGCTCCGCCCCCGTCACCGTGGCGGCGATGTTTATTCTCAGCGCCGTCCTCGAGAGGACTGGACTTATCGATCTGCTCGCCGGCAAATTTGAAATGCTCGCGGGGAGCAGCCCGCTCAGGACCATGGTCGTCCTCCTTCTGCTGGTCGCCTTTCTCTCCGCCTTCGTGAACAACACCCCGGTGGTGGTTGTTTTCCTGCCGATTATTCTCGCCCACTGCCGGAAGTTTGACCTAACTGCCTCGCGGTTCCTCATCCCTCTCAGCTACGCTGCAATTGTCGGAGGGACCTGCACTGTTATCGGCACCTCGACGAACCTCATCGCCTCTGGCATCGCGGCGGACGCGGGCATGGAACCCTTCGGAATGTTCGAGATCAGCAAGCTCGGGATCCTCTTCGTCGTCAGCGTGATTGTTTACATTCTCCTTGGCGGATGGCGCCTCATTCCCGACCGGGTCACTCTCTCGACTTTGTTTGACGGAGAAGCCTCTCAGGAATTTTTGACGCAGGTCTTTGTCTCAAAAGACTCCCCCCTTATTGGAAAACCCTTTCCCGAAACGCCCCTTGCAAAGCGCCGGAACCTTCGCGTCATCGAAATCATTCGCGAAGGACGCCCCCTCCCCGTCCCGCTCAATGAACTGATCTTCGAGTCAGGCGATCAGATCACGCTGAAAACGCGAGCCTCGGGAGTGGTCGAGCTTACCGAAACAACGGGGGTCGATCTCCTCCGCGACGGAGACCTTGGACTCGATCATGTCCGCACCGAATCGGCAGTGCTCATGGAGGGAATCGTGGGGCCGGAGTCGCGCATGGCGGGCAACAGTCTCAAAGAGTTAAATTTTCGCCAGCGCTTCGGAGTCGTCATCCTTGCGGTGCATCGCCGCGGCGTGAATCTGCGACATCGCTTCGAGGAAGTGAAGCTCGCCTTCGGTGACACCCTTCTTGTCGAGGGTCCCGTCGACCGCATGAATGATCTTTTCACCGAAAAAGACTTCGTTAACCTCAGTAAACCCAAGGGTCGCTCGATCCGCCATGGCAAAGCGCCCATCGCGATCGGAGCCCTTCTCCTGTTCATGATCGGAGGAGCCGTGCTCCCGGCCTACATCCCGATTTTTGCACTCACCGCTGCGCTCATTACCCTGATCACGAGATGCATCGATCCCGAAGAAGCCTACGAAGCCGTCGAGTGGAAAGTGATCTTCATGATCTTTGGCATGCTCGGACTCGGGATGGGACTCGAAAACACGGGCCTCGCCCAAATCCTCGCGGAACAGACCGCGAACTCGTTTCAGGAACTCGGCCCCTACGCGATCCTCGCCGCCCTTTATCTGCTCTCTGCGATTCTGACTGAACTGATCAGCAACAACGCCGTGGCCGCGCTCCTCACCCCGATCGCGATCGGCATTGCGAGCCAACTCGAGGTCGATGCGAGACCGTTTGTTGTCGCCGTGATGTTTGCCTCATCCGCAAGCTTTGTCACCCCCATCGGCTACCAGACCAACACTTATGTCTATGGCGCAGGCGGTTACAAGTTCACCGACTTTAGTCGCGTCGGCCTTCCTCTCGCGATCGCCCTCTGGGTCATGGCGAGCTTCCTCATTCCCCGCCTTTGGCCCTTTTAGGATTCATCGTCGAAGCGGCGAATTCCTCTTGCGGGAGCGGGGCGAATGCTTTACAGATTCCGCCTTCCAGCGGGGCGGATGAGTTTTCACCTCGTTAAATCAAGTATTTCCTCACCTACCAAAGCCAACGGTCATGGCCAAGAAAGCGGCGAAAAAAACGGTTACGAAGAAGGCAGCAGCCCCTTCCAAAAAAGCATCCAGCAAAAAGGCGGATCCCGCCAAAAAAGTAGTGAAAAAGAAAGCAGTCTCCGCCAAAAAAGCGCCCGCTAAGAAAGCCCCTCCGGCCAAAAAAGCGCCCGCCAAGAAAACAGCCGTGAAAAAGGCTCCCGCTGAAAAGGCAGCACCTGTGGAAAAAGACACCCCGGTCAAAAAAGCGCCCGTGAAGAAGGCGGCGGCGAAGAAGGCGGCGGCGAAGAAGGCGGCGAAAAAAGCGCCCGCTAAGAAGCAGAAGTATGACGCGAACGCTCCCGCCAATCAGACTCCACTGAGGAAACGAATTACGACGAAAAAGCACCCCATGATGGCGCATCTCGCCCAGCGCGGGCCTCTACCCCAAACTCCAACGACGGGCGGGAAGCCGCAGAAATTGTCGGCCGCCTTCCTCAAAGGCCAGCGCCAAAAGCTCCTCGACCTCCGCGACATGCTTGTGGACCAGATGAATGGCGTCGCCCGTGACACCCTTGGCCGTGGCGATGACAATGCAGACTCCTCTGCCTTTGGAATGCACCAGGCAGACGCCGGCTCAGACTCTTATGACCGCGATTTCGCCCTGAACATCCTCTCTCAGGAGCAGGATGCGGTGAATGAGATCGAGGAAGCCCTCCTCCGCCTTGACGCCGGCACCTACGGCGTCTGCGAAGGCTCAGGCGAAGCGATCCCCCCCGCGCGTCTCGAAGCGATGCCCTTCGCCCGCTGCACCGTCGATTATCAGGAAAAACTCGATGAAGAGCAGGCTCAGGGAGTCCACCGGTCCCCTGTCACTTCCCTCTTCGGACTCGATGAAAAGGAAGCGGCGAAGCCTTCATCAGACGACGATTAAAATATTTGGTTGAGAAATTTTAAGATCCGCTTAAATTTCCCGCCCTCGCGAAACACACGTAAACTCGCCCAGTCATGCCTAGAGACGTTATTATCCTTGAATGCACGGAAGCCAAAGAAGAAGGCGCCCGTCCCTCCATCTATGTTTCCACCCGAAACAAGAAGAGCCTTCAAACCCCGGGTCGACTGGAGAAAGTGAAGTTTAATCCTTACCTGAAGCGCCGCACCCTCCACCGCGAGAAGCGCTAATTCCTAGAAAGGTAGCCTCAACCAGACAATTTTATGATTGGACCGAAAACAGAAGAGCGTGCGATGAACTTTCGCCGTGCCAACCGCAAGATGCCACGTCGCCGTCTCGATGTGCCCCTTGAGAAAGTGAATTACCTCAATCCCGATTTCCTGAAGAAATTCACGACCGAGTCCGGAAAAATTTACCCACGTCGCACGACTGGTGTTTCCGCGAAGCTTCATCGCAAGATCACTCGCGAAATCAAGCGCTCTCGCGCCATGAACCTGATGTAGGAGTTTTCTGCGATCAGATTAATTTTACTCAACAGGGTTAGGTCAGCGACCTAACCCTGTTTTGTTTTCCGCAAAAGCCTCTCTCATGAGCTATCGTCGAGGGAGCCATGTGCAACCTCTACGACATCGGACGAGCCCTGCGTCATCGTTCCCGCGATGACTGGGAGGAAGCGGTCGCGGTCGCGCTCAAGGACTCACCAAAAGCCTTCGGGATTCGCAAAAGTGACCCGGGCATCGTCTTAACGATCACTGAAGGATCGCCCCCCGCTTTGACCATGCGCTGGGGATTCAAGCGGAAATTCAATCCTTCCGTCAACAATGCCCGCTCTGACAAACTCGACGGCATGTGGTCGGACGCCTGGAAGAACCGTCAGCGTTGCCTCATTCCTCTCGCCACTTTCTACGAATGGACCGGACCTGTCGGGAAGAAGCAGACTTATGCCTTCGAACCTCGTGAGGGGAAGAATTTTCTCTGGGCCGCCGGTCTTTGGGAACCCGCGCCTGAAAACGCCGCCTTTACGGGCCCTTGCTACACCATGCTCACGAGACAGGCCGTCGGCAGCGTCCTCGAAGTGCATGACCGCATGCCCGCCTTTCTCGATCCGGAACAGTTTTCGGAGTTCTTCGACAGCGAAGACCCGCGACCCATCCTCGATTCCAGTGATGGGAATCTGAATCGTTTTCGCTGCGAGAATCCGCTCAAAAACCCGGCCCACCACGACGGCCCCGTGAGGCAGGCGATGCTGCCGGGCTTCGAATAACTCCGGCGCGCGCGCCAAACGTAGCGGAAGCCGTCAGCCTTCCGGCTGCGATGCCCCTGTCCGCCGCATCGCCACCCACCAGCGCCGAAGACAATTCAACCACCCCTCGCCTCACACCATCTTATAGCCCACTCCATGAACGGTGATCAAAATCCCCGCGTCCCGCCCATGGTCTCCAATTTTTTTCCGAACCTGAGCGACACATTGATCCAGAGTCCGCGTCGTGCCGAAATATTTTACCCCCCAAACGGCTTCGAGAATGCGGTCGCGACTGAGAACCTGCCCGCGGTGCTGAAGCAGAAAAATGATCAATTCCCTCTCGCGCGGCGTCAGCGGAGTCGTCTCATCGCCAAGGCTGACTGAATAGTTCTCCAAATCGATCTCCGCGTCCCCGAGAGAGAAAACGGGAGCGGCCTTCGTGCTGCCTTCGAGTCCCCCCCAATCGCAGGAACGCCGCAGGAGCGCATTGACCCGGGCGAGCAACTCACTGATCCCGAAGGGTTTTGTCACGTAGTCATCGGCCCCGCTGTTCAGCCCCGCGACCTTGTCCATTTCCTGCCCTTTGGCCGTGAGCATGAGGATGGGAATTCGGCATCCGGTTTTGCGAAGCTCCCCCGCGATCTCATAGCCACTTTTTCCCGGCAACATGATGTCGAGAATGATGAGATCCGGCAGCGCTTGTCCGATGCCTTCGATGGCCACCTCTCCATCCCCGCACGAAACAACCGAGTAGCCCTCGACCTTCAAGATTTCCTCCAGCCCGAAACGAATGCTGCTGTCGTCTTCGACGATAAAAACGGTGATATCACTTTTCTTCATTTTAGTCG
Organism: uncultured Akkermansia sp.; assembly: GCA_964583035.1. Classification (GTDB taxonomy): domain Bacteria; phylum Verrucomicrobiota; class Verrucomicrobiia; order Verrucomicrobiales; family DEV007; genus Arctic95D-9. The sequence continues at coordinate 8,749 of CAZOUP010000050.1, forward strand.
GCGAGTGGCAGTTCGATCACGAAAGAGCTCCCGCATCCGTCGCGTGACTCGCATCGAATTTCGCCGCCATGTTTTTCAACAAGCTGGCGGCTCAAGGCGAGACCAATGCCGGAACCATCCACCCCGGCGTGGATGGAATCATCAATCCGGTAGAACTTTTCAAAAACCTTCTCGCGCAACGCCCTCGGGATTCCCGCTCCGCGATCCTGAACCCGAAGAACCGCTCTATCCTCAGCAAGAGCCTCAAGAACGATCGTGATCTCCCCACCCTTAGCTGCATATTTCCCCGCGTTAGAAAGCAGGTTCAGGAGTACCTGTTCCAGGGCATCGGCATCACCGGTGACCATTAATTGCCCCTCTGCCTGCTCGTTAATTCGAATATTCATCGCTCGCGACTCCAGCTGCATCCGGAAAGTTTCGACGCAATCTTCCACCAGTTTACCCAGATCAACCGGCTCCTTTTTGAGGGTCATCTCGTCCCGATCCAATCGCGAAAAATCGAGAAGACGATTGATCAAGCGACTCAACCGCTCCGATTCCTTATGAATAATGCCCGAGTAGTTCTTTGTTTTCTCAATGTCAGTCTCTTCCCCCCTCGCGAGCAGCTCTGAGAACATCCGGATCGACGTCAGGGGGGTCTTCAGCTCATGACTCACGTTACTCACGAAATCTGTTTTCCGGGTCGCCAGCTTCATTTCATAGCGAACCGATTTAAGAATCAGAAAGCTTCCCACCGCCACCGCAACGAGCAGAGAAAATACGATCAACGAAAGAGTCCATCGCAAAGTGCTTGCCGCATCATTGAGAGAATCAGGATTTAGAAAGTAGGTCGCGACCTCCCACCTCGGTAAAATTTGCCCCACTTCCGAAGCAACAAAAGGGCGGCTCCAGTCCGCAGAGAATCCTGCTTCTGTCTGAGTCACGAGAGCCCCGTCAGAATCGAGGAGAGCGACCGAGACGGCCTCACGGGACGAAAACGGCATTTCGGAAAAAAGAAGATCGAGATCCTCGCGAATCGTCTCGAGGTCCAACTCGGTCCAAAAGGTGTAGCCGGGGAGTCTCGGACTTTTTTCCCACAAAAGAATGTGAAGATTCCCATCGATGAGGCGACTCACCGCGCCTGATTCGGCCGCAATTAGTTCATTCGATTTTACCTCGGCTGTGCTCAACCTTGAAAAATTCACCGACGCCTGAGCTTCAAGCACTGGCGGGAGAGCTCCCGCAAGAGGAGCTGAAGCCTGATCCGGCATCACATTGCGCTGCCGCATTTCCGGGGGAAGGACCAGGGCCAGGGGAGCCTCTTCATTCGCAACATCATCGCCCTGAGAAACGCCTCGATTCGACTCAAAGCGCAATCCCTCAAGTTTATTCTGCACAACGCCCACCTTGAGCTTAGGTCGCGGCGGCTCAGCGGCATCGGCCATTTCAGCCTCATCCAGAGCAAGAGGCGAGCTGGCTTTCGAGAACGAGCTCGATTCTTTCAGCCTCGCCGGGATCTCCTCGACAATGGAAACCTCGCTGTTGAGAACCGGAGGTGCCTGATACACCTCAACCGTCCTTTCATTCATCAGAAAATCACGATGGTTTCCGAGAAAGGAATCAGCAGCCACTGACTCGCCGTGCGCGGGGGAGATGATGATTCCCTCTTCGCTCACCACCGCGCCCACGGATGCCTGAGACCAGGAGTCGGTGACCGCTTCGTCGAAGGTTTCGACCAATCCTGATTGTTGGCGACGAGCCAGTTCGTCGATTAACTTCCCGTGAAAGACACGAATCTCATCCATGAAGAGATTGATCTCGGCGGCCACGGAATCGCAGGTCGCTTGATAAAACATCGCCCGCTGACTGTTCAGGATCAATGACTGATCGCGCACCGAACGGGTCGCCATCACTGCCAACAGGATCGATGGCAGCAGAATCGCAAGGAAGAAGACCAGGGCAATTCGTTTCATGTTTCGGGAGCCTACCACGCTTCGACAAAGATCGCTTCACGGAAAAAGGCGGGCCTGTTCCGGCCCGCCCCAATTGTCCTTTTCAACTCGCCACGATTTATTTGGCGTTGCGCTTCAGAAAGGAACCGATCGATAGCCTCTTGCGCTGATCATTCGAGAGGCTGTCCGATTCCAGATCTCTCTCGGTTTCCTCGAGGGCACTGATTTCTTCCCGCAAAGCTTCTTTTTGTGCCTCGGGTGCCGCCGCAAAAACGGCGTTTAACTCGGCCTTCTGCTTCACGATGTTCGCTCGCGAGGCATCGATGTTGCCCGCGTCGGCATAGGCGATTGTCTTCTCGGTCTCGACAGCGTTTGCGTAGATCACGGATTCCGCCCGGATTGCCTCGTTCACACTTTTTTCAGCCAGCGCGGAATCTTCCGTGTAACCGACGACGACGATTCGCTCAGCGACCTTTGCTCTTTTCCCCTGCTTGAGGTCTTCAAAGGTGGCGGAGATGGTCGCAATCTCAGTGAGAGTTCCCTGGACGTCCGGACTGACGGCGCATTCGAGATAGAGTGCTCTTGTCTGGCCACTCGCGAGAGTTCCAAAGGTGAGACTCCCGGTCTGCGACTTCAGTTCCTCAGGGCGACCGAGAAAACGAATCGGGCGAACCCCTTCCGGGCAGCGAATTTCGATTTGAAAATCACGGGCGACGAGACTTTTCAATTCGCCCAGCTCGCTTCGGAACACTTCGGGGAGAGTCTCGACATCGGCGACGTAGTAATAGTTCGCATCACTCGCCTCGGCGAGAGCCGTCATGAGGGTTTCGTTGTAATCGCCGCCAAGACCGATCGTGGTCACCGACATGCCGTCTCTGGCGAGGCGTGAACCGAGTTGCGCGATCTCACGATTGCTACTCGGCCCGACGTTGGCGATCCCATCCGAAAGGAGGATGACACGATTGATGCGCTCTTTGGAAAAGAATTCACTGAGCTCTCTTCCCCCTTTTTCCACTCCCCCGTAGAGTGCTGTGCTGCCACCCGTGTGGATCCCCCGGATGAGTCGCTTGATTTCAGCATGACGATCCCCAAGACGCCGGGCAGAAAGTACCACCTCAACTTCAGACTCATACACCACGAGCGAGAGCACATCGTCGCTCTCCAGTTGATCAACGAGCATTTCCGCCGCCTGCTTCGCCTGGTCGAGCTTTCCGCCCGACATCGAGCCACTTCGATCCAGCACGATCGCGAGATTGAGCGGCATGCGGTTACCGATCGGAACCCTCTCACCGGTGACTTCAATTTTAATGACGACCTTCTGCTCCTCTTTACCCTGATGAATGATCGGTCGATCAACCTCAGCCTTCACGGTGAGTGGAAGAATGTCATCGTGTGCCGAGACAAAGGGATTCATGCCTGTGAGCATCACTGCCCCAAGCGCCAACATTGATTTGATTCGGATCTTGTCCATGCAGAGAAGCTCGCCCGCATTTCAAATCAGTTGTCATGGCCCTGTAAAAGGGTTGTCAGGAAGTTGTCACGGAGCGTTTGCGAAGTGGAGAAGCACGAAAGGCCTGTTGCACATTTTGCGTTCCAAATCGCTTTCTTAGCATACGGCAAAATCCGCTTCTGCCCCTCCTTCTATTCTAATCTCTACCATGCGCAGCTAGCACGAGAGCCAATTTTTCCAGCATCAGCTTAGCCATTACAGACGGAAGCAATTTCTTATTCATGACGAGAGTAGCACGAAATGAGTCATCCGAGCCTTTGGCTGGCATGATCACGATTACCTAGGTGAACGTCCTCTTTCGCGCCAGCACTTCCCTCACCCTGACATCGCATCGCATCGCATCGCATCGCATCGCATCGCATCGCATCGCATCGCATCCCATCCCATCCCATCCCATCCCATCCCATCCCATCCCATCCGATGCGATGCGATGCGATGATTTCGATAGGGACCGTCTTGTTCTGGGCAACCCAAGATCTCATCTCAAGACGCCTGTTGAGCACCTCCGTCCAAACGTCATTTCGAAGCCACAAGGCTGATGAAAAAACCTGGCGCGCGGCCTGAGCTTTCCTTCCCTTTCTTGTCGATTTCACGAGTTCTGCGCTATGTTGAGCTCCTGCCTGAGAGCACCCCTTTCTCATGACTCGTTTGCATCCTATTATCGTGGTGACAGTAATTGGCGCGATTGCCGCCTTTTGCATTCTTCGGGTGCAATTTTCGGCGACTCTCTACGAAATGTTGCCGCCAGATCTGCCCGAAGTTCAGGGAATGGATCGATTGAATCGTTACTTCAGTCGCGACGGGCAACTCATCGTGACGGTGAAAGCGGAGGAGTCATATCTCGCGGAGGAAGCGATCCTGTCGCTTTCGGCGAAGATGGAGGAAACGCCTCACTTGATCAGTGAGGTCTTTCGAGAACTTTCGCTTACTGAGCTCGTGACGGAGGGTGGGGGATTGCTTTCGTGGCTCTGGATGAATGGTTCTTCCGAGAATCTCGCAGACCTCGAATCCCGACTCTCAGCGGCGGGTTCGCCGGTGGCGATTGGTGAAGCGATGGCTTCGCTCCAGAGCGGATTCTTCGATCAGGATGTGATTGTGACGAGCTATGACCCTCTTGGGTTTTCGAAGATTGGCGGGCTTATGGATGGCGATGCGGGAGATGCCTCCGGCCCTGACCCAATGGCGTCCTCGGATGGAACGTTTCAAGTAATGTATGTCGAGGGAGCAGGAGTCGATTTTTCCAACTATCGCGATGCTGATGTCTGGCTCAAGAAAGTGAAGGCCCTCGTGGAAGAGTGGGAGCATGAATGGATTGCGACTCAGGGAGAAGAGTCGGCGATCGAGATCGGCCTTACGGGAACACCGGCTTTCATGGCGGAGGTCGGCACTGAAATGGAGAAGGACATGACGATTTCTGTGGTCGCAACGATGCTGCTGATTTCCTTGCTCTTTTGGATTATGCACCGGCGGACCCGCCCACTTTCGTGGTTGATTTCGGCAATGCTGGCGATCCTCGCGATCACGATTCTGATTGGCGGAGCTTTGTTCGGCGATCTTAGTGTCATGAGTGCGGGCTTCGCCGCAATTCTCATGGGTCTGGCGGTGGATTACGGCATCGTGCTTTATCGGGAGGCGATGGATTCGGGCGGGGATGCGAAGGCGCTCCGTCGATCAGTGGGACCGGGGATTCTCTGGGCGGCTGCGACCACGGCGGTGGTCTTCCTTTCCCTAAATCTCAGTTCGCTTCCCGGCCTTGCGGAGATGGGAAATCTCGTCGCGATGGGTGTTGTTGTCGGTGCGCTTGTGATGCTCTATGGGTTCGGGCCGGTCGCGGTGAGCTTTAACAAGGAAGTGGTGAAAGAGCGCTCGGTAGATTTGACCGGTAAGGGAGTGACTCGGGTGTCGGCCATGGTGCTCGCGGTGTTGGTTCCGATCGCCGCGATAACTTCCATGGCGGTGAAAGAAATGCCTCACCTTGAGGCAAATTTTCATCCGTTCCGAATTCGTGAAAGCCCATCAATGGTGGCCTGGCAACAGCTGCAGTCGGAGTTGGCGGGGCGTGAAAATGCGGTGCCGACCGTGATCACGGGTGATTCTATCGAAGCTCTTAATCGAGAACTCGGTAATGCGGCGGAGCGCATCGAATCAGCAAAGAAATCTCATCTCCTGACGGACTATGTTCTGCCAATGGCCTTTATTCCTCGACCGGAGCAGCAGTTGAAAAACCTTGAGGCGATTGAATCATTGCTTAAAGAGGAGGCGCGTCTGATCTCAGAACTGAATGAGGCCGGTTTTTCTGAAGAGGGAACCCGTCTCACGAAGGCCGTTTTCGCCGCCTGGAAAAGCTATCTCGGTCAGCTGGCGAACGGTGAGTTGGCATTGCCCACGGGTAAATTGGCGGTGTGGTCGATCGACCGGCTTTTTGCTGAGAGGGATGGAGTCTACGCGGCACTTGCTACGGTGAAGCCCTCGATTCCGGAGGATCGGGAATGGGTGGCGGCGGTCTGCAGTCCGAACACGGTCGTGGCCAGTCTCGGATCGCTGGGAACGGCGCTGAATGAAAGAATCGGGCAGGATATCCTTCGTGTGTTTCTTCCGATGATGGCCCTCCTTTCGGCCATGCTTGGGTTGGTCTTCCGACATTGGAAAGATCTTCTTCTCAGCCTGTTTTCTCTCGTGTTCACCGGATGTCTCATCGTCCTCCTCACGATTTGGACGCCGATGAGTTGGAACTCGTTTAACATTTGCGGCCTCCCTCTGCTTTTCGGGACGGGGCTGGATTTTAGTATTCACATGATTTTCGCGCTTCGCAGGAGTGGGGGCGATGTGGGGGCCGCGAGGGCCGGGATTGGAAAGGCTCTCATTTTCTGCGGCACTTCCTCGGCGATTGGTTTTGGTTCGTTGGCGAGCGCCTCCGCCTATGGCCTTGCGAGTTTAGGGGTCGTATGTGCGGTTGGTATTCTCGCTAATATGATGGTAGCGGTATGGCTCCTGCCTCGCTGGTATCGGTGGGCGCATCGTCTTTCCAGCTGACAATTTGTTAAGATGTGCTTAGTATCTAACAATGATGGTTTTTCCCGAGCGACATTTCTCACCGTTTCTTGCCGCGTGCCTTGTTTTCGCGGCCTTTACCCCCGCAACGAATGCGGCTGACATGTCAGTGGTCCAACGCTGGATGTCGACAAACAGTGGGGTCCGGACGATCAAGATCGATTTTACTCAGACGAGGACAATGACTTCGATGAAAGTTCCGATTCGTCAATCGGGATCTCTCTGGTTGAACTACGGTAGTAACCAGTTCCGTTGGCAGGTCGGAAGTCCGCCCCAGACGATCGTGACGAAGCACAATGGTCAGCTCTACATCATCAGGACCGCAATGAAGAAATATGAGCGACGCTCTGCGAATTCGGGGGATGTTCCCCATGGACTGATGGCGATGGCCACCGGCTTTCCACGCTCGACGAGTGAGTTCGAGCGGAAATACAGCGTTCAAAGCATCGATACTGCGGGATCGACCTACGAGATAGTGACGCAGCCGAAAGGGCAGGCGGGGCGGGGCGTGAAAACATTTACCTTCATTCTCGGTCGCGACGACTATCGCCTTCGCGGTATGGAGATCGTGCTTTCGGATGGCTCATACGTGAAGACTGCTTTTAATCGAGTCGCACCGAACGCGGGGATCCCCGGCAATCTTTTCACCCCTGACATCACGGGTTTCACAGAGACTAAATTTTAGGTGGTCTACCCAAGGTCTAGAATCCCTTTCGGGGGAGTTCTATTTTCTCAAACGGGGCGGTTACCCCTGGAGTAACAGGTGCTGCCTGCTTCGCCGCAGTGTTCTCCGATTCGCTGTCCGGGTTGTAGAGGCTGGAAATCTGTTCGTTCAGTTCGGCGTTCTTATCGGTCAGGACTTGAATCTGGTCCTGGAGTTGGATCATCACTTTTTCCTCTTTGGTAAAGACATTTCCGCTCGCGACGCGCTTCCAGTAGATTCCGTAGAGCCAGCCTGAGACCGATAGGCCCAAGAGGAATAGAAAAGCCAAAGACTGAGTAGGAGAGAGCTTCATCGATCCCCGTTGGAAGCGTTGGCGCGCCTCGAAATTAATCTTTTTTCCCAAAGAGGCGCCCAAGTCCGAGCCCCTTGCGCTTTTCAGCGGTGTCCTCCACACTCGATACTGGTTTTGCAATATCAGAGGGCAAAGGGTCTGGAACTGAGTTAGAGATTGTCTTCTCCTGGCCGAAAAGGCCCCTCTTAGTGATAGTTACCTTAGGCTCTCCGGATGCCTCGGCGGCATCATTTTTTGTGATGACCAGTTTCAAGTCATCTGGAATGTTCGCGACGTAATCCCAACTCCGGAGTGGCATTTTAAAGCCGTCCACGGTGTATTCCTGAATTTTGCGTCTGATCAAAGTATCGTTCGAATCGTAAATTTGCTCTTCAATGAAGCGACCCAAGGTGTCGTAGAGCAACCTACCCCTATACTTGAACTGGTCGGCTCCATTGTACATCATGACTTCGGCTGGCCGTCCCGACTGATCTAACATGATCAATCTTTTTTGGAGACGAACACCGTTTTTGCTCATTGTTTCCTGCTCGAGTGTATTCGTAAGATTGTCCTGTTTTGAATCTGTGTAGGTCCCGTCAGAGTGCCAGATTGACCGCCCCCAAACGTCAGCGTCTTTGCCATTCATTTCGCTCATGCGGGGATTCCACTGCTGCAGAGCTTCCTTCTGCGAATCCGGCAAAATCATCACGCCGCCGGAGTAATCGGCCCCTGGTAGCGAATGAACGTCGACGTGTTGCTTATTCTGCTGCGGAACCGGCTGCGGCTGCGATTGGCGAATGGTCGGCTGTTCAGTTTCACTCTTCGTGTGAAACTGAGCTTCCGAATTGGGAACGAACAGCAATGTTAAAATCAGGATTCCAATAGCCGTATATTTCCGTCCACTCATGAGATCTTCAATCCAAGAAAGGGTATAGCTGATTGACCCTGTAGGCAAGCCATTCTCCGGGAGCGAGTTCCGCCAATTCTACAAAGCGGCAAGATACCGCTCCGCATCGAGCGCGGCCTGGCAGCCGTTTCCGGCAGCGGTGATCGCCTGGCGGTAGACGTGGTCGGAAACGTCCCCGGCGGAAAAGAGGCCGACGATGTTCGACTTCGTGTCGTGCCCGTTCTGGATGATGTATTTTTCATCGTCGAGTTCGACGCCGGAGCCATTAAGAAATCCGGTCGCGGGGTCGTGACCGATCGCCACAAAGACACATTTCACTTCGAGTTCGGACGAGTCGTTGCTCTGATTGTTGAACAGTGTGACAGCGCGCACTTCGCCTTCATCGTCGGTGAGGTATTCTGTTACTTCTGAATTCCAGACAGGTTCAATTTTCGGGTTCCGGAGCACACGATCAGCCATGATCTTCGAGGCGCGGAGTTCATCACGGCGATGCACGAGATAGACCTTGCTCGCGAACTTGGTGAGGAAATCGGCTTCTTCACAGGCGGAGTCACCGCCACCGATGACGGCGACAGGGACATCAGGATAAAAGGCACCATCGCAGGTTGCGCAGGAGGTGACACCGTGCCCGACAAGAGACATTTCGTTTTCGAGACCGAGATAGCGCGGGATCGCTCCGGTCGCGATGATGACCGCTTTGGCTTCGTGAGTCGTGCCGCCCTGCGTTTTGAGAGTGAAATAGCCCTCGTCCTCTTTCTTCACCGAACTGACGAGATCATATTCCACGCGGGTACCAAACTTCTCCGCCTGCTTCTGCATGTTCATCATGAGGTCTGGTCCCAAGATGCCTTCGGGGAAACCGGGAAAGTTTTCGACTTCGGTCGTGGTCGTCAACTGGCCACCCGGCTGTTCTCCGGCAAGGACGAGAGGTTTCAGGTTCGCACGTGCTGTATAGATTGCTGATGTCCAGCCGGCGCAACCGGTACCGATGATAATGACGTTTTCCATGGGGCGGAATGTGAGGGGTAATAGGGGTTGAATCAATCGTTAAAATATCTCAAAGCGGCGCTCTATCGCGGAGTTTTGCGGTCTTTTTCCAAAATCCGAAGAATCCGGCGGTGGCGTGTTTCATGAGCTCGACATCGTCGGGGCGCCGGACGAGCTGGAGCGAAACGCCCGCTTCCGCGAGCGCGTGAGTGATTTGGGGAATTTCGTCGGCGAGCGGCCCGGTGAATGGCTGCATCGCCACGAGCGTGGAGAGTTCGTTTTCCTTCGCTCCTTCTACGAGCGCTTTCGCTATGTCGTCGCCCTGCGAAATTCCTGACATCAGATCGAAATGTCTGCCCGCCCGGTGCGCACCATCGGAGAGTGCCTTCGAGAGAAATTCGACCTTCCGGGGGCTGTATCGATGCTCTTTCCAGAGCGCATTTGGCAGCGGCGCGAATAGAGCGTGAGGGCTCAAATCCGCGAGCGGTGAATTTTCGAGGAGCAGATCTTCGTCATGGACCCAGATGCCAACCCGCTCCCCGGGGACGAAGACTGGCCGTAAAAGAGGGACAGACCTACTATTTGAATGGTCCTGAAATTCGAGTTCAGTGGCCGTAAAAGAGGGACAGACCTACTATTTGAATGGTCCTGAAATTCGAGTTCA
>CAZOUP010000050.1:18893-35056 GCA_964583035.1 uncultured Akkermansia sp.
GGGGCTGGTGAAGGATCTTCTAACTGATTGAGCCCCGCTGAGTTGGTGCTGAGAAGATCAGGGTCAACGAAGCGCTCCAAATTTGAGCGCCGGACGAGATAGCTCTTTCCGCGCGTTTGCAACCCGGCGACCCAGCGCCATGAGAGCGTGTTTGAAGCGGTATCCCCATCGAGGAGATGCTGGAGGAAAAAGTCGGCTCCGAGCTGCCAGGGGAGGCGCTCGACGTGAATCCAGAAGGACGCCCACCACATCCGCGCGTGATTGTGGAGGTAGCCGGTCTCCATCAGCTCTTTCGCGAAATGATCCATGATCGCGACCCCACTCCTCCCGGCTGCGACTTCGAGGGCGCGGTCGCTCCATTCCAGTCCGGAGAGCTCAGCGCGATAGCCTGACCAGACCGAGGGTCGCTGTTCGAGCCAGCCTTTCCAGTAAAGGCGCCACCAGATTTCCTGCTCAAATTTTTCAATTTTGCCGGCGGAGAAATTCTGTCGCGCTGCTTCGCAAATCTCCGTTTCAAGGAGGAGGCGGGTTCGAGTCGCGGCAGAAAGGCGGGAGACGTTTCCGTGGCCGGGGATGACGTGATTTCTTTTTTCCGAGTAGGTGCCTGCCGATTCCGCGAGGAATTCATTCAAGCGACCGATGGCTTCGTCCCGTGTTGCGGGAAGGAAAAAGGTCGATTCAAGAGTCATTCGACCCGTCGTTACGAATCGCAGATCGATTCCGTCGACAACGTTCCGAGCAATATTTGACCTGGTCCCAGCATTTTTCCCATTTCTTCCTCCAGTCGAAAGGAAGACCGCAGACGAGACAGGTTTTGGAGGGGAGATTGGATTTTTGGCGCTGCTCCATTTCGAGTGATGGCTCTCGTCCCTAATCTTAATCCGGCAGAGGCGATTTAGATTAAGAAACGTTCGTTCCAGACTCGGTGCTTTAGAGCATCTGCCAAGACTCTAATTAGAGAACAAGATCCAGAGATTTTACGATTCCCTCAGTGCTGAACAGCGGAGCGAAACTCCTCTACTCGGAAGATTGGCGATCTCAGCAGCGAAAACCCTTTCTCTAAAGATCACCCAAACATCGCGCGGCAGATGATGACGGCAGCGATGACGCCGGCGAGGTCGGCGCAGAGACCGGCCGCGACGGCGTGGCGAGTGCGTCGTACGGCGACGGATCCGAAGTAAACCGCGAGGACGTAGAAGGTCGTCTCGGTCGAGCCAAACATGGTCGCGGCGGTGTATTTGATCGTTTCAGAAAGGCCTTCGTTGGTCAGAATTTCGACGAGGACGCCTTGACTGCCGCTCCCGCTGAGGGGACGCATCAGGGCCATGGGAACAAGTTCGGGCGGGAACTTCACGAACTCGAGGACGGGCCTGAGCATGTTTTGGAAAAGGAACAAGGCGCCGGAGTTTCGCAGGATCGCGAGCGCGGCGAGCATCGCAACGATGAAGGGCATGATCCGTACTGCAACGTGCCAACCTTCTTTCGCGCCTTCGACGAACTCTTCGTAAACCGGAATGCGTTTCAGCGCCGCGAAGACAATGAAGAAAACGAGGACAAAGGGAATCGCGGCGAGAGAAATCGCCGAGACGGTACGCTGCCAGAACGGCTTCGCCTCGACGTCGGTTTTTTCATCGAGCGAGGCTGTCTCGGCATCGAGCTGAATTGCGACTTCGCGCAGCCCCAGTGTTTCCTGAACCGCGATACGCTGCTCGGGGAAAACTTCAAGAGCGACGATACCGGCGAAAAGAAAGACTACTCCCGCCATGACGAATTTACCCCGGTTTGATAATCCTTTTGCCTGCACCTGATACTCGACCACGTCTTCTTCGACAGTCGGTTCCGGCGTTTGCACCCGATTGAAGACCGGCATTTTTTCAAAGGTCTTCACGGCGAGGATCGCAATGATCGTCGAGCAAATCGTCGCCCCGATCGTAGTCCCAACAATCGCATACGGCTCCGCGATCCCCTGCGCCGCGAGCAATCCAATCGCGGTCGCTGGAATGAGAGTGACCGAACTCGTGTTGATCGCGAGAAAGGTGCACATCGAGTTCGTTGCCGTCCCTTTATGAGGATTCAGATCATCAAGATGTTGCATCGCTTTGAGACCGAGTGGCGTCGCCGCATTGCCGAGCCCCAACATATTCGCCGCCATATTCATGACCATCGCACTCATCGCGGGGTGATCTTCCGGCACCTCGGGAAAGAGACGTCTCATGACCGGCCGAACGAAACGCGAGACGGAATTAACCATGCCTGACTTTTCCGCGAGTCGCATGATTCCGAGCCAGAGCATCATGATCGCACTGAGCGGGATCGCAATGTTCACGACACCTATTTTGATCATCGAAAACATGCCTTCGACAATCCCGTTAGATCCACTCAACTGATCCAGTAGCGCCGCGACGACGACACCGATGACAATCATTCCCATCCAGATCCAGTTCAGCATGAGACTATCTAACGACAGAAAGGAGGCGGGAAGCAACTGGTTTTCGGGGGACTGAACAGGGTTAGGTCGATGACTTAACCCTGTTCGGTCTACTCACGGAGCAAGGGCGTTCCTGCCCGTATCTCACCGGTCGTGCCCGAAAATCCCGGGGCTCCGCGAGCGACAGGAGTGTCGCTCCTCCGTGGCGCAGGCGTGAACCGGAATGCGCCGTTGCAGAATTCCCCCTCCCTTGGCAGACTCGCGGGATGAAATCTCTCTTCGCCGCACTTATTGCCGGCCTTACTCTGACCGCCTCTGTTCAGGCCGACGAGCGTCCCAACTTCATTTTCTTCATCACGGACGACATCGGATGGAACGACCTCGGCTGCTATGGCAATGACTTCGTGAAGACGCCGCATCTCGATGCAATGGCGGAGCGCGGGCTTCGTTTCACGAACGCCTACCTCACGATCAGCAGTTGCAGCCCCTCGCGTTGCAGCATCATTTCGAGCCGCTACCCGCACAATACAGGCGCTCCGGAGCTGCACACGGTGCTGCCGGATGATCAGTTTAAGTTCCCGAAAGCGCTTCGTGAAGCGGGCTATTTCACAATGCTTTCAGGGAAAAATCACATCGCGAAGCTGACGGAGACCTTTGATGTGATCACGAACGGCGGCAAGCCGAGCGGTAGCGAGGACTGGGTTTCACTTCTCGAAAAGCGGCCCACAGATCAGCCCTTCTTTGCCTGGTTTGCCTCGAGCGATGCTCACCGCGACTGGCAGATCGACGACAAGAACCCGATCTACGACCCCGCCGAAATCGAGGTCCCGCCTTTTCTCTACGACGGCCCGAAGACGCGCCAGGACCTCGCCGATTACTACCACGAAGTAAGCAGAACCGACACAACGATGGGCAAGCTCGTCGCGGAATTGAAGCGCCAGGGGATCGAGGAAAACACCTACATCATTTACATGACGGACAACGGTCGCCCCTTTCCCCGCTCGAAAACCCGGCTTTACGACAGCGGAATCAAGACGCCATTTCTCATGGCCTGTCCCGGCAAGATCAAGCCTGCGGTCGTCGAGTCACTCATCAGCAGCATCGACGTGGGGCCGACGGTGCTGGAGCTGGCGGGGGTGGAAATCGATGAGCGCGCTCAGGGGGTGAGCTTTCTTCCAATCCTCAAGGATCCCACCGTCGTCGTTCGCAAAGTCGCTTTTGCCGAGCAGAACTGGCATGTCTACCAAGCGCACCAGCGCATGGTCCGGACCGGCGATTTCCTTTACATCAAAAATGCGTTCCCTGAGCTCCAGGTCCTCAGCAAAGAAAGCGACCCCACTTTTCCCGCCGGGGAAGAACTCTGGGAAAAGCATGACGCGGGTGAGATAAACGAAAATCAGCAGGATATTTTTCTCCAGCCACGTCCGGAGGAGGAACTCTATCAAGTGAGCGACGACCCCTATCAGTTCACGAACCTCGCGGGCAAAGAAGAATTTTCCGAGACGCTGAAGGATCTCCGGGGCCTCCTCGGCGACTGGACTGAAGCGACCGGCGACACCGTCCCGACGAATCCCACGCTCGACCGCGACGACATCAACGGGAAGAAAGACAAGAATCACAGACACCGCGAATTCCCCGGTACGACGACCAACGCGACCGCGATCAGCGCCAAAGGTCCCGTTATGCTTCCCTGAAAACCCTTGCACTGCGGACGATACGGGATTGAGTAGGCGCCTATCTTATGGGAAAACGAGCAGTATTGATGTTTGCCGGTCAGGGAGCCCAGACCGTTGGAATGGGTCGCGACCTCGCGGAAAAGTATGACCTCGCCGCCGACTTGTTTGCGAAGGCAGACGAGCAGCTTGGCTATTCGTTGTCGGAAAAAATGTTCAACGGTCCTGCCGACGAGCTCACCCGGACCTCGATCTGCCAGCCTGCGCTCTATGCGCACGGACTTGCCTGCCTTGCGTTGTTAAAAAGCGAAGTGCCGGACCTCGAGATCTCCGGAGTGGCCGGACTTTCGCTCGGGGAATTCACGGCTCATGCGGCGGCGGGGACCTTTGATTTTGCGACCGGTCTCGATCTCGTTGCAAAGCGCGGGGCATTCATGGAGGAAGCCACCAGTGCCGTCGAAGGGGCCATGGCCGCGCTCATCGGCGGAGAAGAGGCGGATATTCGCAAGCTCGCGGCTGATTGCGATGTCGATGTCGCAAACCTTAATGCGCCCGGCCAAATCGTCGTTTCCGGATCCAAAGATGGCATCGCCAAAGCCGTCGCGACGGCGGAAAATTACGGGGTCCGCATTGCCCAGCCGCTCGATGTGGCGGGGGCTTATCATTCCCGGCTCATGCTGCCAGCGCAGGAGAAACTGGCCGGAGTTCTCGCGGGGCTTGAGTTGAACGCCCCGAATTTGCCGGTGGTTTGCAACGTTGAGGCCCGCGAAGTGACTGGTGCTGATGAGATTCGTAAGACCCTCGAAGCTCAGGTGAGCGGGTCAGTTCGCTGGAGCGATTGCGTGCAGCATTATATCGGAAAAGGCGAAACCCTTTTCATCGAACTCGGCCCGGGCCGCGTCCTCGCCGGAATGATGCGCCGCATCGACCGCAGCGCGACGGCATTGAGCTTCGCGGATGCTGAAGGCCTCGAGAAAACGGTCGAAGCGCTCAAGGAAGCGTGAGCGCAGGTTCCGAATCAGTGCTTGAGGGACGACCTCCGTGTCGTCCGAAGAAACTTCGTTGCCAATGCCGGTGACCTCTGTGTCTTCTGTGGTCAAAAATGGCAGAGGCTTTGATGGTTTAAACACGGAGAACACAGAATACACGGAAGCCCTTCCTTTGCGGACAAGCGGGAGCTTATCCCTCCAGTTTTTGTGGCTCAAGGAAGCGGGAGCGCGGCTTCCGCTTCTGTCTTCCACAGATATAAATCCATGACCGCTTTGACGCGGGCGAGGTATTCGCGCAGCCTGACTTTCGAGGAGTTCTCAAGTTCAACGCGGGCGCTTTGCATCGCAACGGCGTCGAGCCCGAGCTGATCCGCGATGAAAAGGGCCCGGGCGACATGGAAATCGTCCGAGACGATCACGAATTTCTCAAACCCGAAGACTGAAGAGGCCCGCGCCACGGAATCGAGCGTCCGTGCCCCCTCATTATCGGCCAGAATCGCGTCGGCAGGCACGCCGGCTGACTTCAGCTTCGCAATCATGTCGCGGGTTTCGTCGTAGTATTGGGAATCCCGATAGCCGCTCACGAGAAGCTGCTCGACTTTCCCTGTTTTAAAAAGAGCGACGGCAGCGGCGATCCGATTGTTAAAATGCCGGTTCGGGGTGTCAGGCGCGACATTTTTCGACGTCCCAAGGACTAAAGCGACCGGCTGCGCCTCAATATCCCCCGCTGAGGCGTAAATCCGACCGTGGGTTGACACAACAATCCACAAGTTGCATCCGACAATGACTGCGACGAGCAGAAAGAAGGGCAGCTTAATCAGCCAAAAAGTGATGGAGCGCTTTCGTTTGCGGGCCATGGTGGCGGTGACTCCCCCGCGACGTATTGCCGCTGAGGTGACCTCATATTTTTCCAAGTTTTCTTATTCAATCAACCGTCGCCATTATGCGGACAGTTCTCAGAGTTATTTCTTACCTTAAGCGTTATCCCGGAATCGCGAGTGCCCAATTGGCTTGTGCGGTTCTGATGACACTCCTCGTGATCGTTTTCCCCACCGTCACCAAAATAATTACCGGAGAAGTGATTCCGCAGAGACAATTCGAACGACTTGTCCCCCTGACATTGCTGGCGGTGGGAGCCTTTTTTCTTACCAATTTGTTCAATGCGCTGCGCATTGTCCTCAATAATACGTTCGAGCAGAAGGTGATCTTTGATATTCGCTCGGATTTATATCACAAAATTCAGCGTTTACCGATGCGGTGGTTCGATAACAAGCGAACCGGCGATGTCATGACCCGTGTCACCGAAGACGTCACCGCGATGGAGCGGGTTCTCATCGATGGGATCGAGCAGGGAATCGTCGCGGTCCTGCAAGTCCTCGTCGTGGGTATTCTCCTGTTCTCCGAAGACGCACGACTCGCCGCGATTGCGATGATCCCAATGCCGTTCCTATTCATCGGCGCGTGGCTTTACACCCGGACGGCACCTGAGCGTCACCGGGTCGTGAGAAGGGCCACCAGTTCGATGAATTCGCTCCTCCACGATAACATTGACGGGATTCAGCAGATTAAGGCCTTCACGAGGGAAGAGGCTGAACATCAGTCTTTCAACGAATCGAGCAATATTTTGCGAAAGGCATCCCTTCACCTCATGAAGGTGTGGGCGGCTTACAACCCGAGCATGGAGTTTCTCCGAAATATCGGCTATGTCCTCGTGATCGGCTTCGGAGGATGGTGGGTCATGCAAGCCCCCACGGAGGAAGCACTCCAGAATGAAATTGGAGTTTTCGCGCTCTTTCTTGTCTCGCTTGGACTGTTCTACGAGCCAATCACCCGTCTCAACAGCCTCAACCAGATCGTGCAAGCGGGCCGCGCCGCCGCCGAACGCGTCTTCGAAATCATCGATGCCGAAGAAGAGGCTGACGTCGACGAAGGCGTCGTTTTGCCGACCCCGGTGAAAGGAGCGGTCGAGTTCAATGACGTTAAATTTTCCTACGGAGACGACATCGCGACTCTCAAAGGCGTCAACCTCAAGGCCGAGCCCGGTGAAATGATTGCTCTCGTCGGCAGCACCGGAGCCGGCAAGTCAACGATCATCAATCTCCTGACACGTTTCTACGAGGCTGACTCCGGCGTCATCAGTATCGATGGGCAGGACATCGCAGAGGCGAAAAAGAGTTCACTCCGCGATGCGATGGGCTACGTCACCCAGGAGAGCTTCCTTTTTAATTGCAGTGTCAGGGAGAATCTCTCGATCGCCCGCGAGGACGCGACCGAAGAGGAGATGTGGGAAGTGCTCCGGGCCGCGAATGCAGAAGAGTTCGTCAAAGCGCTCCCGAATCAGCTCGACACCAGCGTCGGGGAGCGAGGGGTGAAACTCTCCGTCGGCGAAAAACAACGCATCGCGATTGCGAGGGTCATCTTAAAAAACCCACCGATCCTCCTCCTCGACGAAGCGACCGCGAGTGTCGATACAGAGACGGAAAAATTGATCCAGCAAGCGCTCGAAAAGCTGATGACAAATCGCACGAGCCTCGTCATTGCGCACCGGCTCTCAACCGTCCGAAATGCAGATCGCATCTATGTATTAGACCACGGGCTCGTCGTTGAAGAGGGCACTCACGACACACTGGTCAAGGAAGACGGGATCTATGCCATGCTCTGTCGCCAGAGCTTGATGGCGTAGGTTTCAGCATCCCCTACTCCCGACGCATGCTGAACGCGGTCGGAGCGGAAAGCTGAATCTGATATTTCACGCCGCTGACGTGATGTCCATCTTCGTTATCGAGACGCAACCGGACGCGACGGGTTCCGCTGGAGGCATCAACAACAGGACTCACAAATTGAACCTTCGCGCTCGTCGCAAACTCCGCCCCTTCGTGACCGACACGATCCACCATGACGGATCCCATTTTTGAAATCTGCTCCGCCAGTTCGGTTTCGATATGAACAATCAGATCGAGCTGCTGAAGATTCACGACCGACATCACGAGCGTTTCGCCGCCACTGACACTCTCAGCCTCATCACGGAGAATTCTCGTCACCACTCCATCAATCGGACTGCGCAGGGTTCGGCGCTCGATTTCCACCGTTATTTGCTCCAGCTCGATCCCCGCCTGTGCTGATTCTTCGCTCGCCAATTCGTAGCGGGACAAGGCGGTTTCATAATCCACCGAAGCTCTTGCGAGTTCATCAGGATTCGTGTTCCCGGTTCCAAGCTTCTTCAATTTGGTAAGTCGCTTCTCGCGGAGATCGAGTTCCGCTTTTGCCGAACGAATCGCAGCGACACTCTCCGCTTTCATCGCCGCAATTTTCTGAAGCGCTTCGTGCGAACGGGCATCAAGCCGCGCGAGAAGCTCTTTCTTCACCACTGTCTGTCCCTCTTCCACCGCGATTTCAGCGATGATCCCAACTTCAGGAAAGGCGAGGTCGATCTCCTCGACCGGTTCGGTGATCCCAATGATGGGAACGCCGCTCGCTTCGCCATGAGAGGGCAAAAGGAGCGCCAGGGCCGCCATCGTGAAGAATAAATTTTTTGTAATCATGTTAGGATAAAGTTTCTTTCGATTCGTTCAGTCGTTCGTTGTAGAGAAAGGAAGTCACGCGCTGCTCATAGCGGGATTTTTCCACTTTCCGCTGTGCTTTTTCAAAGAGCGGCAGCCATGGGGACGGCTTCACTTCCCCGGCGGCATCGCATTTCGCGCAGGCTCTTAATTTTGCAGCCTCGTCAGGATATTGGCTTTCGATCAAGTCATCTTCCCCGGAGAGGAAAAACTGGTAAGAGCCGGGCTGACCCTGTCGCGCGGCGCGCCCCGTGAGCTGACGATCAATCCGGCGCGATTCCTCGAGACCGGTTGCGATGACATGGAGCCCTCCCTCGGCTAACGCATCATCGTCGAGAGAAATGTGAGTGCCGCGCCCCGCCATGTTGGTGGCTACGGTGATGGCGCCGGAAACGCCCGCGTTTGAAATAATTTCGGCTTCTTCGACGGTTGTCTTGGCATTCAGCAGGGTGTGCGGAACAGTCATGGCACTGAGCTTCAGGGAAAGATTTTCACTCTCCTCAATGGTGCGACATCCGATGAGAACGGGTTGTCCTTTTTGCTGTCGCGCGCTGGCGTCGAGAGCAATCGCTTCAAATTTCTCCTCCACATTCCGGAAGATCCGAACGGGACAGGCTTTCACCTGAGAAGGACGATTTCTCGGGATCGGTTCGACGCTGAGTTCATAAAACCGCCAGAGTTCCCCCGCTGATTCACCGGCGGTGCCGGTCATGCCCCCCAGTCCCTCGTAGAGGCGATAGAATCGCTGGCGGGAAATACCTGCAACGGAGGTGGATTCGGCCGAGATCTCGACTGACTCCGCCGCTTCAACTGCCTGATGCAGCCCTTCTTTCCAACTGCTTCCCTCTCGAACCCGGCCGGTGAAGGAATCGACGATGACAATTTCACGATCCTGATTGATGAGGTAATCGGTGTCTCGCTGAAAGAGGTAGCGGGCGCGGAGGGCATTTTCGATGTAAATCCTCCACGGCCTCACGAGGTGTGCCCAGGGGATTCCCAACTCATCGCGGTGAATGCTCTCGAGTCCTGCCTCACTGAGGACCACAGAACGTTCTTTCTCATCAATCGTGACTTCTTCGTCACGACTGAGATCTCCGGCGACTTTGCCGGCTAAATGAAAGATCCCGGGGTAAGGGTGTTTGTCTCCCGCCTTTCCGCTGATGACTAAAGGCGTCGCAGCCTCGTCGATGAGAACAGAATCAATTTCATCGATAATCGCAAAGGTGAGTCCCCGCTGACAGAGCTGAGTGCGTCCGCGTTGCGGCAGTCCCAGAATCTCGCGGCGATACGCATCGCCGGGTTTTGTGTATGGCTCCTTGAGCAGTTCAACCTGATCGCGAAGGTAATCGAAACCGAACTCAGTTCCAGTTCCATAGGTTACCTCCGCGGCGTAGGCGGGGCGCTTCTGAGGCGTTGGAACACGCTCGGGAAGCAATGCGACGGAAGTCCCTAAAAATTCAAAAAGTGGTTTCGCAAATTCGTAGTCACGTTCCGCGAGGTATGAGTTCGCGGTCGCGACGTGAACACCCCTGCCGGGGAGACTTCGAGTGAAAGCCGCCAGTGACTGCACCAGCGTCTTCCCCTCTCCGGTTGCCATTTCGGCAATCGTGCCGTCACAAATCGCGAGCCCTCCTAACAACTGCACATCGTAATGGAAGAGGCCGAGAACGCGACGGGAAGCTTCCCTGACAAGGGCAAAAGATTCCACCATATACTCACCGGACTCCGCTCCGGAACGGGCGAACCCGCGGAGCTTTGAGGCGATGATTTTTAATTTCTGATCCGAAAGTTTCGAGACCGAATCAGCGAGTTCGTTGATTCGCCTGAGCTGATCTTCGGGACTTTCGAAGCCCTCACTTTTCCCTGCCGACCAGGCCTGCCGGATCAGGCCCCATGGCTCATAATCACGGCACGCTCTGGTGAGCAATGATGAAGAAGTTGAAGGCATCGGTCGAAAACTTACTTGAGGACGTAGCTGGCGATAGCGTTCTTCGCGGACTCATCCTTCGTGAGACGGATGATCGGAAGCTCGTCCTCATCGACATCACGATGGACGCCAACATCTTCGGCCTGGAGAAGAGTTCCTGTGGCGCGGTCGAGGTTAGTGATCGCCGAGTTATAGACAACAAGTGACTTGAGGAAGTCCTCGCGTGCCCGGGCTCTACGCTCCTGGGCATCGAGCAATTTCTCAAGGTAGAGCGACTCACCGTCTTCGCCATCGACGCCGCGGCGGTTATTGAGGACCTGAAGCTCTTCATCAGCAGCACTTGCCGCCTTGTATTTTGCCTTCATGTCAGGATAAGCCGTTGAGACTTCGCGGTGGGCGACCTGCACTTCAAGAAGGACGGTGTCCATCGTTGAGCGGAGCTGGTCTTTCATCTGGCGAACCTCAAGCTCAGTACGGAGATGGCGGGCCTTCTCAGCACGGCGTCCCCATGGGACCGAAGCCATGACTCCGACACCCCAGTTTGGAACGCTGTCACTAAACTGATCACCAAAAGCGCCCCCGGTATCTCCCTCGCCGCGAAGCGAAGCGATTCCAGTTTCAGCAAGGAGGTTTAAGGTCGGCTTCTTCTCATTGCGAGCCATTGCTTCGCGGAGATCGGATGCCTGAAGATGTTTCTCAGCCTGGCGAATCTCGGGGCGATAGGCCAAAGCGGCATTCACCATCGTTTCAAACTCAGGAACGTAACGTCCTGTCACTGGCATATCCGCCGGGATGATCTCCCCGATGTTTCCGGTGACGAACCATGGATCATTCACGAGAGCACGAAGGCGGGACTCGGAATTTTTGATCGCCAGCTCAGAGCGGACGAGGGTCGCCTCACGGGAAGCAAGCGCGGCCTCGGTTCGGCTGATCTGACTGGAAGAAGCATCGAGAGTCCCCCGTGCCGCAAGCTCATCGGAGACACCGCGGGTTTCGTGGACGAGGCGTTTCTGCTCCTGATACATAGCACGCGCAAGATAGAGCGCCCAGTAGGAGCGGTTCACCTCCATGAGGTGGGTCTCGAGCTGGCGGATGAATTCTTCGTATCCAGTCTCCGCATCCAGCTTCGCGATTTGCATCATGGTGCGATTGTATTTCGTGCCCGCACCTTTGAGGAGAGGCTGAACGACCGAGAGACGGAGGCGGGCATTCCCCTGATCACCGGGAACAAAGAAATCACTGTTGTTGCTCCGTTGACCGAGTTCCTGACCGACGACCACCTGGGTGCCTGCGAGAAACTTTTTCCGAACTCCGGCGTCCATCGTCCAACCACGCTCCCGGAAAAAGTCATTTGGATTGCCCGTCTCGAGAACTGATCCAGTTGGTTCATCGGTGAAGTTATAACGGCTTTCGACATAGGACTCAGGATCGAACTCAGCTTTCGCTTCATCGATCGCCGTTTCCCGAATCAGGGGGAGTGCCGCGAAGACACGAACCTGAGATGAGTTGGCAAGTGTCCGGGTGTAAATCTCGTCGAGTTGCAATGCGACGGTCTCCCCTTTCACATTCAAAAGTGAATCGCGGTGAGACTGAGACCACCACTCGTCCATGTAAATCGAGCCGTTACTCGCGGCACGCTCTGAAGCAGGCAAAAGCAGCTCGTTTGATCCGGTTTCGACCGCTTCACTGAGAAACTCTCCGATCTTTTCGTCGATAGAAAGATCGAGATCTTGCTCTTCGTCGGTGATCGGCTTGTAGTTTTCCTTAAAGACCGAGGCGGAATCGTTGATCGTGATATACTCAGGATCGTTCGAGTTCATGCTCGTGGGGACCTGACAGCCCGTGAGGCAGCCAAGAGTGAGAGCTCCCATGACAGGGAACCATTTTTGTTGTTTGCTCAGATTAAGCGGTTTCATTTTATGCAGTTGTTGTTGTTGTAAAAGTGTTGTTGTTGTCAAAATCAGGATCAATTGCCGCTACTGGATTGAAGCGCTCCACGGGCGGCGAATTCATAGAGTTGGCCGTTCCAGTCCATCGCTAGAAGCATCTTGGAGGACTCATAGAGATCGATGACCTCGGTCGGGTTCCGTTTTTCCATGACACTGAGAACCGTGAGCTGCTCGGTGTAGTAGGTGCCGGTCGAGAAGGCCGGGCCGAAGTAGGTTCGGAAGTTGTAGCTTCGCTCCCCGGCCGGGTTATAACTCGCCCAGGTCTGCTTCATCTCGATGCGGGCGGGCTGCTTCCCGATATCTGCCATGGGGAAGGAAGCGAGCCAGTTACCACCGGCGTCAGTCACGACCGAGGTATCGGCAATGAGCTGACCGCGCTCGTCGTAGACTTCAAGCGTGATCGTTGATCCAGCCTGGGCCAGTCCGGACGCCATGTAGGTCGCAAGAATCACCGGCTCACGACGCAGGATGCGATCACTTCCCCAGCGATGTTCGTGCAGGGTCTGATTGCCATTCACGGTCCGGAAATCCTGGGTCAGGTCGTAACGAAATCTCCACTCCGTATCCGTCTCATCGATGTCCTTATTGTTCTCCGGCGTTGGATCCGGCCCACCGCGTCCGTCGTCTTTGATTGTCACGGTGTTGATTTTCAAGCCGGGACGAATCACGACGGCGGTGACTTCAACCGTGCGGACTTCACCAGGGGCAAGTTCGTCAAATCCCCAGAAAACCGAATTTCCTCGAAGGATACCGCCATTCGAGGCTGAGATGAACCCCATCTCGGGAGGGAGCACGTCCTCGATGATCACTCCGGAGGCAACCTGATCACCCACGTTGGTGAAAGTGATCACGTAGGTGATTTCGTCACCGGTGAGAGCGAGGAGGAGACCATCATCTTTCGTCACGACAAGGTCGGGGCGGGCGATAACCGGAGTCTCTTCCGGGTCTTCGTTGTCCGGTGGAGTCGGGTCGATGTCATCGTGATTGGCGAACGCTATATTCGTGATCGATTCAAGTCCCGCCGGAATCACATCCGGTGCCTGAAGAATCATCGTGATGACTTGCACATCATTGATAGGCATGTCAGGGAGGATGAAAGTGACAATCCCATCGGTCAGGGTCGCATTCGTTCCGTTTAGAAAGGTAAATCCAGCCTCAAGGTAGTGAGAGATGTCATCCGTGACATTGACGCCCAGCGCAGTGGCACGGCCCTGGTTCGTGACCGTCATCTGGTAGGTGATGTCACCACCAGGAATGATCACGGCGTCGAAATCGACTTTCTCGATGCGGAGATCGGGCTGGAACACTTCGACGGATTCATCATCATCGTCGGTGTAAGTGTCAGGATCATCGGGATTGTTCGTGTCAGGGTCTCCTCCACGCTCCTCGTCGTTCGGTCCCTCCGTGGAAGTC
The DNA here is from genome assembly GCA_964583035.1 of uncultured Akkermansia sp. Classification (GTDB taxonomy): domain Bacteria; phylum Verrucomicrobiota; class Verrucomicrobiia; order Verrucomicrobiales; family DEV007; genus Arctic95D-9. Next base: position 32,833 of record CAZOUP010000050.1, read on the forward strand.
CAGTTCAAGTCGACGTCGTTCGGGAAGACTGCGTCAAAATCAGCGATGTCGCTGGATACGCGGACCTCGTAGGTGATCTCGATAGACTGTCCCTCTTCGAGACGGTCAATTCCGAGGACAAGATTGTTCGAAGTGCTGGAGTTCGAGACGATCAAGCTCGGGACCGTCGGGGAACCCAGGATGATGAGACTGACCGAAGCAGGGTCAAGCGTCATGCGGGGATCCATGAAGTCATCGATGACGAGATCGAAGGCGTCCGTTCCGCTGACTCCGGCATTGTTCGTCACGGTCAGGGTATAGGTCAGGACCTGATTGAGACGGGGCTGATCATCGTCCACTGACTTCGTGATGCTGAGGTTCGGCTCGAGAATTTCAACCTCTTCCGTGTCGCGGATACTCTGCTCGGTCTGAGTGCCATCACCATCAGGATCATCAAAGAAGAAGAAATCTGCGGTGTTCTCGATGATGTCACCGGCGGTGTTGTCGGCAATGTTCACGACGAGTGCGGTGACGAGGATTTGAATCTGCTCGTCAGCAATGCCCGTTGAGAAGGCTGGATCGTTCACGACCGTTCCGAAATCTATTTCGATGCGGTCCTGATAGCCGTCAGTTCCAAGCGCGTCGGTCACGACCGGTGTGATCGAAGAAAAAGGATTCCCACTCCCAAGCCGAAGCGCCGCGCCGGGATTGATCGTCACATTCGTGATATCAAGAATCCCGTTCGCAATTGAAAGCTGGTCGATGATGCGGACGCCGTCCGTCGTCCCACGTCCCAGGGTGACCGTCAGTGAGTAGGTAACGGTTTCGCCGACAACAAGGTCCGTGATCGTTGGTGAGGTTCCGCCGGATGTTCCGGTGCTGGACTCGCTCGTGGAGACAATCGCTTTGTCGAAGGCGAAGATCGCCGTGAACTCCGCGTCGAAGTCAGCAGTGTCGCCGACCTCGTAATCGTTCGGGTCGCCGCCGGGAGACTCAGTGTCGAGGTCATCATTGCCACCCCGCTCGTTTGGATCGTCTCCGTCGATGGAAGTCCACTCGACATCAACCTCGTTGAGAAGATTCTCTCCGTCCTGCACGCCGGGCAGGATCACGGCCTCGTAGGTGATAACGACGGTATCTCCCTGGTTGAGCTGTGGACCCGTTGAAGTAGATCCAACACTCCAACCGTCCGCAGTCACGGTGAATGCACCACTCACATCCGTGACGCCGTTCAGGGTTGCCGTGAAGGTCGTTCCATCGAGGGAAAGGTTCGTCGGCAGATCGTCCCGGGCAAAGAGATCGAAGGCGATCACATTCTCCGTGCCGGTCGGCGCAGGGTTAGAGAGTTCCACTCGATAAGTGACGCGCTCACCTGCCATCGGGTTCGCAGGAAGATTCGTGATCGTTTTACTCACGTTCACTTCCGGCTCGACTATTTCGACATTCGCAACACGTTCGATGGATTGCTCCGTGCGAATTCCGTCGCCATCAGGGTCATCCTGGAAAAAGAAGGTTCCCGTGTTAGCGATGACATCGCCCTGCTGGTTCTCAACGTTATTCACGACCAAGGCAGTGATGAGCACCCGGATCTGCTCCGAGGCGGCGTCGGTGATAAGCGCCGGATCATTGATCACCGTGCCGATGTTGTATTCGACGCGGTCGATAAAACCATCCCCGCCCACATTGTCAGACTGAGTCGGAGTGAGTGCATTGATCGTCCCACTCGGCAGGCTCAAGGCCGCACCACCGGTGATGCTCACGCTCGTGATATTGAGAAGCCCGTTCGCAATCGAAAGCTGGTCAAGAATACGGACCCCGTCGGTGGTTCCGCGCCCCATCGTTGCGACGAGCTCGTAGGTCACGGTTTCCCCGATGACGAGATCATCGAAAGTCACATCTGTTCCGGCGGTCACGCCAGTGGAGGTCTCGCTCGTGCTGAGAACCCGCTTTGAGAAATCGAAGACCGGAGTCAGGTTGGCACGCACCGTGACACTGTCGTCAGACTCATAGTCATTCGGGTTGCCGACACCGGCAGTGGTGTCGAGATCGCCATCCCCGCCACGTTCTCCATTGACTCCTGTGTTGACAGCACCATCGAGCGAGGTCCATTCGACATCCACCTCGTTCGTGAGTGCCTGACCATCAACAACGGTGTTTTGTATCACCGCGTTGTAGGTAATCGTGATGACCTCGCCTGGAGCCAGATCGATGTTCGCGCCGGGAAGAAGCTCCCAACCGTTGACCG
>CAZOUP010000051.1:0-34433 GCA_964583035.1 uncultured Akkermansia sp.
CTCTGCAAAGACCTCGCAAGGGATACTCACGACAGCGAGACCGCCAATCCGGATGGCCTGAATCCTGACCTTCACCGTGTCGGGAAACCCGGCGAGTCCGATGGCCTCGCGGGCATAGACCTGAGGTTTCGAAAGACGAAGCTTTGCATTCGCGGGAGCTGCTGTTTCTTTCGCCCACGCAAGCCTCGCTGGATCCGGTTTCCTGACGCGCAATTCCAGCACGGTTTCCCGCGCTTCGATGTTTGATATTGCCCGGTATTCAATCGCCTCGAGATAGGGAATCGAACGACCCGACAGATCCTTTCCCACTCTCGCCATGTTTTCAAAAGGCTCATAATTTTTCCGCGACGATGAAAAATCAGTCGCGTTGACATCCCCACTCGTGCCATTCGTCATGATCCCGAGAAACTCAGGCCCCGCCTTCAATTCCAAGAAACGGGGTCAGGGAACCAATTACCAAAGTTGGGGAAATCGGCAACTGCAATTGCCGGCGAATCGAAGCGCTCCCGGATATAGTCATTAATCCCGAATCGAACGCTCGCCTGAGCGGGGGCGAGCGACACGAAAAGAGCGAGGCTGAAGCCGGGGAACTGACGGACAAGGTTCGCTTCTAGAAAGTAGAAACGCAGGACGCCAATGGCGAACAGGGATTGAGGCGGCAACCGCTAATGTTGGGAATCTTCGCCTGACGTCTCTTACCGGTTGTTAAATTGTGAATTGGTTCCCTGACCCCGATTCCCTGAAAAAGGAATTTCGGGCGTCGGGTCACCATCACGTGGAAGAAGCTTACCACGGAGTGGGTGCCGGGGATATCACGCATGCACGGAGTCGTGCGGGCTCTCGGGTGGCGTGCAAATATCCTCAACCGCAATACGGTGAAGCAATGAACCCCCTCCGACCCCGGGCCTTAATTGATAGGAATTTGCTTTTTCAAGGGTTTTTAACGGGGCGTCGGTCCGGCCGGGTTTGAGGGGGTGCAAACGTTTGCTGAAGCTGCACGCTACGAAAGAAAACTTTTTGCAGACGACTGGAAACCACTCTCCACTTCCCTCTTCACACTCCCGCGCAGCGGCCCCACTCAATCATCCAGCCCGAGTGGCGGCTGGAGACCGAGTTTCTCGTACTGGCGGGCTTGATTTTGGAAGTTTTTGATCGGCTGGTCCGGGTTATCGGCGTCGGCCGGCCTGAGTCCTCCGTTGGGCACCTGGGGGGCCTCGGTTTTGGGCATAAATTCGGCCAGCTTGTCGATGAGAGTCCGGTAGCCGGCCTCGCCCGCGAGATTGGTCCATTCATTGGGATCGTCGCTGTGGCGATACAGCTCCTCGGAACCATCAAAGTAGCGGGTATAGCGCCAGTCCAGTGAGCGCACGGTGTAGTTCCCCCGCCCCCAGGTAGTCAGGGCCGGTGTTTGCTTGATCATGTCAGGTTTTCCCAGCAGTGGCACGAGGCTCTCGCCATCGACGTAGTCCGGCGGCGTCAGCCCGGTCAGGGCCGAGAGGGTGCGGTAGATATCGATCAAGCTGACCGGCTGAGGGGTCGCTTGCCCGTTGCCACTGCGATTGCGGGGATCGTAAATAATGAACGGCGTGCGGGTGGCCTCCTCCCAAAGGGAAAATTTGCTAAAGGTATGCTTCTCTCCGAGATGATACCCGTGGTCGCTCCAGAGCATGATAATCGTGTTATCGGCGTAGGGGCTCTTTTCCAAAGCGTCGAGGATCAAGCCCACATTGTCATCGGTAAAGGAGGTCGCGGCGAGGTAAGCACGGCGCACCTTCTCCCACGCCTTGTCCTGCTTGAGCGGGATGTCCGCATAGAGCTGGACATTACTGCGCCCGGCCAGCGGGATGTCGGCCAGATCACCGTCCAGCATGGGCGGCGGCGCAATCGGAAAAGGAAAGCGGTCGAAATTCTCGCGCGGCGCAACGAACGGGCTGTGTGGAAGGATGAAGCCGACGGCGAGGAAGAAGGGCTTGTCGTGCTTCATTGCAAGAATATCGACGGCTCGATTGGCGATCCTGCGGTCACCAAAGTCCTCCGGTGGATTGTCCGCCGGGGCGGCGGTCAAACGCTTTTGCCCGGGCACGTAGCCCTCCACCGCATCCAGCTTGAGGTTTTTGTTGCCTCCCGAAGGCTCGTAGATGTCCCACTGCTCGTCCTGCCGCCATTTGTTGTCGGGATTGTGCCAGACTTTCTCAAAGCCAGCGGTGAAGTAGCCGTTCTGCCGAAAGAAGAGCGGCATCGGCAGGTAGGGCTCCAACACCTCGGACTCGACATCGACAAGATTATAAAAAGGATAGAGGCCGGTGCGCGTGGGCTCGGCACCGAGAAGGATGGCGTTACGACTGGGCGAGCACCCGGGAGCCGGGCAGTGGGCGTTGGTGAAGTTCACCCCTTTCGCCGCCAGCGCGTCCATCCGGGGCGTCTTGGCTTGCGGATGACCACCGAGGAAACCCGTCCAGTCATTCAAATCGTCAATCGCGATCATCAGAATATTCGGGCGCTCGTATGCAGCGGATCCCAGTAGTGGAGCCGAGAAAAGTAACGGGGCCGCGAAGGCGACAAGGCGGAAGAGCGGTTTAAGGCTATGCATACAAATAATGGGTTCGGCAGATTGAATACTGTGGGAGTGAGGTAGTTAAACAGGTATATAAGCATATATTCATCCAAACGCAAGCCTCCTCCGTGCCTCCGTGTCTCCAGCGTAAGCGGGTGGTTAAAATCAGGGCACTGAACGGGGGATTTTTTACCACGGAGGCACGGAGACACGGAGGGAAGATTGGAACTAGAGAAATCTGAGCTGTATGTATGTGAGCAGTTGAGTTCAAATAAGTGACCCTGCTATAAACAATAAAATTCTACCATTTTCAATCACACGCAAACCTCCTCCGTGTCTCCGTGTCTCCAGCGAAAGCGGGTGGTTAAAATCAGGGCACTGAACGGGGGATTTTTTACCACGGAGGCACGGAGACACGGAGGGAGGATTGGAATTAGAGAAATCTGAGCTGTATGTATGTGAGCAGTTGACAGTCACTGTTCAAGCTGTCGCGTCCACTTGCCAGTGACTCGCTGCGGTCCAGTTGGCATTGTTATCAAGATTACCGTCCGCATAGCCTTCACCTGCGGTGAATCCAACCGTGGTCTGAGCTGTAAGTGAAGCCGTCGCGAACGCGGCGAATGCGGATAGAATTGTGAGGTTAACTTTTTTCATGTATTTTTGTTTTACTTAGGGGTTAGACTGGGTAAATTTCCATTTATTGAGGTAAGCAGTTCATTCACAAGTAGAAGAGATCACCTAGCCGAAGCAGTTTGTATTCAAGCCCTAGGGCGTCACCCCATCGGGCAGGATCTTATAGAAGGCGGCGGATTCAGCCATTCCCGCATCCAGTTCCACATTCGCACCGGAACTGACGCCGCTCCGGACCGGTCCGGTAAACAGCGGCGGAGACAGGCTTCTTGATTTCCATATACTGTAGGTGCCCGATCCTGAAAAATCGACTAGGAAACCGCCGCCGGAGACGCTCGTTCCCTGGACTGTCGCCTGTACCGGGTTTGCCCCGGCTCCGCCAGTCGTCGGGCTGTAATCGAATATAAGCGCGGAAAGTGCGTCGGGAAAATAGGATTCGGAATCGACCACATTAACCGTCTCGACGTGGAGCAATCCCAAGGGACAGGTCAATTATTGTTCTTGCGTGCACTGTTCATCCGTGCAATTATCATCTCCATGAGGCAAGCACGTCTGCGCGGAGAAGGACTGAGCTACTACCACTGCATTTCGCGGGTGGTTGACCGACGATACATCTTTCAGAAAGAGGAAAAGGAACTCTTTGTCGGCATCATGCGGAAGCTGGAAGCCTTTCTCGGCCTTCGCGTTGTCACCTACTGCATCATGTCCAACCACTTCCATCTGCTCGTGGAAGAGCCGGATGCCGGGGAGGTCCGGGAGCTCGATCGAAAGACTCTGCTCGACCGCGCCCGCCACCTCTACGATTCAGCCGCAGTCCGTGACCTGGCCGAAGAACTCGACCGCGCTGAGCAATCCGGAAGCGAAACCTGGGAGGAAGAAATCCTGGAGCGTTATCGACGGCGGATGGGAGATGTCTCTATTTTCATGAAGGAGTTGAAGCAGCGCTTCACTCAGTCCTACAACCGTCGCAAGGGGCGGCGCGGGACTTTGTGGGAAGATCGCTACAAGAGCGTTCTGGTCGAGGGCGATCCCAAAGCTCTCATGACGATGGCGGCCTACATCGATCTGAACCCGGTTCGGGCGGGGATGGTCAAATCTGTCGAAGACTATCGCTGGTGTGGCTATGCCTCGGCGTTGGGAGGCAATCGATGGGCCAAGGAAGGGCTTGGACGCATTCTCAATCAGTCGCCCCTGGTCAGTGGCGAGGAGTTTGATCGAAACTGGCAACGGACCAGCAAAGTCTATCGGCTCTGGCTCTACGACCAGGGGCAGGCGGTGGAGAAGACGGAAGGACGGAAGCCAAAGTCTGCGAGACGTGGCTTTTCCTCAGAGGAAGTCGAACACGAGATTGATCGGGATGGCAAACTCAGTTTAACCGAGGTGATTCGATATCGAGTGAGATACCTGACCGATGGAGCCGTTTTTGGCAGTGCTGCCTTTGTCGACGAGGTCTTCGATCGCTACCGGGATCAATTCGGGGAGAAGCGACGATCGGGAGCCCGTCGCATGCGCGATGCAGAGTGGGAGGATCTTTGCGTCTTGCGAGATTTGCGGGGCGCTCGAGTGGGCTAGGGCGAGGGCGCTGCCCGTTTTTTACCGTGGTTCTAGCCTCGTTGTAATTTGGGGTGGGTGCGTAGTCTCGTACCCAGAGGGTGGCCCATTGGCGCCAAAGCAAGGGCTTTGCCAGGGATGGTATGTTTTTGTCGCATTAATCTGGGGTGGCAGTTGCATCCCTGCTCTGTCGTTCCTCTTTGGGAGCTCTGATTCAGTCTTGAGACAGTCAGTTCAATAGATATCCTGTCCCTTGCCTTCTCACCATCGATCCGCTCGATCCGCTCGATCCGGGGGCGGGGTCACGCAACATTTCTCAATTCAATTCAGCGGAATAAGCCCCATCAGCAGTGTTCCATCAGAGTCGCCGTAGAATTCGACTCTCAAAAGGGACCGTAATTTTTTGCATGAAATGCCTCTCTCGTGCTATCAACCATTCCATGAAAACCTTTCCCGCCACCGCACTTCTCTGGCTGCTTGCCTTCCTCTCCCTCCCGCTAAGCTGCGCCTTCGCCGAAGTCATCCCGGTTCCCACCGAGGTCATCCCGGAATCCATTCCCGACGCAAAGCCGCGCAATGTCGTGTTTATCCTCTCCGATGATCACCGCTACGACGCGATGAGTTTCATGGGGCATCCGCTCGCGGTGACGCCGAACATGGACGCGATGGCGAGGGACGGGGTCCATTTGGAGAACGCTTTTGTGACGACTTCACTCTGCTCCCCGAGTCGTGCGTCGATCCTGACCGGTCTTTACACCTTTCGCCACCGGGTGATTGACAATCAGAGGCTCGTCCCTGAGGGGACGCTCTTTTTCCCGCAGTATTTGCAGGAGGCGGGATACCAAACCGGTTTTGTCGGGAAGTGGCATATGGGAAGCTCGAACGATGATCCGCGTCCCGGTTTTGACTTCTGGGTCAGCTTCAAGGGGCAGGGGAATTACTATCCGCCGAATGACAACTACACGATCAATGTGAATGGCGAGCGGGTGCCGCAGGATGGTTACATCACGACCTTGTTGAGTCGCTACGCGGTCGAATTCCTCGAAGAGCAACGCGACAGCGAGAAGCCGTTTTTTCTCTATCTTTCGCACAAAGCAGTGCACGGCCCGTTCACGCCGGAACCGAAGTATGACGGAACGTTGGCGGGGAAGCCATTCACGCTCCCGCCTTCGAGTGAACTCGAAACCGGCAATCAGAAGAATCGTCCGCGTTGGCTTCTCGATCAGCGGAATAGCTGGCACGGGATGGATTTTCCGCTTCATAGTGACAGCACGGTTGAAGAGCTTTACAAAAGCTACTGCGAGGCCCTGCGCTCGATCGATGACAGCATCGGGGCGGTGACAGATCAGCTCAGGAAGATGGGCATCTACGAGGAAACGCTCGTGATCTACATGGGCGACAACGGTTACCTGTTCGGCGAACACGGCTTGATCGATAAGCGGGTCGCCTACGAGACCTCGAGCCGCGTTCCCATGCTCATGCAATGCCCGGACTTGATCGATGGAGGCGTCGTCGTCGAAGAGGTCGTCGCGAACATCGACATCGCGCCCACGGTGATGGAGGCGATGGGGCTGGAGAAGCCGGCTCACATGGACGGGCTGAGTTTTCTTCCTCTCGCGCTCGGGGAGGAGATCCCGTGGCGTGACTATTTTCTCTACGTCTACTATTGGGAGCCGAATTTCCCGATGACACCGACGCATTTCTCGCTGCGGGGTGATCAATACAAATTCACGACTTACTACGGCCTCTACGATACTGACGAGCTCTTCGACATTCAGGCGGATCCGATGGAGCAGAACAACCTCTTCCATGATCCGGAGTTTGCTGAGGTAAAGGCGGGGATGGAGACGGCGCTTTACGAGAAAATGGAGGAGCTGGGAGGAATGAACATCCCCATGAATCCGAGAAAGGGAAATCAGAAAGTCGAGCGTCTCCGTAGTCGCGGTGGCACGGAGGCAGCTGACTTCCCGGAGGCGTTTCTCGTCGATGAGCCGCTGCGTGAGGAGCTGAAGTGAGGAGCCATGTTCGCTCAGGTTTTGGCTCCGGCAGCTAAGTTTTCAAGGTAATCAGGACATCCTGACACTTCGCAAAAGGGTTCCGGATTACCCCTTGAAACTGGGTGTCGGCGGACCTATCTCTTACCGTTGCTGTTCTTTACCGATCAGTCCGAACCACAGACTTCATGAAATTCCCTCCATCGAGGCCGTCGCTCCGTCGTGGTCTGACCACTGCCGGTGCTCTGGCCGTTGCGCTCTTGGCGGCAAGTTGTTCGACGGTGAATGTGCGGATGGAGAAAGGTGCGCTCACGCGGGAAAGCCTGAAGTCTGCGAAGATCTTGCAGAATCTCGGTCGGCACGATGATCCTGCCCTGGTGTCGGTGAGCGAGCGGAGCATTCGACTTTTGCGCGATGCGAAGCGTCAGGAAGCCTTTGGGGACCACGATAATGCGGCGGCCGGCTACCTGAAGGCGGCCGTCGAAGCGAGACAGATGTTGGTGAGCGGAGAGGCACCTCCCGGATCAAAGGAGGAGGAACAGCTCATCCGCCTCCACAATCACACCCTCGCCAAATTCGCGGAAATTTGGTCGCAGGATCCCCGTCGTCTCTCGCCCGGGCCTTATCGTTTTTCGTTCCACGGAGAGGATTTTGAGATCGTGCAAAGCGCGAATTCCGACTATGACAGTCACTTTTTCGACCGCGCCGTCGCGACGGAATCGATCAAAGGCAAAGGGGTCACCGACAAGCATCGCAAAGGTTTCGGAGCCTCTCTTGTCGGGATTCGGGAGCAGAAGCCGGAGCGTGCCGCTGAGCTGTCCCGCTTCCCGCTCCGGGGGATGCACCTCTCTGTCTCGCTGACGATTGACGAAATTGAGACGGTCGATGGGATGCAGGTGGTCTCTCTCTCGCTATTGAACCCGGTCCAGCGGGAGACGGTCGAGGTCGGAAGTCAGACCTATCCTCTCGCGGCCGATTTCTCGGCTCCGATGGAAATGATCCTCAAAGGGAAGAATGAGATGATCTGGGGGTTGGAGGGATTCTTCGATGCGACGGATCGCATCAAGCAGTCCGGAATTTTCCTGACCGAGCCATATGACCCGAAGCGCATCCCGGTAATCCTGACCCACGGGCTGATCTCGGTTCCGATCATCTGGAGGGACATTATTCCGGAATTTCTCTCTGAGCCTGAGATCGCGAAACGGTATCAGTTCATGGTTTTCACCTATCCGAGTTCCTTTCCGGTGCCGGAGTCGGCGCAGTTGTTTCGCCATGAATTGGCCGCCTTGCGGGAAACCTATGATCCGGAGGGGAATGATCCACTTTCGCACGATATTGTCGCGATGGGTCATTCCATGGGCGGAGTTCTCACGCATCTCCTCGTTGCCGATATCGGAGATCGTCTCTGGAATGAAATTGGGCTGGTGCCTGTCGATGAGTTGGAGGTCACGGAAGAGGCGAGGGAGGAAATCAGGGACATGGTTTACTTCGAGCCCGACAAAGCGGTTCAGCGGGCGGTATTCCTCTCAACCCCGCATGGAGGTGCAGAAATGGCGACGATGTCTGCCGTCAATGTCGTCACGAAACTGGTTCGGTTTCCTGCTGATGTCCTCGTCACAACGTTGACGACGACGACTGATTTCCTGGATCCAAATTCAGATCAGGAGATCCCCGGTTTGAAAGTCGATATGTCAAAACCGGTCACCAGTGTGCAGTCCCTGCGCCCTGACTCTCCGGTTTCCGTCGCGTTGACGACCTCGCCGTTTAATTCCGGGGTGAAGTATCACTCCATTATCGGTGATCGCGGCAAAGGGGACTCTCCGAACAGTTCCGATGGGGTCGTGGAATACTGGAGTTCTCACGTTGACGGGGCCGAGTCGCAATTGATTGTTCCGACCACTCACACGACCTATACCCACCCAAATGCGATTGCTGATCTGAAACGAATTCTCCGCTTGCATGTGGGGCTGTGATTCGGTGAAAGTAACCGGCGTATGAAGCTTCAGTCTCTCGTCTTCTCCGGAGTTATTTTTTTCAGCCTTTTGGCCGGTCTCTCTTTTGCGGAAGAGGAGGCGAAACCTTCATTCCCTCCCGGGATGAGCCACCACGGTGATCCGCACGAAGTTGATATTCGCTGGACCGCTTACTACATCACGCCGGTCGAAGCGGCAGACGAGGGTGAGGGCGAAGAAATCAGCTTCACCAACACGACGGGGAAAAAGATTCAGTATTCGATTACCGGCGACTCTTATGAGCGTGCCGAGGTCGAAGCCGTCGCGGTGGGAATCGATAAGGAGGGCAAAAAGCGCTATGCCTACCGCGCCGATGAAGGCAAATGGATCGAACTTCCGGTCGGTAGCATGGGAATGGGGAACCGGGTCAATCCGCTCGTGCCTCTGATTCACGTCGCGGCGGACCAGAGTGAGTTTCCCTACGGATCGATGGTGCATGTTCCCGATGCGGAAGGTTACGAGTTCACGCCGGGGAATAAAATGACCGGCTACTTCTGGGTTGGCGATGTCGGCAGCCTCATCGTTGGAGATCACATGGATCTTTTTGTCGGGCACGAGGAAGTCTATTCCAGCTTCGTCGACTCGGTGAAGAAGCCTCACAAAGCCACCAAGATTTACCGAATCCCGAAGCTCGACGAGGAATACAATCCCGGTCTGCAATCGGGCTTGTCAAAGATCCTCCACAAAGCGGGGTATCTCGACCGTGAGGAGGAAGTGCCGGTCGAAGAGATCGAGGCTGCCTTGCTCAAATTTCAGAAAGATGAGTCCCACATTCCCGAGTCAGAATATGGTCAGGCTAGGGCTGCGACGACACTGTGGTTTTTGACGCAGGTGGTGGTGGGCGCTCCGGAGGAGTAGCTGAATTGGGGACAATTCAGACAGGGGTGGCGCGTCGGAATTGTCCCCAATCCCGCTACGGCTATTTCTTCGCCGACTCCTTCGAATCACGCTGAAGCTCGTTGCGCTTTTTACCCTGCGTTTCATCCGATTTATCAGTCACCGCCATGTGCTTCTCGAGCGCAGTTTTCAGCATTTCGTAGGTCGCGAGATCAGCCCCTTCCAAAGCAGCGATATCGAGAGGCTTCTTCTCATTAAAGTCAGCTACGATATCAAAGAACTGACCATCCCCGTAGAGCTTGAACTGTTGCGTCCGCGTGTGTTCGCTGGATTTCTCACGTTTGCCGTCGCGCTCGTACCAGCAGTAGATGTATTCCCGCCCGGCGGTGCCTGTGCCCTTGATCTCTGAGGCGAAGCTCTGGCCATCGATGCCCCATTTTTCGGGGACCTCAATCCCGGAGACCTCGGCAATCGTGGGCAGCATGTCTGAGAAGTCGACGAGGCTCTGACTCACAACGCCTTCCGGAGTCGTCCCCGGCCAGTTCACGACGAGGGGAACACGCGTGCCGCTGTCGATCGGCGAGCCTTTTCCGCCGACCCAGGTGCGGCCCTGAAACTGAGACTCCATCCCGGCGTAGGTGCCGTTGTCACCGGTGAAAATGATGAGCGTGTTCTCGCGCAGCCCGAGCTCTTCGAGCTTATCGACGACTTTGCCGACGACCTTGTCGGTGTAGGTCACCATGTCCTGAAACCACTCGTCGCGCCATTCGCTCTTGGGGTACTCGCGGCTTTCGGTGGGGTCCCACTCTTCGCTGTCCGGCGTCGGCTGGAAGGGGAAGTGCGGGGGAATCATCGGGTAGTAGGCGAAGAACTCTTCGTCTTTGTTCCGCTCGAAGAAATCGCAGAGGTAGTCCGAGGCGACGTCGGGGCCATATTCGCCCATCGTGAAATCGACCTCTTTGCCGTTGATCTCAAAACCGGGATTCGGAAAGCGCGGGGGACGGCGGGTGAGTTGCCAGAGGCAGTATTCGTCGAAGCCAAAATTGTTCGGTCCCGTGAAGCCCCCTTCGAGCTGCCACTTGCCGGCGATGACTGTTTTGTAACCCGCTTGTTGAAAAAGATGACCGAAGGTTTTCTCGTTCGGATCAAGGACGCCGAATTTGACGTAGTTCCGGTTGTTGTAAATCCCGGTCATGATCTGAACCCTGGATGGCGTGCAGATCGGCTGAGAGTGGCAGTGCTCAAAGCGGATCCCGCTCGCAGCGAGCGCATCGAGACGGGGGGTGCTATAAGTTTCCCCGCCATTGGCCGCGAGGCATTCGTAGCCCATGTCGTCCGCCATGATGAGGACAATGTTAGGGCGGCGTTCGGCTTGAGCAGAAAGAGTGAAGGCAAAAAAAGAGAGGAGGGGGATGAGCAATCGCATTGAACGATGATGCGATGTTTGTTTGCCCGTGACAAGCCCGCTAAGGCGGCCCCTCCCCCGCAGGGTTGAGCGTGAGCGAAAACAAAAACCGCGCCCGTCTCCTCGCTCACGCTCAGAGCTACACTCCGCGTTCGATCCTGCCTCCCCGTAGGGTTGAGCGTGAGCGAAAACAAGACCGCGCCGGTCTCCTCGCTCACGCTCAGAGCTACACTTCGCCCTCGATCCTGCCTCTCCCGTAGGGTTGAGCGTGAGCGAAACCAAAACCGCGCCGGTCTCCTCTCTCACGCTCAGAGCTACACTCCGCGTTCGATCCTGCCTCTCGTAGGTTTGAGCGTGAGCGAAAACAAAACCGCGCCCGTCCGCCGAAGATTTTGCATCTTCAGCGACGACGCGTTCAGGCCGTTCCAGAACCTCAGATCGGCATTTCGACGATGCACTCGATTTCGACATTGGCACCGAGAGGCAAGGCTGCGACCTGGATCGTTGAACGGGCCGGCTTATGCTTTCCAAAGGCTTCCTCGTAGAGGCCGTTCACCGTTGCGAAGTCACCAAGATCGGTCAGAAAAATCGTGCACTTGGCGACATTGCCAAAACTCGCTCCGACGGTCGTGAGGAGCGCCTTGATATTGGCGAGGACCTGCCGGGTCTGCGCTTCGGTACCGCCTTCGACGATTTTCATCGTCTCAGGATCCAGCGGGATCTGGCCGGAACAAAAGAGGAGGTTTCCGACTTGGGCCGCGTGTGAATAAGGGCCAACGGCAGCGGGAGCTTGAGGAGAGTTGATTACGGTCATGCCCAACTGAAACATGCCCTTCGGAAAAGGAAAAGAAATTTACCGCGACGGTTTGATTCTGCCTTCGAGGCAGAGACACAATTCGTGCGATTCCCGTCAAAATTAGCCCAAAGCCTCTCACTTTGCTGATTGATTGAACCCGCTAAATCCAGTTCATTTGGAGTCATGAAACCCCTTTTCAGTTTTCTCGCCGTTTGCGCGTTCTCCCTCAGCGTCCTTAATGGCGAAGATCGCCCGAACATTGTCTTCTTTTTCACCGACGATCAGACCACGAGCACGATTGGTTGCTATGGGAACCCGATTGTTCAGACGCCGAACATCGACGCTCTCGCCGAGGGCGGGGTGCGTTTTGAAAACGCATTCGTGAGCCATCCCATTTGCTGGGTGAGCCGCACCACGATTCTGACGGGCCTCACCGGTCGCAGCTACGGCACGCCGGGCAATCACGAGCAGGCTCGGCCCGAAGTCGTCGAAACGCTCTACTCCGACATTCTCCGCGAAAATGGCTATCGCACCGGCTACTTCGGCAAGTGGCACGCGAAGATGCCGAAGGGCTACGATGAGGCCTCACACTTTGACGAATTCGAGGCGATTGGTCGGAATCCTTTCTACAAAGAGCAGCCCGATGGCTCGCTCCGCCACGAGACCGAAGTGATCGTGGATCGTGGAATCGAGTTTCTCAAGAATCAGCCGAAAGGGAAACCCTTTGCCCTCAATATGTGGTTCAACGCCTGTCACGCCGAGGACGGTGATCGTCGTCCCGGGATCGGGCACTTCCCGTGGCCGCGTGCTGTCGATGGACTTTATGACGATATCGAAATGTATCCGCCGCGTCTCAATGATCCGGCCATTTTCGAAAGCCAGCCTAATTTCCTCAAGACGACGATCAATCGCGAGCGCTACTTCTGGCGTTGGAACACGGATGAAAAATACCAGACTAACATGCGTGCCTATTACCGCATGGTGACCGGGATCGATGGCGCAATCGGTCGATTCCAGGAAGCGCTCGAAGAGGCCGGCCTCGCGGAAAACACGATCATTGTTTACTCAGCGGACAATGGATTCCACATGGGAAATCGCGGCTTCGCCGGAAAATGGTCTCACTACGAAGAGTCGATACGGGTTCCTCTCATTATTCACGATCCCCGCGTCGCCGATGAGGAAAAGGGTAAGGTCACCAAGTCGATCGCCCTCAACCTCGACCTGCCGGCGACCTTTCTCGACTGGGCCGGCGTTGAAATCCCGGAGCGATATCAGGGGCACAGCCTCAAGCCGATCATCGACGCGGACACCCCCGATGACTGGCGCACTGAATCCTTTCATGAGCACTTCGCGGTGCGCAATCGCATTCCTGCCTTCGAAGGCCTGCGCAACGCGAACTTCAAATACGTTCGCTACTTTGACCATGACAACTACGAGTTCCTTCACGATCTCGAAAACGATCCGGACGAACTCGTGAACCTCGCGAAAGACCCTGCCCATGCCGAGACTCTCACCGCAATGCGCGAGCGGACCACGGCCCGTGTCGCCGAACTGGGAGGTCCGCTTGAACCAGCGACGCAGCCGTTCACAGCCTCGACGGTCCCTCATCCCGAAGCCGCCGCTGCCGTGACGGTGAAACCCGGCGCGGATGGCTTCGTGAATCTCCTTCCGGGCAACAACCGCCTCTGGGGTCAGTGGGATGGAAATCCGGATTACTGGTCGATGAAAGACGGCATCCTCACCGGTGTCACCGATGGGTCACTGAAGATGAATCGTTTCATCACCTGGAAAGGATCGACGATTCAAAACCTTGATCTTCGGGTGAAGGTCAAAGTCACTGAGGGTGGCAACAGCGGCCTCCAGTATCGTGGCAAGTCAGCTCCCGAAATCGATCTCGACATCGTGACCGGTTACCAGTGCGACGTCGTCGCGAACAATCCGAATTACAACGGGATGCTCTATGAAGAAAAAGGCCGTCGCATTCTTTCCCACACCGGGGAGAAAGTCATCGTCGATGAAGAGGGGCAACCCTGGGTGATTGAGAAGATGCCGGTGAAAGAGTTCCCCGCGAACGAGTGGCACGAGTATCGGGTGCTCGTGAAAGGAAATCACCATCAGCACTGGATCAACGGACACCAAACCGCAGACCTGATCGACCTCGATGAAGCCGGTCGCTCCCTCGAAGGCGTCCTCGCGGTGCAGGTTCATGTGGGACCGGCAATGACGATTCAATACAAAGATTTCAAGATCAAGCATCTCCCCGATGACCTGCCATTGCAGACCGCAGAGGACCATCCGATCCCCGCGGAAGCCTATGGCGTGAGGCCGCAGGGGAAACTTCCGAAAGACTGGAAGGCGCCCGTTTATGGGGAGCAGTGACCCTTCAACTTAGCAAGTCTTTCACGACATGCCCATGCACATCGGTGAGGCGGAAATCGCGGCCTTGAAATCGATAGGTCAGTTGCTCGTGGTCAAATCCTAACTGATGCAGAATTGTGGCCTGCAGGTCATGGACGTGGACCGGTTTTTCGGCCACGGAAAATCCGAGTTCGTCGGAGGCTCCATAGTCGAGGCCACCCTTCACGCCGCCTCCGGCCATCCACATCGTGAAGGCATCGGGGAAGTGGTCGCGCCCAAGGACATTGGATCCGGCGGTGCGACCCTCGCGAAAAGGCGTGCGACCGAATTCGCCGCCCCAGACGACGAGCGTTTCATCGAGGAGGCCGCGCTCTTTGAGATCATTGATGAGAGCCGCGACGGGCTTGTCCATCGTCGCGCACTTATCGGTGAGGCCGTCCGTGATCCCTGTGGCGGCACCGGTCCCGTGGAAATCCCAGCCCCAGTCAAAGAGCTGCACAAAACGCACTCCGGATTCGACGAGTCTCCGCGCGAGGAGGCAGTTGTTCGCGAGGCTCGCCTCACCCGGTTCGGCCCCGTAGGCTTCGAGTGTCTTCGGTGACTCTTTCGAAATATCCATGACCTCAGGGACAGCGGTCTGCATCCGGAAGGCGAGCTCGTATTGTGAGATACGTGTCAGGGTTTCGGGGTGTCCCATCTCGTCGGCCTGCAATTCGTTGAGGTCGCGCAGGGCATCGAGCGTCTTTCGTCTCATCCCGCGATCCATCCCGTCCGGATTGGACGAGTAAAGCACAGGATCACCTTTGGAACGGCACTGCACGCCTTGATACACGGAAGGGAGAAAGCCGGACCCGAAGGAGGCTTTGCCCCCGTTCGGCTGCACCCCGCTGGAAATGAGGACAACAAAGCCGGGAAGGTTTTCATTTTCACTTCCGAGACCATAGGTCGCCCAGGAGCCGAGCGAGGGACGTCCCGCGCGAGGCGAGCCGGTGTAGACGAGCAGTTCGGCGGGGGCGTGGTTGAACTGGTCGGTGTGCATCGAGTGTACCATGCAGAGGTCGTCGGCGACGCCGTGAAGGTGGGGGATCGCGTCGGACATCCACATCCCGCTCTTGCCGTGTTGCGACCACTCGCGCGGCGAACCCATGAGCTTCGGGACGCCGGAGGTGAAGGCGAAAGTCCGGCCTTCGAGAAATTCGTCAGGACAATCCTTGCCGTCGAACTTGGACAGTTCCGGCTTGTAGTCAAACATATCGAGGTTCGGCGGCGACCCGGTCATGTGCAGATAAATGACCCGTTTCGCTTTCGCGGCGAAGTGCGGTTTTTTCTCTGAGAGCGGTTCCGGACTCGCGCCCCGCGCGAGGTCGCTCCCCATCATCGCATTGAGCGCGATGCCCCCGATTCCGGCGGTGGAGTGGCGGAGAAAATGCCGGCGGGTTTGAAACTGAATGCGTTCGAGAAAAGGATTCATGTCAGGGTGTCGTTCAGCGTTTCAGAAAAATTTCGTCGAGATTGAGAATGACGTTCGCAACGATCGTCCACGCCGCGTGGTCGATGACATCGGCTTCTTCCGGAAGAGGGCCGAGCGGCTTCGTCGCGATTTTGGTGGCCATGTCAGGGAGGGCTTCGTAGTCGGCACGGGCCGTTTCGTAGAGTTCGCGGAGGCGGCGGAGTTCTTCCTCCTTCGGCTCGCGGGCGAGACTCTCGCGGATCGCGAAGGTGAGTTTTTCCTCAAGCGAGTCGCCGCCCTTCGCGATCGCCTCTCGACCGAGAGCCTGCGCCGCTTCGACGTAAACGGGATCGTTCAGGGTCACGAGTGATTGCAGCGGCGTGTTCGTCCGACCCCGCCGAACCGTGCAAACTTCGCGGTTCGTCGCATCGAAGGTCGCCATCGAAGGGTAGGGATTACTGCGCCGCCACGAGGTGTAAATCGCGCGGCGATAGCGGTCCTCCCCTTTGCTGTCGACCCAGTCCGTGGCGCTACCGAAAGCGGCTTTGAGACCCATCGCCGGTTGCGGGGGATTGACGGGGCGTCCATGCATTTTGTCACTGAGGAGTCCACTCACGGCGAGAGCATTGTCGCGCACCTGTTCCGCCGAAAGGCGAAAGCGAGGGCCTCGGGCGAGGAGGCGATTGTAAGGATCAGCCTCGTAGTGATCCGGCGATGTTTTCGAGGATTGGCGATAGGTCGCCGAGGTCGCGATCTGGCGGAGGAGTCGTTTCGTATCCCACCCGTTTTCCTGAAACTCAAGCGCGAGCCAGTCGAGGAGATCGGGGTGGGAGGGAAGCTCTCCCTGAGAGCCGAATTCCTCACTCGTCTCGACGATCCCGATGCCGAAAAGCTCTTCCCAATAACGGTTCACGATGACCCGGGCGGTGAGAGGATTCTCCGCATCGACAAGCCAGTTCGCGAGAGCAAGACGGTCGCGCTTGACCCCTTC
The DNA here is from genome assembly GCA_964583035.1 of uncultured Akkermansia sp. Taxonomy (GTDB): domain Bacteria; phylum Verrucomicrobiota; class Verrucomicrobiia; order Verrucomicrobiales; family DEV007; genus Arctic95D-9. The sequence goes on from CAZOUP010000051.1 coordinate 16,579, forward strand.
ATCGAGCGGATGAAAAACGGCAGGCACTTCGGCAGAGACTTCCTCCCCGTGACTCAGATAGCTGCCACGCAATTGCACAAAGCTCTCACGATGTTTCTCCGGCGGGAGATCTCTCATGATCGGAACGGTGGTCTCGGGCTTCGCTTCGGCGAGTTGCTTTTCGAGTTTTGCCAGGCTCGCTCTCTCCCCCCGCAGTGAGGGCGCGATGCTGCGAAAGTAGGTGGAAACCTCTTCCGCTTCTTCCGGAGTCCAGTCGCCCGCCTCCTCACGGATCAGGGCCTGGACTCCCCGCGGGAGCGCGGCCCAGTCGGAGATTTCTTTGGCACTGGTGTAGGAAAACGCGAGGTGGCGGAGGAGGTGCTGTTTGTGCACGGACTCCTGCGGAAGCGTCAGAATCAGTTTCCCTCCTTCGACTTCGAGAGGGTTCTTTTGGGTTAAGGTCAGGTGCTGCGCCTTCCCGGTGCCTCCGGCGATGGCCCATCCTTTTTTCGGATCGACCTGACTCGCGAGAAGGGAGGCGGCGGCAAAACCGGGTTGCTCGTGCGTCGCAAAGGCGGCGTCAAAGGGGACCGGCACGGGACCTCCGGTGGAGAGGGCGAGATTCGGAGCGGGAAGGTCGGGTGGCGAGACCTTCCAGACCGGGTTGCGGGCTTCATCGAGGAGGGAAATTTCAAAGCCTTGCAAACGATCCGTGACTCCGTCGGTGCGGTTCCAGATCACGACGCGGTCGATGGACTGGAGCTGGCCGAGATCAATTTCCAACCAGGGATTGGCTTCCGTCGCGGTGTGGGAAACGGAGCGATCCGTGTAGAGGCCGCTCGTGTTTCCGTCGTTGGCCCGCTTCGCTTCGCCACCGGACCCGAGGGAACTCTGGGTCGCGGTGCCGGCGAGCGCGAAATTGGTTTCACCGGAAAAGACTTCGACTTCGGCGAGGTGGAGGATCTTGTCTTTTCCGGGGATCGAGACGCGGACGAAGCGGGCCTCCATCTTGCGCTCCTGCGGCGGGACCCATTCCGCGGTGACTGAGGAGAGGACAAAGTTCGAGGTCTGTTCGGGAAGAATATCGAGGCGGAGCGCGGAGAGCTGGATCGGCTCCGGGGGCAGGTTGAACTCGATCCGGTAGCGATCGTTCTCAGCGGCCTCGCCGGTGGCGCGGATCGTTCCTTCATCGCTGATCGTGAGTTTCATTTTCTCCGCCTCCGCTGAAGCAGGTTTCAGAGCAGTCCATGACGGCTCCTGGCGGAGGCGGTTCCGCCACGCGATTTCTTCGGTGGCGAGTGCTTCCGTCGGGGTCGCGAGCAGGGTCTTGAGTTCTGAAATCTGCTCGCGCCAGAGTTCCTTGTCCTTCTCCTGCTTCGCGGACCAGAGATCGAGAAGCGGGAGTTCATCCTTGTGATCGGCGTCCTCGGTTTGATTAAAAAAATCGAAGAGCTGAAAATATTCGGCGTGGGTGAGGGGATCGAATTTGTGGGTGTGGCATTGTGCGCAGGCCATCGTCGTGCCCATCCAGGTCGCCATCGTCGTGTTGACGCGATCCACGACCGCTTCATTGCGGAACTCCTCGTCGTTCGTGCCGCCCTCGCTGTTGGTCATTGTGTTCCGGTGAAAAGCGGTCGCGATGAGCTGGTCGCGGGTCGGATTTTTAAGAAGGTCGCCCGCGATTTGTTCGATCGTGAATTGATCGAAGGGCATATTGGCGTTGTAGGCTTCGATCACATAATCGCGATAGGCCCAGATCGTCCGGACGCGGTCGTCGGCGTAGCCGGCGGAGTCCGCATAGCGCGCGAGATCGAGCCAGGCGCGGCCCCAGTGCTCGCCGAAGGCGGGCTTGGCGAGGAGAGAATCAAGGTAGGTCTCGTAGGCGTTCGGTGAGGGATCATTCACAAAAGCGGTCACTTCCTCCCAGGTCGGCGGCAGCCCGATCAGGTCGAGCGACGCGCGGCGCGCGAGGGTGTGGCGATCCGCCTCCGGAGCGGGTTCGAGGCCCTCGCTTTCGAGACGCGCGATCACAAAATCGTCGATCTCATTTTTCGGCCATTCGGAGCGCTTTCCTTTGGGGACCTCGGGACGAGTCGGCTTATCGTAGGACCAGTGATTGGCGTAGGGGGCATCCTGCTCGATCCAGCGCTTGATGAGCGCCACTTCATCAGGGGTGAATTTTTGACCCTTCCCCTCAGGTGGCATGAGGTCTTCGTGATCGGCGTCCAGCGTGATCCGGTAGAAAAGTTCGCTTTCATCCGCATCACCCGGGGCGAGCGAGACATAGCCCCCGAGATCCATGAGCGCGCCTTCCCGGGTGTCGAGGCGGAGGTCCGCCTTGCGCTCTTCCTCGTCGGGGCCGTGACAGGCGAAACAGCGATTCGAAAGGAGCGGGCGGATATCGCGATTGAAATCGATCAACTCCTCCGCGAAAAGGGGCAGAGCCGGAAAGCTGACGAGGAGGCAGATCAATCGGGTTTTAGTCATAGAAGGCACGTGGCATTCTATAACGAAATGGGAGCGAAAGAAGATGTGATGACTGGCGCGAGTGCGGCGATCCGCAGTCGCCTGGGAGACAATTGAAAAACTCCGTCCTCGATCTCTTTGCCCGATTTCCGTCTGAGATTCGTTCTGAAATCTGTGGAGAGCAATGGCTATCCGCAGATTGCACGCCTCGTCAGCCAAAAATCTGATGGCAGATCTCTTCGGGTTCGCTATTTCAACAGTCTCCTAGATCCGCGAAATCAGATTCGATTTCTCAAATCTAACCTTCGGGAGGCTCGCGTATTTGTCTTCGTCTGATCGATAGCCTGCCGGGCAAAGCACCGCCGTGGTGAGGTTCTTTTCTTTGAAGCCGAGAATCTCATCGTATTGCGCGGCGACGAAGCCTTCCATTGGGCAGGCGTCGATCCCCATCATCGCAGCAACGCTCATGAACTGACCGAGCGCGATGTAGGTTTGCAATTTCCCCCACTGTTTGACCCCTTCGGCATCGAGGTTGTTGATGAAACCAACCATCATGTCGCGGTAGGCGGTGAAACCCGGCTCGCCACGAACCTCCTCAACCCGTTTCACGAAATGATCGACATAGGCTTCGTCAATGTCGGTCCGCAGCGCGATGACGAGGAGGTGGGAAGCGTCGGCGACCTGACGCTGATTCCACGAGTGGGGAACCAGCTGCTCGCGGACTTCTGGATTCTCCACGATCACAAATTCCCATGGCTGAAGACCAAAGGAGGAAGGTGTCAGGACGAGTGATTCCTCGAGCGCGGCCCACTGATCGGCAGGAATTTTTTTGGCAGGGTCAAAAGCTTTCGTGGCGTAGCGCCAATTGAGCGCGTCGAGAATGGTGTCGTGAGAGAGTGGTTCCATAAAGGCAGAGTGTGAGGAGGTTACGTTCGGTTGAGTGCTGAACAACGGGACATCATGATAGACAATCTGATGAGGTCAAAACCTGATTTCGGTGATCGTGGCTTCGGCGGAGAAGTAAAGACGGGTTTCCATGGCACAGTTTCTGCGGCCTCATTCCGTAAACACATCGAGCGTCCGCCTGATTGAAACCTAACAGAACAATATGACGATAGCAAAAGCAAGTGCTCCGAAAACTGCGGCGAGCAAGCCAGTGGCAAAGACGGTTCCGGGAAAGGCAACCGCAGGGAAGTCGGCTGCGAAAAAGATTCCTCGGAAGCGCGCCAAAACTTCATCAGCGATGGAAAAGGCCTACCCGATGGTTTCGCTGATCAATGATGTCGTCGAGAAGCAGATTCCGCCGGAGTTAGTGGCCCGCGTCAAAGGCACGAAAGATAAGAAGCAGATCATCAGTTCGGTTTACCCCTACGAGAAGGTCATGAAGGGTTCGGAATACGACCGGCAGATTGCGCTGCTCCAAATTGAACTCGTCAAAATGCAGGCCTGGGCGATTCACAGCGGCGAAAAAATCGTCATGATTTTCGAAGGCCGGGACGCCGCCGGCAAAGGAGGCACGATCACCCGCTTCACCGAAAATCTGAATCCACGGGGCGCTCGCATTGTGGCTCTCGCCAAGCCGACGGAACGCGAAAAAGGTCAGTGGTATTTCCAGCGCTACGTTGCCAACCTCCCCACCAATGGCGAGCTCGTTTTCCTTGATCGCTCCTGGTATAACCGGGCCGGCGTTGAAAAAGTGATGGGCTTCTGTCCGCCGCGGGAATACCTCGAGTTCATGCGCCAGGCACCCGAGTTCGAGCGCATGATCACCCGCAGTGGAGTGAAGCTTTTTAAATTTTGGTTTTCGGTGAGTCGGGAGGAACAGCTCCGCCGCTTCCTGAGTCGGGCGCAGGATCCGCTGAAGCAATGGAAGCTCAGCCCCATGGACCTTGAATCACTCGGTCGCTGGGAGGAATACACCGAGGCGAAAGAGTCGATGCTTTTCTACACCGACACCGCCGATGCTCCGTGGACGATTGTCCGATCAGACGACAAGAAGCGGGCGCGTTTGAACGCGATTAAGTTTCTCCTGAACCACGTCGATTATTCAGGTAAGGACCACGTGCTTCTCAGTGACATGGATCCACTCGTCGTGGGATCAGCGAAGATGATTTACGAGCAGGGAGAGAAAGTGAGGAGCGCTGCTGACAGACCGGGCGATTAGAAAATACATGTGATCTTGGAATCGCAGTGGAGCGAGGCTGGGTTCATATTATCGACATGATGATTCTCGCCGAAGTCGCTGAAATTACGGAACGCACTACTGAAACTATAGCCCAGACGGGAATTGGTCTGGGCTCAGCTCTGGCTGTTGTTTGCTCGTGGGAACGTAATCGCTCCATTCTCTGGGCGATCCTTGCTGGCATTCTCTCATGGTTCTATGTCGTCTATTTCGCTCTGACCCGCCAGGAGAGCGAGCACAAATAGAGTGGTCCTCCTCTCTTGCCATGACTCAGAGGATTGTGGTTTAATCCTTTGATGGAGCAGAGAGTTTTGTCGACCACCCTTGTATTGATCTCTCTGATTTCCTACTCCGTGTTGAATGCGAATAGCCCGCGTTCGACTCTCCAGTCTGTTGTGTTGCCGACAATAGAGTTTGTCGATGTGCCGCTCTATCAGGCCCTCGATTTTTTACAGATCAGGAGCGGTGAATTGAGTGGATCTCCAGGACTTGGGATAAATTTCATTTTGAAAGGGGGAGAGGAGCTGAGAAATATTCCGATCACTTTAAACCTGCGGGACGTGTCGCTCGGACAGGCTCTCTGGTTCATTGCCGAAATAGGCCATCTGAACTTCAGTGTTGATCAACACGCTGTCATTGTTTCGAAACCGGATGAGTGGGAAAAAGTGCCGGCGCGACCGACGTCGACTGATCGAAAAGTGGCCGAAAAAGTGAATCAAATCGTGATTCCGAGAGTTGAGTTTTCCGAAGTGCCGCTTCCGGATGCGGTTGATCTACTCAGAACATTATCACGCGAGCTAGATCCGGAAAAGAAGGGAATTAATTTGGTGCTCCTAGGCGATGTTGGAGAGGGGAATACTCCGGAGATCAGTCTGCAACTTTCGAGGATTCCACTCGCTGAGGCGATTCGATACACGGCGCAACTGGCCGACTACGAAGTTCGACTGGAGAATGGAGCGGTTCTCCTTTGCCCAACACCACCCAAGCCTTAGCGACTCTTTCGCCAAAGTCGAATTCCGAGTAGCAGCGCAGTCATTGTCAGTCCGATGGTGATCCCCCACCACATTCCGGCGGCACCCCATTCCAAGCGGAAGGCAAACCACCAACCGATAGGGATAGAGATCACCCAGTAGGCAAAGACCGCGATCCAGGCGGGGATGTTGACGTCGTTGAGTCCGCGCAGTGCTCCCACTGAAATAATCTGGAGCGCATCGCTGAACTGAAAAAACGCGGAGATTACGAGGAGTGAAGCGGCGAGGGCACGAGCCTCCGGCTCGGTCACAAACCAGCCTGCGATGAGATCCGGAAAGAGGAAGACGAGCGTTGCGCTGGAAAGAGAAAACGCGCCACCCATGAGCCAGCCGCTCACGGCGATGGGCCGCATCCGCTCCTTTTCGTTCGCGCCCCATGCTTCGCCGATGCGAACGGTCATCGCCATCGACAGACCTAGCGGAACCATAAATATCGTCGCGACACAGGTGATCGCGATTTGATGCGAAGCGAGCGGGACCTTCCCAAGCGTGCCGATCAGGATCGTCGCCATCACGAAAGCGCTGACTTCGGCGAGCAACTGCATGCTCGCCGGAAAACCGACTTTGATGAGTGATCGGATCGACGGTCCGTCCGGTCGGCGGAACCAGTTTCGGGGGACCCAGTCATGAATCGTCTTCGAAGTCCGGCACCATTGGATGAGAGCGAGGAGCGTCGCCGATCTCGCGATCAAAGTCGCGATGCCGGCCCCTTCCAACCCTAGAGCCGGCACGCCGAGTTTTCCGTAAATGAGAATCCAGTTGAGGAGAATATTCAGAAGGACGCCACCGAGACTGATCCAGAACGCCGGCCAGGGATGGTTCATCGCGTCGGCGTGATTCTTGATTGCCATGCACCCGATCGCCGGGATCATCGAGACCGCGACGATAAGAAAGTAATCACCCGCCGCATTTGCCACCTCAGGTTCCTGACCGAAGAACGAAAAGAACGGAATGATTGCAAAGGCCCCGAGGACGGCGAGGAGGCCGACGACATGAGCGATCAACAGTCCGTTGCGGAGCGCTTCCCGGGCCATCGCCGTGTCCTTCGCCCCGCGCGCCTGCGAGACCCGAATCGACACCGCCATTGTCATCCCGATCCCGATCATGAGAGGGATGTAAATCAAGGTGTTCGCGAAAGTTGAAGCCGCGAGCGGAACAACCCCGAGGCGACCAATCATGACCGTGTCGGAAAGGCCGACGAGCATTTGACTGACCTGTCCGGCGATGAGCGGAAAAGCGAGCAGGAGCGTGCCCTTACCTTCGCGAAGGACGCTGAGACGGGAGGAGGAAGCCATGAAAGGGTGGGAAACCGTAAGGGCGGGGGCCGGAGAGATCATACCCTTCGCTCTGCGCTGGAGAGAGCAACTTGAATTCGAGGGCGTGCGCTTACGTATGGCGGTTCCAACAGCAAGCGGAGCCCTAGCCCTGCAAGGGAGCGCTCAGGTCGAATCGTAGGATGGACTGCCTAGTCAGTCCCTTTGTCAGAGCAGTTAACAGGGTTAGGTCAGTCATTCAACCCTGTTGGGTCATCAACTCGCGTCTGAAACCGACGACAAATTGAAATCCTTCACCACGAGCGGCGGCACGTGCATCGGGCTGTCACTCTCGCTTCCCATGACTCGCTCCTGCTTGCCGCTCGCGACGATGTTCTTCAGCACGTTGGCGGGAGATTCGTTGAAACGGAAATTATTCACGGGGTCACCGAGATTACCGTCTTTGATTTCAAAGGTGCCGTCACGGGTCAGTCCGGTATAGAGCAGCGTCTGTGGCTGAACCTGGCGAAGGTACCAAAGCCGCGTGATGAGAACTCCATCCTCGACGCCCGCGATGAGCTCCTCGGTCGATTTTCCCTCGCCGGGCATGATGAGATTTCCCGGCCACGGAACGGTGGCGATCCCGTTTTTCTGCGCCCAATATCGCGGCACCATGAGGTTTTTCATGACGCCGTTTTCGATCCACATCGTCTTCGCCCGGGCGATGCCGTTGTCATGAACGCCACACGGAGCCGCTGCGTAGAGGGGGTCCGAGAAAACCGTCGTGTTCTCGCCGAAGAGTTGGCCGCCGATGACTTCTTCGCCCTCACCGACAAGCCCATTGAGGAAACTGCGGCCTTCGTCGTAGTTTCGCCGACCGAGGTTCCATGAAAGAATAGCGAGGAGATCGCGGACCGCCGGGGCTTCTAAAACCACGGTGGTGCGACCGGCCGGTCGCGCTTTCGCATTTCGCGAGGCGAGAGCTTTTTGAATCGCGCGGTCGCCGACCGATGCCAGATCCAGCTCCGCGACATCGGTGACCTGCGTGCTTGCCCAGCCCGAGCCACGACCCTCCGCTGCACGGGCGGTGAGAGAAAAATTCACCCCGCTGCCTTGTCCGTGAATGAAGAGACCATTCGTATTGACGAGGGCGGAAGAGGAAAGCGAACGCTCCAGGTAGCCCGCGCTCTCGACGCCGGCAGCGCGCGCCTGCTCGATGACAGGCCGCATTTCCTTGAGCGCGTCCGCCGGATTCATCTCTGCGGTCGCTTCGGAAAACGTGATTGGCGTGAGATATTCGCCGGGTTCGACCGGCGGAAGATGCTCCGGATCTTCCGGGGCGAGCTTTGCCATTTGCTGGACTTTTTTCACCGCCTCCCGGATCGCTTCGTCATCCGATTGATTGATCTCAATCGACGCGGACTGCTTTCCGTAATTTACGGTGATCCCGATCTTGAAACGATCAACGACTCCATTCGAGGTGATGTCGTTGTTCGCTGAACGAATCTGAAGATCCTCTGTCTCCGTGAGCCAGAGCTGAGCGCTATCCGCCTCGACGAGGCCGAGGATTTTCCCCCCGAGCGATTCAAAGTATTGTTTCGTTAGGCCCATGATGTTCCTCCTCCGCTGCAGTCACACTGTTTGGCGACTTTTTTACCGGACTCTTCTGCCGTGTTGAGAATATTGATTTGCCGGAAGCGGGCCGGAACTGCGCCGTGGGAAACGGGTGCGCCCTGGCCGGGTTGGCCCTTTCCGCAGTTGAAGGCCCCGCCGAGCTCGTAGGTGTCTTTGCCTCCAAGTCCATCGCAGGCATTCCAGAAGTCGACTGAATTGCCCTGATAGGCGACGTCTTTGTACATCCCGTCGAGTTTTCCGTCGGTGATTTTGTGAAAGACCTGAGCGGTGAACTGAAAATTGTAGCGCTGTTGGTCAATGCTCCAACTGCCACGGCCTTCGGCGAAGATGCCGTCTTCAACATCGGCGATGAGAGACTCTGCTGTCACCGCTTCGTCATTTCCGGGTTGGAGTGAAATGTTTGGCATTCGCTGGAGAGGGACCGAGTCATACCCGTCGGCATAGGCGCATCCGTTTGAGCCGCCGTCCCGTCCGATCAGCGCGGCTTGCCCCATCGCCATTTGATAGTTTCGAAAGATTCCGTCTTTGATGATGGGGAACCCCCTGCCTTTTGTTTGCACTCCGTCGTCATCCCAACCGATCGTGGAGAGTCCCTTCTCAGCGGTGCGGTCCGCGAAAATATTCACCCGTTCGCTGCCGTAGCGCAGGTCGTCGAGTTTCTCCGGCGTACAAAATGAGGTGCCGGCGTAGTTTGCCTCGTAGCCGAGCGCGCGGTCGAGTTCGGTGGGGTGCCCGACCGTTTCGTGGATCGTGAGCCAGAGATTACTCGGAGCGATCACGAGATCTTTCTTCCCTGGTGACACGGAGGGAGCGGCCATTTTTTCCTTCGCCTGCTCCACCGAAAGCGCCGCTTCCTCGACTGCGTTCCAGTCGCGGAAATGTTCGTAACCTGCCGCTCGGGGAGGAAGGAAACTCTCTCTGCTTGCAAAGCCGCCCTGTTTTGGATCGGTCAGGGTGACACTGAAACTCGGATGAAGGCGGACCCGCGATTGGGTGATCCGGCTTCCAAAAGTGTTCGCAAGCCACTTCCGCTCACGAACCGCGAGGAGGTAGGAAAAGCAATAATTGGCTCCGGTCTCAAGCGCAGAGCGATTGATCCCGAGAAGCCGATCCACTTTTTCTTCGAGCGAAACAGTGAAGGGATCGACTTCAATGGGAAGCTCCCAGGTCCCTTCATAGGCGGGGAGGGTTTCGATCTCGATCGGTTTGGCTCTCCACCCGGCCTGTCCTTTCGCGAGGGCGATCGCCGATTCGGTGACCTTCCTGATCGCTGTTTCAGAAAGATTTTCGGTTGCGGCAAATCCCCAGGCTCCATCGACGAGGACCCGGACCGAGCAGCCCAGTTTCGAATTCGCATCGACGCCCTGCACCATTCTCTCCCGCGCATAGAGCGACTCGGAGTCAGTCTGCATGAGGTGAAAATCCGCAAACGAAGCCCCGAGGCTCGTCGCATGGGAGAGCGCGACCTCGGCGAGCCGTGGAAATTTTTCCAAAAGAGCGTCCGCCGCTTCTGCGGAAGTCACCCACCGCGAGGAAAGCAGCGCGATTCCCGCTGCCGAAGTGCCTTTGAGCCAATCACGTCGATGCATCCGGGGAGGCTAGCGGGTTTGAGGATAAGTGGCAACGAGGGAATCGACAGGGTATTTTGAGACTCTCTGAGAGCAGTTTCCTGACAACTTTCCCGCGCCATGATAGTTTGATTAGACATGACTCATCATCCCTTTGTCTCGTTTTCAGCCTTCCTCGTATTAGTCTGCCTCAATCTACCGCAGGATTCGCAGTCGCAACAGAAGGGTAAAGCCAAGGGGGGCGGAAACCGTTTTGCAGAATTAGAAAAGCAGGCTCTCGCCGAGCCGTTTGTCGGGGTCACTGCCGATGGTGAGATCGAGGAAGGTCTTTTCGAAATCAAATCAACAGGCGTAGAGACTGAGCCCGTTTTGGTCGCGGCGCGTGCTTTCCTAGAGGGACTCACTCCCGGGCAGCAGTCGAAGACCTGCTTTCCGATTGATGATGACGAGTGGCGGCGTTGGGCGAATCAGCACAGTCTGCCGCGCCAGGGCGTTTCGTTCGAAGAATTGAGTGACGAGCAGCGTGATCTGGCTTTCGGATTACTCGGTGCGGGACTGAGTGCGAAAGGGTTGGAAACAACTCAGGACATCATGAAGCTCAATCACACCATCGCCGAGTTGAGTGGTCGTGAGGGTGAATACGGATATGGGCGTTGGGCCTATTTCATGACCATGATGGGGGAACCTTCGGAAACCGAGCCGTGGGGTTTTCAATTCGATGGCCACCATTGTGTCATCAACTACTTCGTTCTCGGCGACCAGGTCGTGATGACACCGCTCTTTCTCGGGTCCGAGCCGGTATGGGCTGATGGAGGACTCTATAAAGGCACGATCGTTTTACAGGAAGAACAGAACCAGGCCCTCGCATTCGTCAACGGCCTGACTGAAGCACAGAAAGCGAGAGCGGTCCTGAAGAGTGAGAAAGACGGGACCAATTCGAATACCGAAGCATTTCATGACAACGTCGTCATTCCCTATGAGGGGCTCCCTGTTTCAGAATTGGATGAGAGTCAGAAGGCTGCCTTTCTCGAGCTTACTGCCCTCTGGATTCACAATCTGAAAGAAGGACACGCCAAAGTAAAAATGGAAGAGGTCGAAGAGCATTTTGATCGGACCCGCTTTGCGTGGATCGGGGGCATGGATAGTGAGTCCGTTTTCTACTACCGCATTCACAGCCCCGTGGTGCTCATCGAATTTGATCATCAGCGGCCCATTGCCCTCGGGAGGGATTCCAAGGCAACGAAAAATCACATCCATGCAACCGTGCGGACTCCGAACGGGAATGACTACGGAAAAGATTTGTTGAGGCAGCATCTGGAAAGCCATCCTCACTAGAGTGCGGGGGCTGAGTTTTTCATGGGCCGGGTGTTTTCCCGTTCATACGGGGAACGCAATCTCGTGATGGGCAAGAATTGAAATCACTGAGAAGATGGCGACTTGAAATTTTATTCTCAGCGCGTCTTTCCGATGTCGGTGGTTGCCGGTTGCTTGTGCATTCTGCCGCTTTTCCTTCTGGCACAGAGTCCTTCGGACCCATTGCGGCGGAACTTCGAACTGGTGCTGTCAGAAGAGACAACGACACCCACTTCCGGATCTGAGTTTATTCCCGCCCCGGTTTCTGAGGAAATGTTTGCCGACCTTCGGGAGCAATCGCCTTTTATCCGGCACTTAAATGTCGCCGGTTCGCTCGTTCTCACCGGGATTGCGAGGATCGAAGAGGACACGGTTGCGACGATGTTGGATCTGGAAACTTTTCAATCCTATCTCGTTTCCCGCGAGATCAATGTCGCGGGGTGGCAGCTGCTGGAGGTCAAAGGTGACCAGTCGGATATCGAGACTCTCACCGCCCGGATTAGGGTCGGAGGAGCGGATGTCGTTTCGGTTCGCTACGAAGAAGCTCCGGTTCCGGTCAAAGGAATGAGAGGGGTCGCGGTTTCCAGCCGGATCGGGAATGGAAGCCCCGGAGGTGGAACGGGACCTCACGGGGGCCCCGACCCTCGAGTTCTCACGCCGGACCAATTGGATGACGCCCGCAATGCCGCACGAAACATCCGCGACGGATTTCAAGCCGACGGTTACCCTGATAAGCAGGCAATCCCCCCGGAAGTGGTCTCGAAAATTTCGCGTCTGTCCGTTTCCCAGCGGGAAAGCGTTAATGTGAAGATGTTCGAGTATCGAAACCAGGGACTTGGATTGCCCGAGCGGCAGCAAATCTACAACCGCCTCCTTGATCGGGAATTGTCTCGGCCTTAGTTGCGGGTTAGCAGAGGAAAGTTGGCGGGCGCGGTTCGTCCATCAATGATTCCGCGAACGGGCTATTGCTTCGGGGTAGGAAATTTCAGACACTCCTCTCTCATGCCCGTGATTTCACCAACGGATACACAAGCTTCTTACGACGCGGTCATTGTCGGTTCCGGCGCGGGAGGAGGCCAGGTAGCCTATCTTCTCGCGATGGCCGGGATTAAGACTCTCGTTCTTGAGGCCGGGAGAATGTTCGATCCGACCCGGGAGACGGCAATGTTTCAAACCCCCAACATGGCTCCATTGCGGGCGGAGAGAACTCCGGACAAGCAATACGGATTTTACGATGCCTCGGTCGCGTCCGGTTGGGATATCCCCGGTGAGCCCTACACTAATGCCAGCAAGGAAGAGAAGCGGCAGTTTGCCTGGTGGCGCCAGCGCATGATGGGTGGACGGACGAATCACTGGGGTCGCGTCTCCCTGCGCAACGGGCCCTACGATTTTGAAATGAGGTCCCGGATGGGGGTCGGGTACGACTGGCCGATCTCCTATGACGATCTCGCGCCCTATTACGACAAGGTCGAAATGCTCGCGGGAATTTTCGGAGCGAGTGAGGGTATCGAAAACTCGCCGGACTCATCGCCGGGCGTGCTCCTCCCACCTCCTAAATTCCGTGCAGGCGAATTACTTGCGAGGGAAAAGGCAAAAACTCTGGGCATTCCCGTTGTTCCCGTTCATCGGGCTATCCTGACAGAGACACAGGATGCCGATCGCATCCCGAAGAAGCTTCATCCCGGAAATGGAAAGGCGCAGCGCTTACTCGCGGAGAATATGCGGATGCGGGCGAAGTGTTTCTTTGCGACGGACTGTCACCGCGGTTGTTCAATCGGGGCTGCCTTTGACTCGATGACCGTTTTTCTTCGACCGGCCCTGAAGTCCGGTAACCTCGATATTCTCCCCAATGCAATGGTTCACCAAGTCACCGTCGACGACGAGGGGCGCGCCACTGGTGTTTCCTTTGTCGATAAGGTGGATGGCGGGGAACATCATGTCTCAGGTCGCACCGTCATTCTCGGGGCAAGTTCTCAGGAGTCCGTTCGCATCCTGCTTAACTCGAAATCAAAGGCCTTCCCGGACGGGATCGGGAATGATCACGGGATCGTGGGCAGGGGGTTGACTGACTCTGTCGCGAGCAGCCTCAGTGCCCAAATTCCGGCACTGGAGAATCTGCCACTCCACAACGAGGATGGAACTGTTGGGCAGCAGGCCTACGTTCCGTGGTGGAAGGCTGCCGACCAACTGGCTGGCAAACTCGATTTTCCGGGCGGCTACAAGTTCATCGTGAGCAGTGGACGGAAAATGCCCCGGCTCAGTACGGGGCGAAAGTATGATTCATTTTCCGATACTGAAGGGATCCCTTTTGGTCGGGAGCTTAAAGAAAATGCCCGCCGCTACTATGGGTCGTTTATCGGTATTGGAGCACAAGGCGCAATGGCGGCGAACAAGGATTGCTACTCCGAAATTGATCCCGATGGAGTGAAGGATCAGTGGGGCATTCCGGTGCTGAAGTTTCACTGGAAGTTCTCCGATGATGAGCTGAAACAGATCGCAGACCAGCAGCGCTCAATGCGATCAATTCTTGAAGTGTTAGGAGGACGCATCTCAAGATCTTATGAAGACGATCCACTGGCCGGGGTGAAAGTAGGGGGAAGTATCATTCACGAGGTGGGCGGGGCGATCATGGGTTCCGAACAGACAAAATCTGTCACGAATCCATGGTCTCAAGTCTGGGGTGTTCCGAACCTCGTCATTGCCGACGGAGCTACCTTTCCCAGCACGGCCGATAAAAACCCGACGCTCTCGATCATGGCAGTGGCCTGGCGGGCCGCCGATCATTTGATGGCGGAAATGAAGAAAGGAAACGTGTGATGGAAATGAGTGAAGAAAATTCAGGCAACTCCACGCGGCGAATCGATCGTAGGACCGCCCTGAAATGGGTGTCTGCCGCTTCGGTAACTTTTCCATTAAGCGGCGGCGAAAGTTTTGCCGCTGCAGTACCGGCGGGGGTTGGTTATGGTCCCGACCCCGACCTAACGAAAGCCTATCAGCCGGGCGAACTATGGCCGCTTACTTTTTCGGAATCCCAGCGTTCGCTCGTCATCGTCTTGAGCGATATTATTATTCCTGCCGACGACACCTCGCCTTCGGCGTCTGCGCTGGGCGTGCCTGACTTTGTCGATGAATGGATCAGCTCTCCTTATGAGGAACAGAAAGGAGATCGGCTGCTCATCCTGAAAGGGCTCGACTGGCTTGAGGAGGAAGCTCAACGCAGGGGTGCTGATCACTTTGTTTCACTGAGCGAAGGGGCGCAATTAACGATTTGTCAGGACATTGCGATCGAAGCAAAGAAGAATCGCCGGGAGTTTCCGGGCAGCTTTTTCTACACACTGAGGAATCTTGTTGCCGGGGGCTATTACACGACTCCGGAAGGAATGAAAGATATTGGTTACCGGGGAAACGTGGCCATGGTGGAGTGGAACGGGCCTCCAACGGAGGTCCTCGAACAGCTCGGGCTCAGCCCACAGGAGTGATTTGATTCTCATCGTGAATGAACAACGCGGCTCAGGAAGAATTGGGCGTTCATCAATCCACATCATGAGCGAGGCGAACAAAAGTTCCCTGCCCATTTTTGGGTCGTTGGCCCGGGCGCGCTTCCCCCTCCTGCGGAAGTTACGACGAGCTGACACCATCGAACCGGAACTGTTGCCGGGCACGGATAGCCTTTATTTCACAGCATTCGGTGGGCCGTTGGGAAGTGTGTGAGGGTGGTATTAAGAATTGTTGCTGAGCCTGCGACGCAGTGATAAAACAGGGGCGGTTTTTTCCCTTGTCGACGGAGAACCAATCAGGGTGCTATTTCCCGGGACCCTCGTTAGATCCAGATTTACTATCGATATGAACTTAACTCGTCGAAAATTTCTCACCAATGCCAGTGCGGCGGTTGGAGCCGGTTTCATCGCTGGACCTGGAACTTGCCGGGCGGCGACTTCTTCGCGTTCTAACAACGAGGGGCTAACCTTCTCGCTGCTTGGAGACATTCACTACGATCAACTGGATCACCACGACTTCGACTGGGTCTCGAAGGAACACCCCAACTCCATTCGCCAGATTGAGAGCTACTCACGGATCACGAGTGAGAATCTTCCTTTACTGATGGGGAGCTTGAAGAAAACGATCCAGGGAAACGGGTGCTCTCAAATTGTTCAGATCGGAGACCTCGTTCAGGGACTTTGTGGCAGCGAGCAACTGGCGAAGAGGCATTGCGAAGATGCGATCAATTTTTTGAGGAAGCAGGATTTTGGCGTTCCATTCCTGGTGACCAAAGGAAACCATGATATCACCGGTCCGGGATCGGTTGAAGCCTATAACGAATTCGTTATTCCGTTTATTGGAGATTCCCTGAATAAGAACAAGCCTGCGGCGGCCCATTTCAGTCAAGAGGCTGACAGCAATCTATTTGTCTATTTTGATGCCTACCATATTGAAAGCTTCAGATGGTTCGAAAAACTATTGGAGAATCGGAATCCCAACCAGCGTCTGTTTTTCGTGGTTCATCCGCCTGTGGTGCCTTATAATGCGCGGTCAACCTGGACTGTTTTTGGTAACAGTGAATCGGGACAGGCAAAGCGGGCAAAACTCGTTGAGTTGTTAGGGAGACATCATGCCATTGTCCTTTGTGGCCACCTTCACAAATACTCACTGGTGGAGCGTGCCACCTCCGAAGGGGCCTTTACGCAATTGGCGGTCAGCAGCGTCGCCTACCATCTTGACGACGAACCCAAAGACCTGATTGGTGGGCTCGATAGCTACCATCCTGATCTCGTTATGCTGGAACCTGGCCACTCACCTGAGACGATCGGGAATCGACGTGCCGCAATCGCTGCAGAGAAGCCGTATATTCGTCGATTTGATTATGGGAATTTCTGGGGACATGCCGTGATTCGTGTTACACCCTCCGGAGTCGAAGCAGATATCTACCAATTTTTGGAAGCTACTCCCTGGAAGACGATCACGCTTGACTCCTGAGTTCCAACCCGGCACTTCCGATGATTCAAACCCCCCTCCGACAGGTTGATTCATTGCCCTGCTTCCGTCACTGCCAAAGAACCAAGCTGATCCGTGTCGCTCGCGCTCATGAGATAGGAACTCGATTTTCAGCCCCGGGGAATCATGGGCAAGGGATCACAGCGATTGGGCGAAGAACCGGCAGTCGATCCGGGATTAACTGGCGGGTTACCCGTGGAAGCCCCTGGCGTGTATTTCGTATAACGAGCAGTTCGAGATCCGAAGTCACGATCACCGTGGTTCGTTGAATGCCGTTTATTGTTTTCTCCGTGATCTCGGCGTTCGCCAGCAAATGCCCCGGTTGCTGGGAAAGATCCTTCTGGAGACGGCCCTGATTGAGTAATCTCTTCTTTCTGCGTATCTTCGTCAGCATGCGTCCAGTTCTCACCCTGCTTCTCCTTATCGTTCCCTGGGCTGACTCCGCTGCGGAAGAGTGGGCGCGCTTTCGCGGACCGAACGGATCGGGCATCAGCACGGCTACGGGGATTCCCGTCACCTGGACCGAAACAGACTACCAGTGGCAGATCGATCTTCCCGTTCAAGGGAGTAGCTCACCGGTCGTGTTGGGCAGCCGGATTTTCCTCACCGGGGATGACGCCGAAAACGGTCAACGTAGCATTCTCGCCATCGACGCGGAGAGCGGGCGTATTCAGTGGCGTTGCGATTATCCCTTTGAGGATCACTACTTGCATCGGGACAACGATTTCGCTTCCGGCACCCCTTGTGTGGATGAAGATGGTGTCATCGTCGTTTGGTCAACGCCGGAGCAATTGCTCATGATTGCCTTGAGTCTGGATGGGCAGGAGCAGTGGCGACGCGACCTCGGGCCGTATAAAGGACTGCACGGATCGTCGAGCTCTCCGATCATTGCCGACGGGCTGGTCGTCCTCGCAAACGACCAAATGGATCCGAAGCGATTTTCCTTTTACCTCCCCGACGACACGAACATGGATCCGGGGAAGAGCTTTCTCATCGCATTGGATCGGAAGACGGGCGAGACGCGCTGGAAGGTCGATCGGAAGTCCGAACTGGCTGGCTACGCGACCCCCTGCATCCGCCGCGTGGGAGATCGAGCCGAAGCGATCTTTACGAGCACGGTCCATGGCATCACCGCGGTCGATTTGCAAACCGGCGCAATCAGTTGGGAGATCGATCAACTCTGGGACAATCGTACCGTCAGCTCCCCGCAGTTGCACGGTGAACTGGTCTTCGGGAGTTTCGGTCAGGGCCTCTCCGGGCAACGCCTCGTCGCGGTTCGTCCCGGAGGCGCGGGCAGTGCCGAGGGTGAGCTCGTCTACGATATTACCAAGAACGTTCCGCTGGTCCCCAGTTTTGTGGTCAAAGACGACCTTCTCTTCCTGTGGACGGACAGCGG
>CAZOUP010000052.1:0-34369 GCA_964583035.1 uncultured Akkermansia sp.
CGTGGCTTCGACGCGGGTGATTCCGGTGAGGGCGGCGGTGACCCCGGCCTGGAGCTCTATCGGCAGTTCGGACAGATTTGCGGTGAGGGTCTCCCCGCCGTCTCTGAGCACGATGACACCCCCTTTTCCCACGCGATACCAGTCACTGACGGTCCCTTCGACGGTGACGAGATCATTGTCGAAAGTTCCCTCAAAAATTTCGTCAACACTCACGGGAACCGGTCGGGGAGCGCTCAGATCAGTGTCGACCTTCAGCACCGAAGCGTCGGCGAGGCTCGCGCTGAACTGGTCCATCCTTGGAAAGCCGATGATTTCCACGGTCTCGCCGGTCTCGAGATCTGAATCCGGATTCAACAAGGTGGCGCTGATTGCGGTCTCGCCACTTCGAAGAAAGAGCCTTTTTTGATTAAAAATCGCGAGGACGATGCCTTCGACCCGGACGCGATTTTCGGCGCGGCCGTCGATATTGAATCCGAGAAGCTCCTGTGGCGATACGGAGGGGACTTCATCGATTGGTTTCGCCCGGCTCAGGATTGTAAACTCTTTCCAGCCCATGCATCTCAGGTAGGGTTCGACGAGTTGTCGGCGGTGATTGATGTGCCCGGCGGCGAGGCCGTTCACGCGAACGAGACTGTCAACGTCGGGGGTGAGGGTGGTAATGGCCTCCTGGACCCGGACTTCGAGAAGCCTTGATCCACTCGCGAGACTAACACGGCTGACCCCTTCCTCTTCGGGAGTGATGGTTCGCACGATGCCTTCAAAGGCGACACGCTGGTAGTGCAGCTTTCCCGAAAGAAGATCGTCATAGGTGGCTTTGACGGGCCGGGGGAGCGTCTCCCGGGAGAGAATTTCAAACTCAGTCTCTTCAATGCCGGGAAGGAAGAGCCCCGGAAACGTTCGACCGGTGACGCGAACTTTGTCTCCCGCGGCCGGGGCTGATTCACCATCGAGCTGAAAAAAGGTACCGGCGGATTCGTCCTGCAGGAAGGCGGTGGCGGGAGGATCCGAGAATATGACAATGCCGGTGATCTCGACTGGTTTCCCCTCTTCCGCTTCAACTCCGGTCAGGGAACGCACCTCCCGGGCGGTCGTGAGTTTTTCCTCAGCCCGCAAAAGTGAGCCCGCACTTGCAACCGGCAGCAGGGTGAGGAAAAGCAGAGTTCGCGCGGTCATGGAGAGTTGAGGAGGGCGGGACCGGTCTAATCAGAACAGCATAGGGATCAACTGTCATTACCAAAGGAGCAGGTCCGGGGGATCATCATGGCAGCTTTATATGAAAACCATAATTTTTGTGTTGACATTGAATTTATTGAAATTACTATTCAATATCAAATTTAAGATATGAATTTGATACATTTCTGAAAACTAGGAATTTTACATCAAAGAAATCCAATCTGTTACCGACATGTCAACAATTGCAACCGAACCAGCCTTGAGTGAAAAAATTAGAAACGTGGTGCTCCCGCATCTTCGGTTTCTTGAATCTGAAACGAGCCTGAGCCCCGATGATCATCTCGCTGAGCTGGGTCTCGACTCACTGGCTTCGATCAATTTGCTCTTTGATCTCGAAACTGAGTTCGATATTCAGATTTCAGATGATTTGATCACCGACAACTCGTTTTCGAGCTTGAGTGACATTGAACGAACCATGAGAGAAGCACTTTCTTAAGTCCGTGCCCCGTCGAGTCATGAGCTACCAAATCGATCCCGTCACTGGTTCCGCTGAGGAATGCGAGGAACTCGCGCAGTTTCTCGCCGATTTCATCCGCGACGGCGAAGGTCCCACCGGCGATGCGCGTGAGCAAACCTGTGAGTTGTGGCTCACCCGCATTCGTGGGTGGTGGGAAACCAACCCGTTTTGCGGGGAGAATTCACCCCGAGGGCTTATCGTGAGGACGACTGAGGGAAAGATCGTTGGATTCTATGGTTACATCCCGCACGACTATGTCCACGAGGGAAAAGTGATTCGCGGACTCATCGCAACGACGTCGTACGTCCGGGCCGCTCATCGCGGAGCAGCGCTGCCGCTTTT
The DNA here is from genome assembly GCA_964583035.1 of uncultured Akkermansia sp. Taxonomy (GTDB): domain Bacteria; phylum Verrucomicrobiota; class Verrucomicrobiia; order Verrucomicrobiales; family DEV007; genus Arctic95D-9. The sequence continues at coordinate 2,033 of CAZOUP010000052.1, forward strand.
CATGAAAGCGCACCGGCACGAGATTGATTTTCATTACACCGACGGCGCGCCAAACAAAGCGATCTATCCGATTCTGGAACGCTTTGGCTATCATCAGCGGGGGTCTGCCAAAATGCATGTGTATCCGGTGAGCGCATCGCTCTCGAATCCGGTTCGGTGGGCCACCGGTGCGGCAAGGCTTCTGACTTCTTCCCCGGGAGATCTACCTGAGGAAGGTAAGATTATCACGGACCCGATGGAAGCGACGTCATGTGCCGACTTTCCGGATTCGCAACTGAGACGGGAGATTTCACTGGAGAGTCTTTCCTGGTATCTTCAATCGGGAAGTGATCCTCGTTACTTTGTCGGCTGGTGCGATGCCTATGGAGTTCTCCAGTGCTATTTGCTGGGCTTTGTCCGTCAGAAGTCCGTGGTCGATGCCCTCGTGGTCGCTGATTACGCTTTTGCAACCGGGGCGCCGGAAGGCCTTCTTGATCGACTGGTTGCCCGCGTCGCGAAATATCCATCCCGTTTTCAGCTGCCTGATTCGGTGAGTCTCGTCGTTTGGGCGACCTGCGATGACGATCTGATTTGCAGCACTCCCTTCACGCGGAAATTCGATCCGAGACTTTTTTACCGGCTCCCGAAATCGGCGAGTGATGTAAACCGGCAGGATCTCCCTTTCGAGGGAGACCACATTTTTCAATAGAACCCATCGAAAACCCATCGAGAACCCAACCTGAAACGCACAGACCATGGAAATCACCTACGGCACGAAAACAATCCGAAACTTCGCGATCACCTCAAGGACTCTTGACCGCGACAAGTATTGGAATCATCTCGACACGATCAGCCGGCTTTGTGCTGAGAATAACTTTACCGGGCCCCTTCTCCTCACCGGGAATGATACTTACGTGGAGCCATGGATTGCGGCGCAGTCGGCGATCGACCGTTACGGGGTCTCCCCTCTCGTCGCGGTCAACCCGGTTTATGCGCATCCTTTCACGGTCGCCAAAATGGTCTCCTCGCTGGCCTACCTTTACGGGAAAAACGTCTTCCTGAACATGGTCACGGGAACATCGCTCAGCCAGCATGCGGCGCTTTGTGATCCCCTGGATCATGATGAGAAGTATGAACGCCTTCTCGAATTCACGCAGATCGTGCAACAGCTAACTGAGGGCTCAGCGGCGCCCGTTACGTTCAAGGGTGAGCACTACTCAATCGAAGATCTTGCTCTACATCCTCCCATTCCGAAAGAACTACTGCCCGAGTACTTCATTGCCGGACATTCGGAGAAAGCGCAATTTGTTAAAGATCAGACCGGCGCTGTCGGGATGCACATGCTCAGCGGAAAACTGGACGATATCCCTGAAGGCGTTCGTGGAATTCACTTTGGCCTCATCACTCGTGAAAGAGACGACGACGCCTGGGATGCCGCCGAAGAGAGATACCCTGAGGATGCCCGGGGCCAGTATGTCCTCGAGAAGTCGATGAAAAACACCGATTCAGTATGGAAAAAGCGGCTTAAATTCGCGGCTGATACCGAGGACAAAAGTGACAACGGTTATTGGCTCGCTCCTTTCCGGAGTTTCCAGGCGGATTGCCCCTATTTCGTCGGAGGTCACGAGCGGGTCAAAAATCTCATCGTGACTCTTGTCAGAAAAGGGATTGAACACATCATTCTCGAAGTCCCCGAAACCGAAGAGGATTTTGCCGAAGTTTCCAAGGCGTATGCTCTTGCGGAGGCAGAGTTGGCGAAAGACTTCGAGAGCGCTTCTGCGGAGACAGTTTGCGGATAGGGGATGGCCCCAGTCAGTCAATTGAAACGGGAGTCCTCATCCTTTAGGTGGAGAGGACTCTTTTCCTGATGCGGTAAGCCGGTTGAACTCCGTTTCCATTTCAGGAGCCCCGGGGTCCGTTGTCATTCGTGCGCCTCGCAAGCAGTGCCCGGATCCTCACAACTGACGCGCGGTGCTGATTTCAGAAAACGGGTATGCTTGAGGGTAATGAAAACAACCCTCTTCGTCCGATTCGTCTGCGCTCTCTGCTTTTTTGCACTCGCCGGTGCTTTCCTTTCCGCCGGGGAAAGAAAGCCATTCCGGTTTCCCGGCGGGAATGTCGAAGAGGGGCAGAAGGCGTTTGTCGCGCTCAATTGCGTGAAGTGTCACACCGTCACCGACGCGAATCTGGCAGAGCCCCCGGGGAAGAAAATCCTCGAGCTGGAACTGGGAGCGCATCCCCGCTTCGTGAAAAGCTACGAAGACTTGATCACTGCGATTATCAATCCGAAGCACGTCGTGAGCGAGCAATACAAGGCGATCCTGACAAACTCCGAACTGAGCGGAGAGATCGAAGCCCTCATGCCTGATCTGACGAAAGACATGAGCGCCCGTCAGCTGGTTGACCTTGTGGCATTCCTTGATCGTGCCTACAAAGGCTCGCTTGCCGACTACGGAGAGTGATACTCTTTACAACAACCCCCATTTCCATGAAGAAAGAAATCGAAGATATCCGCGAAGCACTCAAAGCAATTGATGCCTACGACGACGAAACCGGTCAGGCACTTCAATCGCTTGAAGAGGCGCTCGATGAAATTGATCAGCATCCCGCTCTGGGGCGGGTTCAGGAGACGATCAGCGGTACTTCAGCGCAAGTTCGTGCGCAGGAAAAGACAGCTGAAAGTTGGGATTCGTTGAAAGAGCATCTTGACGAGTGGGAGGACGATCATCCCGGGCTCGTTCTCTCGGTCGGTAAGATGGCCCGCGTTCTTGCGGTTCTCGGACTGTAGCCGGAAATTTGGATCCGCAATTCCTCACGGGTCTTGCTGCCCTGTTCAGACAAGCGAAAGACGTGAGCCTTTTCGTGCAAAAGCTAGTGTGACAGAAAGAGCGGTTTGTTGTGCTCGCGAATCAACTTAGCAGTAAAACTGCCGGTGAACATATCCCGGATTGGGCGCCGCGAATGGATGCCCGCAACGATGAGATCGGCGTCGGCGGTGAATGAAGAGGTGAAGGTTTCCTCAATTGTCATCTCACTGGCGTTCCAGTTTACTTTGCTGAAGCCATGAGACTCGAGCAGGGCGACCGCGCTGCTGAGGAGGAAAGTTGATTTTTTGGCCGGAAGCTCAGCCGAAACCAGGGTGATCTCCGGATCAAACGGGGCTGCGTAGGGAATAAAATCACGCAAGGCCCGGGAGGCTCCGAAACTGCCATCGAAAGCGATGATAACATTTTTTGGATTTTCGGCACCGGTTGAGGGAACCGCAAGTACCGGCGTGGAGGTGTGATCGATCAGTTTGTCGACGGTGTCTCCGCGACCGCCGCGCGTTTCGAAGTGGAAAGAGGTCTCAAGACCGAGGATGATGAGATCATGGAAGATCGAAGACTCGAGCAGTTTCTGCGCAGGAATCCCCTCGTATTCGGTCTCCTCGTGCTCGACCCCGGCTTCTTCGCAGACGCGGGAAAAGCGAATCAGGGTGTCTCTCAAGATCTGATCGGCGTGTTGAATTTTTTCCTGTACAGCATCGACCATCATTGGATAGTAGGGTCCAACTGCCGGGATGATGCTGGAGCGAATTTCAGGAGAGTCGAGAACAGCGACGCCAGTGACGCAGGCTCCGTGTGTTTTCGCGATCCGAATCGCGGTTTCGGTTGCTCCATCGGTGTAAACAGAAGCATCGAGGGGTACGAGTATTTTTTTGATGTCCATAAAACCATTGTCTCAAGATTTGAAGAATTGCCTCTCCGTGGATTGAGCTTCGGTCTGCGTCTATTGTCTGCTATCTAGACTTTAAAGCTTGATGATTGGACGGGGAATGAATTGGCGTGAGATTAGACGCCGTCCGTGAATGGCGGGACTTTGGCGCTCTCGACTTTGTGAAATGAGATCTTCTGAAAATGAACATGCCCCGGCGGCAAAAGATCGGTTCCAGCTCGTAGTGGAAGCTGCCCCGAACGGCATCGTGGTCGCAGCCCCCGGTGGGAAAATCACCCTCGTGAATCGTCGTGCCGAAGAAATGTTCGGCTACACACGTAAAGAATTTGAATCTCTCTCAGTGGATCAGCTGGTTCCGGTTCGCTATCGGAAAGAGCATCCGGCAAGGCGCGGAAAGTTTCACGAAGACCCTAAGACGAGAGCGATGGGAGCCGGTCGGGATCTTTATGCGGTGCGAAAGAATGGGGAGGAATTCCCGGTTGAGATCGCCCTGACACCCCTTCCGGAAGAGGGTGAGATTTACGTTCTTGCATCGATTATTGACATCACCCAGCGAAAGCGTCTCGAGGTTGAAATCGTTCGGATCAGTGAACTCGAGCAGCAACGAATCGGTCAAGATTTGCACGATGATCTTTGCTCGCAACTTTCCGGTATTGGTTGTCTGACAAAGGTTATCGAACAGCAACTCCGCGAATCAAATCCGGACGAGGCAGAGCTTCTCAAGCAGGTAACCGAAATGGTTGGGCAGGCGGGAATTCGTGCTCGGGAAATTGCGAAGGGGCTCGTTCCGACGGTGCTGGAGACAAAAGGCCTGATTCGGGCGATCGAGGATTTGGTTCAACATCAGGAGGGCCTTTACGGTATTCGATGCCGTGCCGCTCTTACTGTTGGCAGTGGGCTCGACGAGCAGTTGCCTTCTCATGTTGCGATTCAGCTTTACCGCATAACTCAGGAAGCTGTTTCGAATGCGATCAAACACAGCGATTGTGATGCGATCCAAGTGGAAATGAAGATGATGGATGACAGACTTGAGCTCTCGATCAAGGATGACGGGAAGGGGATGAAACCTAACGATGAATCAGATGGAATGGGTTTCTTTACGATGAAACGTCGCGCAGAAGTGGTTGGCGCCTCCTTCAGCGTTTCTGCTGCGCTCGGAGAAGGTACTGAAATTCGGTGCCGCCTGCCCTTCGTAATGACGACATGAGCGAACCATCTAAATCCAGGGTGTTTATCGTGGATGATCATCCGATCATGCGCCTCGGCCTGTCTCAATTGATCAAATCAATTGCCGGAGTGGAGGTCGCCGGAGAAGCGGGTTCTGCGACCGAAGCATTGCACCTGCTCGACCAGGCGGAAGGCATCGATCTTGCGATTGTCGACGTTTCCCTGCCGGATCGCAGCGGGCTTGAATTAATCAAAGATCTGAGGGTGCTTCACGAAGGCATCAAGTGTCTCGTCATTTCCTCACACGACGAGGAAGTTTATGCCGAACGCGTTCTCCGCGCCGGTGGACGTGGTTACATGATGAAAGATCGTGCCGCGGACCTTCTCGAGACTGCGGTGAAACAGGTGTTGAGTGGCGGAATTTTTCTCAGTGCTGAAATGACGGCCCGCATGATGGAGGTCATCGCCGGCGGCGGGAGCAGTGTTTCAGTTTCCTCTCTGAGTGACCGGGAGCTTGAGGTCTACCGGGCGATTGGAGAGGGAAGAAGTTCCCGTGAAATTGCCGGCTTAATGGGGATCAGCATTCGCACGGTCGATGCGCATCGCACCCACATTAAGGAAAAGCTGAGTCTTCGCGATGCGGCCGAACTGACTCATGCGGCGATTCGCTGGGTCGAATCGCAGTCCTAGCTCGTACGGGATTTTCGTAAGCGGCTTCCTGAATTCCGTTAGAGGAAGATCAGAACAGTCGCCAATTTCGCCGTTCAGGGAAACCTCCTAAATTTCAAGCATCAGTTTAACCCCTTGATGCTCATGAATGTTGAAGAAACCAATACCCTTGCCGACGAACGTATTTTTACGAAGCTGAATGAGTCACCGTTCTTTCAGACCTATCGAAAGGCTTTTTCGGCGGCAACAGGGATGAAACTTTCACTCGTGCCAGCTGACGACGACGTAAAAATCAGGCGTGAAGCAGAGGCCGGCGCCCACCAGAGCGATTTTTGCAGGAAGCTTAATGCCGGTGAAGGAGGATGCGGACAATGCCGGCACGCGCAGCGGGTTTTGAAGCGTGAATCTTCAGCTAAGCCGATCACAAGGACCTGCTTTGCCGGGATGCGGGAATCGCTCATTCCGATTCGCTCGGGAGAGCGCGCTTTCGCTTATCTCAGCACTGGAGAGGTCTTCACGACTGCGCCCGGTGAAGTTCCGGTGGCGCTGGAAGAGTGCTTCGATGAACTCAGCCTTTCCACGAAAGAGCGCGAGTCTCTCGAGACGTCATGGCGCTCTGAGCGCGTCATGAGCAAAGAGCAGTATGAGGGAACGATCACCCTGCTCGCGGCGTTCGCCCTTCAGGTTTCCGATTTGCTCAACCGTCTTCTCATCGAGGAAAGCAACGCCGAGCCGGAAGTGGTCATGAAAGCGAAACGCTACGTGAATGCACATCTCGAGGACAAAATCTCACTCGAAAGCGTCGCGAAACATGTCGGCGTGAGTCCTTACTACTTCTGCAAAGTGTTTAAGCAGTCCGCCGGGATGACCTTGACCGAGTTCGTGAACCGCCGTCGAATCGAGTGGGCGAAGCGACGCCTTCTCAATCCCCGGGCCCGCGTCACCGAAGTCGCCTTCGATGTCGGGTTCCAGTCGATCTCGCAGTTTAACCGCAGCTTCCTGAAGTATGTCGGTCAATCCCCGACGCGCTTCCGGGATTATCAGGGACGAGCGAAACTGACGAGTATGTCAGCGGCGTGAGGTTTCAAGGTCTCGCGTTTTCGAAGAGGCTGGTAGCAGTAGGATTTTCGTCACGTAGCGACGGGATTCCTGCCGTCTTTTTCCAAGTCATTCCGGAACGAAATCCTCATCGAAATCCTCACTCCGTCGCGAGAAAGGGCGGACGAATCCTGCCGGCCTGACCAGTTGGCCATTCGGCTCCTTCTTCGATCCAACGGGTGAGAAGTTCAATGTCATCCTCAGTAGGACGAGGGCCAACCATAGGCATGGCCTTTTCATGCCCATGAGGCGAATTCAAGGCGATGATGAGAAGGCTCTTTTCCGGTTCACCGGGGACGATCACTTCCTGTCCGGACTTCAGTGTGACAAAGGCGCGTTTTGCCGATTCAAAGCTGAACAAATCAGGCAGCGTCTTGCGGTTGTGGCAGTGCACGCATTTTTCGGTAAGGAGCGGTTTGATGTCGTTCTCAAAAGAGACGGGAGCAAGGGCACGTCCATCACCGACGGCAACGTTGATGGTGAGGGCGACAAGTGACAGGCAAAGCAGCCCTGGGCAGGGGGTTCTCATAAATCAATCGACGCAGAAGCTCACCGCTGCGAGCGGCTCAGGGTGAGTGGCTCTGGCAGCGCTCTCAGTTGCCTCATCGAAATCTCCTTTTCGTTGGCCCACTCGATAATCGAATCGCCAATGATCCTGACAATGACCTGAGACGAGAGATTGTCGGTATTTAAAATCAAATGATAGGAACCGGTGTCGTCGATATCAGCGCCGGTGTAACGCTTCACAAAATTGCTGCGGGAGCGATCTGTTTTGCGCAACAGCTTTTCCGCTTCGTCTTGCGTGATCTGAAAACGCTCGCGAACGCAGGCGATGCGCTTCAGCTCAGATCCGATCAGTCTTACGTGAAACGTATTCGGCAAATCCGAGGTCACGAAATTACCTCCGCGTCCGACGACGAGCGCATTTCCCATGCGACAGATCGTCCGGATTGTAGCCGCTGAGTAGTTAAAGAGCGTCCACTTCGAGGGCTGCAGCCTGAGTGCCTCTTCAAGCGTTTCCAGAATGGGGAATTTTGCTTCCTCGGCCATGTAGGGTTCCATCGAGTTCGGAAGCTTGTGATCTTCGATGATCTTTCCGATGAGGGACTGGTCGAAGCCGGCCCAGCCATGAACGGCTGATTCATCGACTTCATCCAGATACTCAACAAGGGAGCGTTCGATCCGGCCTGTCCCGGTACCGCACTGACGGGAAATTGTCAGCGAAGGCCGGAACTGAAAATCGCGACCTTGAAATTCCTCCGCCAGTCGGCTGCGAAGAAATTTCTCCATGCGATTTAAATGAAAGTCCCGTTGCGTCATGACACCTGAATTGGGTGTTCTCACCCTACGCTACGGCACCGGTGATTTTTTGCTCCGCATCTCTTGCTGACGGAGGCGCACGAATTGGATGAGTGCAGTCGTCTACTCGGGCATCGGCCAATCAAGATGGTTGTGCAGAAACTCGAAGGAACTCTTCCCGTTGATCGAATGACCACCCGGAAAAAATTCGATTCCAGTCTCACCGCTGAGGCCGAAGGCGGCGTAGAGGCGCCGGACGCGGGCGTATTCGAAGGCGACGTGCTCATCCTCGGAGACGCGGTCATGGTGGCCGCGCTCGACAAAGAAGGGGCGGGGGAAAATGAGTCCGGCCATCTCCGCGTAGTCAAAGGTGTTGCCCATGTTCCAGTAGGGCATTTCCCATTCGATTGTTTTCATGTATCCACTCGGAAAATCCGGATCGGAGACTTTGCGGGTCCAATGATTGAAGTCACCTGAGCAAATCGAGAGGCAGTAGTCAGGGAAGATCGCGGGGAGGCGCATCGCGGCCTCACCTCCATAGCTCAGTCCGTAAAAGGCGATTCTTTTCGGATCGACCTGAGGAAGGGTTTTGAGCCAGTTCAGATTTTGCTCATGCGACGCCGCGATGAACGAAAACAGCGTCGCTCCGATCAAATTTGCTTTTCGATCAAGCCACCGATATTCATCTTCTCCACGGTAGAGATTGAAGGGCGAAAAAGTGATAAAGCCCCGTTCCGCGAGCTTCGCTGCAAAATCGTTGTAGGCCGGCTTTCCCGCGTCGATGAGATCGCGTGGGAGTCCATTACGTCCATGCTGACAGACGACGACCGGGCGCTGCTCGTCTTCCTTGATATCGTTCGGGAGAAGCAGAGTTCCCCAGGAATGAAATCCGGGATAGACCTCAAGCATGACATCCCATGCGGTCCATTTTTCAGTGGTCTTCACGAGGCGGGACTGCGGCGAGGGCGGGACGAGTTCTTCCTCAAACCGACCGATGATTTCCCCCTCGAAGGTTTCGCGGAATTCGGCTGAGCCTTTGATGAATGTGAGAGGGGAAAGCTGATTGTGTTCGCGGTCGAGTGACCATTTTCCAGGGCGAAGCTCCGGCTCTACCGCATGAAAATAATACTCCCGCCGCGTTTCAAGAGATTGATCAACGAGCTGCTGAACATGGCTCTGCATTCCGTCGAGAATCCGTTTTTCGCGAGCGGCGGGGTCAAAGCCAACGCGGGAATCAATAAGGAGGGCGACGGGTGGGATCCGACTCAGCTCGCGCTCGATGCCGATGGTTTGGAGGAAGGCGGCGACGGCAGGATAATCGGCTCGCGCGGCCTTGTTCGCCTCGTGAATGAGGAATCCGGGAGGAGTGCTGAGAGTGCCTAGGACATCGCCAATGCGATTGAATTCAAGATCGATGGCTGCAAAGGGCGGTGTCTCCAAGCTTCCTTTCGGTGTCTCTGAAACGGGAAAATCGGTGTGCTCGATGAGGAGCGGTCGCGGGAAGATCATCGCCGCGACTTCGGCGTCCCCGAAGTTCGGGAGGAGGTCGAAGAGGTTATGATCAATCGGCTCGGACCAGGCTGCTCCTCTCGGGGCGAAGGCTCCACTGACGAAGCCGTGGTCAATCCGATCATCAATCGCCGCCGCGTAGAGCGCGATCCTTCCTCCTTCTCCGTATCCCGCGACCGTGATCGTGTCGGCGAGGCTTTCGGCGCGGAGCCAGTCGACGGCGGCGAGAGTTGCCTGAATTTCATAACCGAGAGGGTGACGACCCATTTGGAACGCCTGCCGATAGATCCATTCGCGATTGGTCTGATCACTTTTGATGACCGCTGCGTCGTCCCCGGTTTCTCCGCGAAAAGCGCGGCGCGAGAGAGTCGTGGGGATGATGAGTCGGAACCCCGCCGAAGCAAAGCGGAGGCCCATTTGTTGTCTCCCTGTCAGGGTGGCGGTGAGGCCGATGATGTCCTCCGGGGTTTCTCCGGCATCGGGGATGAGCACCATTGCAGGAGGTGCCGAGGGCATTGCCGCCGCTCCCGTCGGAGTGACGTAAAGACCTTCGGCCATGAATCCCGGGAGGACCGTCCAGCGGATCTGATGAACGGCAAATCCAGGGCCTTCCGCGACGAGGGAACCGAGGGGGATGCCGTCGAGAGTCACGGTCGAGTTATCGACAAATTCCGCCGTAACCGGAGGGCGCTCATCGACGACGCCGAGGGTGAACTTGAGTTGCTCCCGTTTCTCAATCACGAAGGAATCGCGGGCGGCCGCCTCTTTGGGAAGTTGGATCGTCGTCTCTGCTGCGGCGAGAATTTCCCTCTCAACAAAGGCGTGGGCTTCCTCCATGAGGCGAGCGGAGAACTCTTCGCTTTCATCGTCGAGGAGGTGGGTCCCCGGAAGTGGCTCTGCTTTGAGCGCCGCACCGAAAGAGGCGGCAAGGGCTGTCGCGAGAAGAAACCGGTTCATGGCGTGTCTTTTGGTTTCAGAATCAGTGAGTTGATCTTCGTTTCCATGTCGGCGGTGGCATTGATCACAATGACGACGCCGGGATCTTCGTCCCCTTCGGGAAAGTGTCGGGTGATCGTGTAGATGTCCGCCAAATTGATCTGGAGATTCTGCAGGGAAACATCGAGTCCTTCGGGCAGGTCTGCGGAAGTGATCGCTTTTTGAACCTCCTCATTGATCTCTTCTTTGTAGTCATCGAGATCGACGCGGAGTTGGCTTTCGATTCCTTTGGTCAGGATTCCCTCGAGGAGCCAAGTCGCGGCGGTGGTGAGTTTGTCTTTCGTTTCCACGGTGAGCTCGACTTGGGAAAAACCGAGCGTCTGCGCTTCGAAGTCGATGACGGGACGTGCCTTCACCCAGATATCTCCTGCGACACCGCGGCCGAGACGGCTCTTGTCCGCCTGCAGCGAAATTTTTAGATCGAGGAGTCCACCCTGGCCAATTTTCGCTTCGAGCCCTTGAATGTCGATCTTGGTGCCGAAGCCGGTATCGATCTCAAAGTCTTCCTGAGCGAGAACTTCATTCAACTCTGCAACACTGACGATGACAGGAAGTTTCAAGTCAGTCGTGACCGGTCCGTTGAGCGGAGTGAGATTAGGGAGCGGGGCGGCGAGGGGTTGACCCGGATCACGATTGGTTAGGAATGTGTTAGAGCGAATTCCGATCGCCATGCTGATCTGGGTCGGATCGGCGTAGCTGATCGGAGCCATGAGGAGTTCCTGCGGGGTGATGCTGATCCAGACATTGGGATCGTCGTTCACCAACTGGCTGATGTAGCCCTGAGACCAGAGTTTTTCGACTTCGCTCCGGAGGTCCAGTTCTTTGCTGAGAGCGGGCATGAGCTTGGCCGCTTCCTTTTGCACGAACTGGCTCAGAGTGCTGTTGAGCATATTGCTGATGTCGATTCCGCCGATCCCGGCGAGTGAGAGGTTGGCTTCGGAGAGTTGCAATTGCGGGACAAATTTTGGATCAATTTGCCAATTCGGGGTCACCGACGGCGTCATCGTTCCGCCGACGATGCCGCCAAGTTCGACCGTGCTGTTCATGGGGAGGGTCACGATTTTCGCATCAATGTCGCCTTGGAACCGGGCCCCGCCGCGAAACTGGGTTGCGAAGGCGAGATTCGCCCCGGTGTTTTCAAAAGCGATCTCTCCGCGAACCGCCTTCCACGCATAGCGTCCCCGTTTGATGCGCTTGTGAAAGTCTTTCTGCTCGCCGCCTTCGAATTCAGCGGGAACTTTCGAGTTCGCGAGCGTCGTCATCATTTCGACGGGGATCGCGACATTGATCGCGACGAGAGAAGTTTCGGGGCGGGGAAGGTCGAATTCACCGATCGGTTGTCCTGTCGGTGGATCGACGAAAATCATGCGCGGTCCGAGATATCGTGTCGCGAGGGGCAAGAGCACGAGGAGGCTGAGGAGGGCCGCCGCGGCGATGAGGAGAATTTTTTTCATGACAATGGGGTGGAGAAAATGCCGACGGTCTCAGGAGATACATGAAAGCCTCCCGCTGGCTATGGCTCATTCAGGGATACTTGATACCGCCGTTTATTTCAAAAGGTTCCCGTGAAATGTTTTATTCATGCTATTCGAGACCGGACAGATCACGTGGGGACGCCGCTCCCTTGCTGATCAGGAAAGAACCCGCCTCAACTGGGGGAATCTCTTGATTGAACTCAGTTCCGGGGACGGGGAGGTCTATCTTGCCTCGACGACTCTGGAGGATTCTGAGATGGGGCCTGACTTGCAGGATGCTCCGATTGACTGGACTCGCTGGGCAGTTTGCACGGGAGTAGATGAGCTCGACCTGCGCCCGGCTTTCCCTGATCACAGTGTGCTGGTTTGTCCCGAGATCCCGATCTCCCTGGAGCATGGTGAATCGACCCGCGTCTGGGTCAATATTCCCCCGAGCGTGATCGTCGGCGTGAAAGATCAAATCGATCAGGTCCTCTCAGAATTCCCGACCGTTTCCCTTGAGCAGTCGTGGTTCGGTGAGCCGCAGAAAGGGGAGCTTTGCTACGAACTCGCCTCGCAGGCCGGACATCAGCCCGGGCTCGAAACGTCTGCCGTCGGCATCCATTGCCCGGTGACAATCATGAATCAGTCGAACGAGACTCTGAATGTGACGCGCTTTTGTTTGCGGGTCGCTGGACTCACGCTCTACGAATCTGCGAACGGTCTCTGGGGCAATGAGACGATCGTGAAATACCAGGGCGGTGCCAGTGTCAGCCGCGTTGCGCTGCAGAACGGAGCTCCGCTCGAAGCGATCCAGCCCACGGTCCTCGCGCTTCCGCGGGAAAGGGGTTCCTTCAAAGTCGTCGGGCGAACGTTTCGGACGTTCAGCCGCCGTGGTAAAGGAGATCTCAGTTTCGGGTAAACCCTTTGCAGTCTGAGAATTCGCTTTACGGTAGAGGGATGTCTCATCCTCACGCGAAACGAGCCGCGATTTTTGGCGGTTCCTTTGATCCGGTTCACCTCGGCCATCTAGGGATGGTGAGCGAAGCGATCACGGCAGCAGAGTTGGATCGGGTGATTCTCATGCCCTGTTTCGTTTCCCCCTTCAAATCAGGGACGGTTGCTTCCGGGTTGCAGCGTGCTGCAATGCTGGATTTGGCGGTGAAGGATGAACTGCTCGAGCATGTCGAGATTTCAAGTTTTGAGATTGATCGGGATCAACCGAGTTACTCCTGGGAGACGGCAACTCATTTCTGTGCGGAATTTCCTGAAACGGAATGGCATTGGATTCTCGGAACTGATCAGTGGGATTCGATTCATCGCTGGGCTGAACCTGAAAAGCTGCGCGAACTTTTGAAGTTTGTGATCATGACCCGGGATGACGAACCGGTAAGGGAACGGCCCGGTTGGGACTATCTCGCGGTGCCATATTCTCACCCGGCCTCCTCCAGCGCGATCCGGGAAAATTTAGCATCCCATGCCTCGTGGATGACCCCTTCCGTCATCGCTTTCTGCCGGGACGAAGCCTTGTATCAGCCGAATTCCTGAGGCTTGGGCGAAGAAAGGTTGTTTCGTCAGGCTTGAACATGGTAATCTTGCGGGCATGCTTTTTCGAACCTTCACCATCGCTATCGTGGCCTTCTGGCTTGCGACGATGGGGTGGCTTTGCGCCGTGGTCTGGGCTCCGCCGGAATCAAGAATGGCGCAGGTGGATCCCCGCGAGGTCTACGAGGTGTTTTTTGCCTGGAACGAACAAACGACGATGACGCTTCTCGATAACGGAAGTCGCCGCGGCGAAATCACGATTGGAGGAAGTTCCGGCGATGATCGAAAGACGGGGCAATTCTCGAATGTCTTTTCGATGACAGGAACGATCGACACGATTGATCCGTCGAACGACTTTCCCGGGATCGATCTTTCATGGCGGGGTTCCGCTGAGTTCAGTCGGGAGCTTGAATTTAATTCGGGGGATTTTTCAGTCCGCATTCCGGGCCTGAATTTGAGCGCCCACATGGACCTCGAGGGGGATCCCATGGTGGCGAAGGCCCAAGTTTCGATGAGTGAGATTCCGATCTTCCGGTTTGATTCCTCAGCGAACTCGCTCAATTCCGGCACCCTCCAATCGCTACCGTTTTCCTCTATCCTCGGTGAAAGTCTGCCATTCGCCTCGATGTTGGAAAGCGGAGAAGTGGATCCTTCTCTCGCTGATTTCAATATTGATGCGCGGATGGGCAATTTCACCTTTGGTGGCCGCGACCTGCGAGCCTATCTTCTTATCGTCAGCGCCGGTGAAAATGGCGAATCGATGCGCATTTTTCTCAGCGAGGTGGGAGAACCGTTGCGTATCGAAACCGATTTCGGATTTGAAGCGGTTTCTGAAATACTGATGCCGCTTGATGCTTATTTGAAAAAGAACGAAGTCCCCTCCGATGATTGAAATTCAGAACCTCTCAATGCAATACGGAGACCTTCTCGCCCTCGATCAATTGGATTTGAAGATTGAGAAAGGGGAGTTCTTTGCTTTTTTAGGTCCCAATGCCGCCGGGAAAACGACGACGATTAAGCTCCTCACCGGGCTCATGGCACCCACCGGGGGCTTTGCTGAAATTTGCGGGTTCGATATTCAGAAAGACTCGATGGAGGCAAAACGGCGGATCGGTTACATCCCGGATGTCGCGGAATTTTACGACAAACTAACACCCCTCGAATTCATGGGCTTCATTGCTGATCTCTTTGAGGTGGAGGCATCGAGAGCACGGGAGCAGACCCCCAAACTCATGGAGCAGTTTTCGCTGGTTCCGTACGGGAGGCAACGGATCGAAAATCTGAGTCATGGAACCCGTCAGCGTCTCGCGATCGCCTCGGCGTTACTCCATGACCCGGAGGTCATTATCATTGATGAACCCATGGTCGGGCTCGACCCGAAAAATGCGCGGGTCGTAAAAGAGGAATTGAAAGAGAGAAGTAAGGCGGGAGTGACCGTTTTCCTCTCAACCCACCTGCTTAATGTGGCTCAGGAACTCGCGGACCGCGTTGGTATTATTAATCATGGCAAGCTTCTCGCCCTGGGCACGGTGGATGAAATTCTCAAAGAGACGTCACAGGGACGCGACCTCACCCTGGAAGAAGTCTTCCTCGAAATGACAGGAGAGGGGGAAGGCTCCGAAAAAGTTTAAATTATTCTCTCTTTTTCCTTTACACTATTACTGAAATATCCCAAGAACAGCCCCTGTCATTTTACCAAAGACCAACAGAATTACTTATGTCAAAAACGATGTCACTTCTCCAATCCAAGCGTTGGCTTATCACCCTTGGTGTTTTGCTTCTTGTTTCTATTGCCGCGCCCGACCTCATGGCGCAGGAAGAAGCTGCTGTGCAGGAGACTAAGACCCTCATGGACAAGATTGTGGACGCGGGTGCGTTCATGGTTCCGATTGGAATCCTTTCCGTCCTTATGATCACGCTGGCCGTCTTCAACGCCCTGCAACTTTCAGCGAAGAAGTTTTCGCCGACTGCGCTTAAGGAGGAAATCCTCGCAAACATGGCCGACGTGCGAGTCCGCAGTTCGATCGATGTTGCGGCGCAAGACCCGTCCTACCTCGGACGTCTCGTCGCGACTGCTTATCCGCTCGTCGATGCGACTGATCCCGAGACACTCGGTCGCGGAAAAGTGGAAGATGCGATCGCCGATTTCGCAATCCGTGAGAACTCCCGCTACATGTCCTGGATCGGATATTTCTCCGTGATCGCCCAGGCGGCTCCAATGATCGGACTTTTCGGAACCGTTGCCGGTATGATCCTGGCGTTCGACACGATGGGACTCAGCGGTGGTGCTGACCCAAGTGCTCTTGCCGGAAACATCTCACTCGCCCTCATGACCACTGCCGGTGGCCTTGTTGTCGCGATCCCCAGTATCTTCTGCTTCTACATTTTCAAAAACCGCTTCAACAAGCTCGTCAGTGGTGCGCAGGAAATTGCGATCGAAGGTCTTGACTATGCGGTTGGCACCGTCAATGCCGATCAACAGCTCGCGAAAGTTCCGGAAGGCATCTCGGAGAGCTGATTTGTATTTTGTGAGTCAACCCGGGAGAAAACACCATGGCATCTGAAAAACTCAAAGCAGCAATCGAGAGCCTCGACGAAGAGGAGCTTCAAATGGATATGTCGTCCATGATTGACCTCGTCTTCCTGCTTCTGATTTTCTTCATGGTCAGTTCTCACCTCATCATTGTCGAAATTGATAAGCGCGTGAATCCGCCGACGGCTGCCAATGCCCAGGTCGCTAAGAATGCGACGGGGCGGGTTGTCGTTAACATCCTCGCTGACGGTTCGATTTGGGGCCAGGGCGAGCAGGAGCTTCCGACGATGGAGGCGATCGAGGACTACGTTCGCAACCAGAAGGAGCGAAATGACAACAATAACATTCCGACGCGACTTAACCTCCGTGCGGATGAAGAAGTGGACACCCGTATCATCAAGAAAGCGGTTCAGGCCGCTGGCGAAGCCGGCGTCAATGACGTCATCTTCGGCAGCTACGTGGTTGAACGCTAAGCCGAATAACGAATCTAATATAACATGGCGCGCAGAAAAGCCCCCA
Source organism: uncultured Akkermansia sp. (assembly GCA_964583035.1). GTDB lineage: Bacteria > Verrucomicrobiota > Verrucomicrobiia > Verrucomicrobiales > DEV007 > Arctic95D-9. Next base: position 18,515 of record CAZOUP010000052.1, read on the forward strand.
AAGAGGAAGATCCGGCATTGGATATGTCGTCCCTGATTGACGTCAGCTTCCTTCTCCTGATTTACTTCCTTGTCACTTCGACGCTCGACCCCAAAGAGGCCGATCTCGGGATGACGATGCCGACGAGTCAGTCCAGCGCTCCCAGCGAGGTTGAGATTGACCAGATGACCGTCGAGGTCAACAGCTCCGGGCACATCGTCCTGAACGAGGAAGTGCTTGATACCGATCCTGAGAAACGGGAAGTTCCGTTGCTTTTAGATCGTCTACGCACCTACGCGGAGAGCGCCCGCCTCACCGATTCCAAGCCGATGGTGATTATCGCGGCTGATGACGCAGCGAAAGGACAGCGATTCGTCGACGTTCTTAATGCGCTCGCAGACAGAGATGTCGACATTCGAAATGTCACCATCACCGGCTTTAAGGAGGAATGATTTTCTCCCCCGTACAGTCGGTGGTTGAACAGTTCCGCGGCCTTGTGCCGCTCAGATTAGCAATGAGGGGGCGGCTTGGTTGATCCAGCTCCGGTTATCTTTGTCGGTTTGCGCAGTAGCCTGACACAAACAGACTTTACCACTTTTTAGAATGAAAATACGTCGCCACAGGAATCTCTCCTTTTTCACCGCAGCAATTACCGCCATTGCCCTCTCAGGGGCTGTCATTGCTCAGGATGATGAAAGCATCGAAGGGCTTTACCAGAAAGCTGTCGAAGAAAACATGTCAGGCAAGCCGACGGAAGCGTCGCAGACTTTTGACAAGCTGTTCGACCTCGCCGGAGGAACGGAAACCCTTTTTGAAGATTACGGGGCGCAGGCCGGAGGATTCTTCTTTGACTACGGCCTGACTTTGTTGCCGCAACAGCGATGGGATGACGCCAAGGCTGCTTTCACGGTTTGTGTTCAGGCGGATGAGATTGCTGAGAGGGTTGAGAGCCCGATCGATTCAACGAATGCCCGCAAAAGCCTCGCAACGTTTCAGTTAGGATTTTGCGAAGCCCAGCTCGGAAATCATGAAGAGGCCCTGAAACTCTACGACGAATACATGGCTTCAAACCCTCCCGCGCAGGAGCAGGAGCAGATCTACAGCACCTACAAGCTTCGCTACGGCGCGACGCTCATGAAGCTCGGTCGGAATGATGAGGGGATCGCCTCAATTCAGGAACTCTTCGATAACAAAGAGGAAAAAGGCATTCCGACTCAGTTCCTTGTTCAGGGACTGCTCGAACTCGGCCTGTCCTGGGTAGAGCAGGCGGAGGCAGCGGGCGGTGATGTCGTCATCATCGAGAGGATTTCGAATGCCGCTCATGCCTTTCTCGATCAGAACCAACTGATGTTGAGCCTTTCGCCGCTCGATAAGTTTCGCTTCGGTTTTTACGACCGGCTTCGGGTTCTTGGCTTTGAGGCCTCTAAGGTCGGACTTTACCCTCTTGCGCTGAGACTTTTCACGATGGTCCCCACTCTTGAGGATGTGAAAGAGGACATTAATCTTGGTCTCGCCCGTCTCCCTCTCGGCGCCGGCACTCCCTCTCAGTACCAGCAGCTCATTGATCGGATTGCGGCGATGGAACAAGCTGAGTTTCACCCCGATGCAGAGACGCTTCGTCTCGTCGCGACCTCCTACGACCGCATGGGGAATTCCCGCGCTGCGAGGGCCGTCTATTGGCACCTCGCTTCCCAGTTTCCTGACGCTCCGGCGGCGGCTCGTGCTGAGATCCTGCATGAGGCTTCAAGACTTTCATCAATTCTCGGGGATTATTCCGGGGCCCAGTATTTCGGGGAGGCCTTCAACCGCGAAGCTCCCGAGGACCATCCACTGAAAAATAATGTGTCCTCATTCATGCTCCAGTCGCTCTTCGCAGCGAGGGATTACGATCAGGTGCAAAGCATTGCGGAGCGGGTGCGTGAGCGCTACGACGCGGGAGCTCCGGAGCGGGAGTTGGCCGATTCCTATTACGCACTGGCTCTTTTCACGACCCAGAAGCACGAAGAGGCAGCGGAGCCGATGAATGAATACATCACCGCCTATCCCGAAGGTCAGACTCGTGAAATGGTGATGTATTTCCGTGGCACGAACTCCCTCGTTCTCGGCAAAATGCGCGAAGCAGCTGAGTATGTGGAGGAATTTATCAAAGCGTACCCGGAATCTGAAGCCTACCTCGACAAGGCGTATGCTGATCTCGCCGTGGCCCGGTTTAATCTCGAGGACTACGCCGCTGCGATCAAAGCGTCTGATCAGTTGGAAGCAGTTCGCCCGGACTCGGTCACGTTGGGGCGGACCCTGAATATTGAGGGAGATTCCCACCTCATCATGGCCGGCACGATGAAGAGCAAAGAGCAGGAGGAGCAGCGGAAAGAATGGGAGAAAGCGGCTCTCGATTCTTACCTCGCCGCTTTTCAATCCGCCCAATCGGCCATCAATGTCGAGCCGGACCGTGCCGACTATCACAAGAACATCGCCGCGGAAGGGCTCTGGAAGTCAGCCGATCAGTACTACACCAACGGCGAAATCGAAAAGGGACTCGCACAATACGATGCTTTCTTCCCTGACTATTCGGGAACCCGTTGGGAACCACAGATTTCGGTTTTCTCACTTGAGCATCTCGAAGCGGCTGACCGCGGCGAGGAAGGCCTCACCCAGGTCGAAAAGATGATTCTCTTCCTTGGCAATCAGCCGCCGGAGCAACAGGATCTCACTCTCTTACGACAGGCAATCGGTTCGTATTCGCAGGCCTCTGTTCGCATCAGAGGAGTTGAGAAGACTATCGCGACTCTCGATGATTTTCCCGGGATCGACCCGGCTAATCAGGCGCTTCTGACCTGGCTGAAAATTCAGCAGGTCATCGTCTTGCAGGGAAGTCGCAAGGAAATGGAGAAAGACTCTCCGGCGTATGCGGCCGTGGAAGGAAAAATCGCGAAGGTCTTCGAAGATCTGAAGAAGTTCGAGATCCGACAGCTCTCAGAGTTCGCTCTCCAGCAGATTGGTCTCTACTTCTCAGGAACGGAGAACCCTTTCCTCGGAGTGCCTTATTTTGACGAATTGCTGACGCGGACTAATCCTGAAGCTGACCCCTTCAAGGGTGCTGCTGAGATGGAACTCGGGATCATCGAGATGCGTGCCGCAGACCCCGGCAAGGTGCAGTCTGCTCGCGAGCGTTTCCGCCGTGTCATTGATAAATACAAAGACGCCGCGCTCATTCCCGAAGCTTACCTGAATCTTGCGAAGCTCCACATCAACAATAAGGGGTGGCGCGATGCGTTTGACGCCCTTGATGTCATCAATAAGAACAAGAATTACTTTAAGGGCGACCGAGCGAAACGTGCTGAAGCGGGATTTCTGCTCGGAACCGTCCTCGATGAAATGGACGAGCCTGCCGAAGCCAATCAGGCTTATGTCGCGATTGTCGGAGCCTATGGAGCGTTCCCTGACTGGGTTACTCAGGCATGGGAGCGATACATTCCCAATAGCATTGAGGACTTCGAGAAGATGCCGACCGACACTGAAATTGAAATAGCGGCGAAAAGGGCAAGGCAGCTCGCGCTCTATAAGCTGACCCGCAAGTACCTTTACCAGTGGCAAAGATGGACGGACGAAGACTCGCCATCCGGGGCTCTCCGTCGCCTCCGCCGTGATATCGATGTCATGAAAACGGACATGAGCATCACTCCCGAGGAAGAGGCCGCAATCGTCCTTGAACTGAATATTTAATTTCGCTCCAACTGCTTTTCTGATGAAAACAAAATCACTTTGTATCTTTGCTCTGGTTGTTCTCGCTGTCTCTGCGCTCCAAGCGCAGGTCAAAGAGACACCCGCTACTCTCGGTCTTGCTGCGGGAGGAAATCCACAGGGCTACGTTCAGAATTCTAACGAGAACGGAATCCTCTTTGCGACCACTGCCGGTGGGGCGGGCCAACTTATCACTTACGACAAAATCCGTGGTGACGGGCTCGACAAGCTGATCCGTTTTGAAGAGCGTGTTGAAGCACTTGCGGAAGGGCGCGCTCTGTATGCAGCAGAGCAGTACACGGAAGCGGCATCCGCGTTTGGCAAAGTCGCTCGCGAATACGCAATCATCTTGAATGTGCCGCAGAACTTTGCGACAGAGGCGATTTTCTATCAAGCGGAGAGCCTTCGTCGCTCGGGGCGCTATGCGCTCCTCGCGCAGGTCGTGAATGCTCCGGTCGCGAAGACGATCGAGACGAAGCTGGATCAGCGCTACCAGAAGGACCTCGAGTACATGAAGCTCTGGTCTCTTCTCGGGGAGGAAAAATTTGATGAGTTGAAGTCGGCGCTCGCCGCTTATGAAGAGCCGGTAACAGGCGACGTCAAGTTGCTGGCGACACCGAATTTTGTGAAACTTCCCACTCCCCAACTCGCCCAGTTGGCATTTCTGAGAGGCAAAGTATTTGATAAAGCGGGAGAGAAATCGAAAGCGCTCGACGATTACTATCGGGCATTCACTCTCGCCTACGGCAATGATCCGCTTCTTTCAAAGCTGGCGATGGGACAGTCGATGCTCATCAAGTCGACGGATCCCAAGCTTGAGACGGCCGGCAGTGCCGCGAGCTCGGAGATGCAAAGTCTCGCTTACATGTTCAGCATCCGTTTTGGAAAAGACTCGATGCCGGAGCAGTTTCAGAAGTATGCGGTACGTCCCGCAATGGCGGTCCCGATAGCTGCTCCGGCGGCAGAAGCAGAGCCTGCTGCGGAAGCTCCCGCTGCGGCTCCTGCGGAAAAGGCGGAGTAGAGACGGGGATATTGTCTGAACGGAGCGGGATTAGGGAGAATGCTGATCTGTATAGCTCCGTGCTCCGCGCGGTCTGAATTTTTAGGAGATTCAGCGACAGTCTTGCCGGGCTAACATTACCACTTCGCGATCTCCTCTTTGACCGGTTCGCGTCCGAACCAGATCAGGAAAAAGACGGGAAGCGCGGCGAGCCAGAGCATTCCGAAGATCATCCCGCCATAAACCGCGTAATCGGTGACTCTTTTCATCATTTCCACTTCCTGGCCGCCCATTCCGGTGCCGGTCATTCCCATCGTCAAGTCCATCTGGATTCGTGTCAGGGCCATGCTGCGAAAGGTGAAATAGCCGCCGACGAGTATTTTTAAGACCGCCCAGATTTGAAGTGCGATTGGTCCTTTCGCATTTTTCTTCAGGAGCATGATTCCACCGGTGAGGAGGATGATCGCAACCACTCCCATCAGGATTCCTGAGATCAGAGAGAGGGATTTCATCTCCTCCAGGTATTGGGTCACCTTTTCAGCGTCCGCGCCCTGCTCAATTAATGCTTTCATCTGGACGTCGACAAAGTAAAAGCTAAATGGGGAGATCGCTGACTGAAGGATCCCCAAAATCCCAAGGACAAGAGCGATAATTCCGATGGTTTTAGGCCATTTCACCGGCTGTCCGGGCACTTGATTGGGATCGATTGGGGGAGGCGTTGCGGTTTCCATAGTGGCGGATCGTAGAGAGGAAAATAATCGCGGTCAATTTTCCTTCTGCGAATTTCACTTGCCGGATGCCGTCGTTTCGCCGTTCGGTGGCCATGACGTTGGCTCTCGAAAATCCTATTGGTCCGGTCTTTCGCCTTTCCCCTGAGATAATGGAGGAAGGCATCGTCGCCTCCCGTACTAGCCCCCGACGACGAATGCTCTTTCCCATGCATCGTGGTGCCGATGACCTTGTTCAGCGCATGGTGAATTTCATGCAGAAGGGGACCTACATTCAACCGCATCAGCATCCGCGAGATTTCGCGAGCGAGACCATTCTCGTGATGCAGGGCGAAATGGGATTTGTGATTTTTGACGAAGAGGGCGGCGTCGATTCTGTTCACCGGATCGGTGTCGGCGGGGTCATCGATATCGAAGCAAGAGTCTGGCACGGGGTCCTTGCGCTTACTGACGACACGGTCATTCTCGAGATCAAACGCGGCCCCTATGATGAGTCCGATAAAGTCTTCGCGGGATGGGCTCCCGCAGAAAACACGGCAGGGATGGAAGAATATCAGGCATCACTGGAGTCGCTCTTTATCGATTGAAACGGATTCGGATTTTCAATGAGGCCGACCGGCGCGAAAATCTTTTCATTCCAAAACCGCTCCACTTCGTGTTGATCGAGCAGCTTCTCGCTCGCGATTAAGGTGGTGGACGTGAGAGCCACGGTGATGAAAAGCTGGAGGAGGAAAATGAGGAGTCCTTTGAAGATATCGCAGCTGTAGACTGCTGAGATGTAAAAAGAGAGGAGGACCAGCGCGACTCCCGAACCGAAAAGGATCGTTCCGGCACCGCCACCAACTCGGGAGGAGAAGAAGAGGTAAATGGAGAACATGAGAACTCCGAGGATCCATCCTCCGAAAAATCCGACGAGGGCGCGGACCGGGTTCAGCTTTTTTGTCACGACGATCCCGGCGATCCAGAATCCAAGATAAAGGGCGACGACGGGCGAAAAGATCCAGAGAAGGACAAGGTTCCGCTTTTCCTTTGGCCAGGCGGGCTTGTCTGGAAACCCGTTGTAAAAGACAGATGAGATGAGGAATTTTTGACGATCTCTCAAAATAAGATCCTTCGTCGCCACAAATTGTCCGTCACCCTGCGTTTGGCTGCGGGCGAACCACACTGTTTTTTCTTCGTAGAGAAAAACAGCGGGTTTTCCTTCGATGGACTCTCCCGAGAGATGCGTCCAGGCTTGCGCCGATTTGACGCTCAAGATGAGCGTCAGACTGAGGAGTATCCAGATCCGCATGACGAAATACGGTTAGTCGTGCTCGGGGCGGGGATTGCGAGAGAGCAATTCTTTCAATGCCCGGGCGCAGGGTTTGTTCTCATGGATGACCTCGTAGGTCTGATCAATGATCGGGGTTCGCACCCCGAGCTTGCGAGCCAGCTCGTAGGCATTCTTTGCGTTGGGAACGCCTTCGGCGACCTGGTTCATCGCATCGATCGCTTCCTGAATTGTCTTGCCTTCTCCGAGATACCGACCGACCCGATTGTTCCGGCTGTGGACGCTGTAGCAAGTCACGATGAGATCTCCGATCCCGCTGAGTCCCCGGAAGGTTTCTTCGCGGGCCCCGAGGGCGACACCGAGGCGGGTCATCTCGGCGAGTCCCCGCGTGACGAGGGCTGCTTTCGCATTGTCGCCAAGGCCAAGGCCGTCGGCAGCGCCGGCGGCAATCGCGAACACGTTTTTCACGACGCTGCCTATTTCGATGCCGACGACATCGGAGCTCGTGTAGGTGCGAAACCAGGGAAGCCGGAACACTTCCTGAGCTTGCGCCGCGATTTCTTCATCGGCGGAGCCGATCGTGGCAAGGGTTGCCATACGCTTGGCGACTTCCTCGGCGTGGCTCGGACCCGAGAGCACGGCGATGGGATTCCCGGGAAAGAACGACTCGAGGAGTTCGTGCATGAGGCTGCCGTCTTCCGGATCGATTCCTTTGGTGCAACTGATGAGAAGCGCGTCCTTGCTGATGCCGACTTCGGCGAGTTGCTTCAGAACGATCCTGGCGACTTGGGAAGGCACGACAAGAAGGATGAGGGGCATCGCGGCGGCCTCTTTGATATCGACCGAGCCGCGAATATTCGTCGGCAGCTCAATCTCGGGGAGGTATTTTGAGTTCCGGTGATTCACATTCACATCTTCAGCGATGGAAGACTCGTTGCCGTAAAGAACGACGTCGAGCCCCCGGTCGGCGAGGGTGAGAGCGAGGGCCGTACCCCAGCTACCGGATCCAAGAACAGCGGCTTTTTCCATGATAAAAATTTAAGATCAGAGTTTTGAAGATTTGGAGCCGACGCGATTTTCTTCGCCGCGGCGAAGTCGTTGAATGTTGGCCCGGTGTTTCCAGATCGCGAGGAGGCAGACAAACATGGCGAGGCCGAAGACGACCCAGTCCCACTGACCGGAGATGAAATTCTGAATACTGAGGGTAATGGGGATCGCGAGCGCTGCGGCGATGGAGCCGACCGAAACATAGCGGCTCAATTTCAAACCAACGAGAAAGGCGGTGATCGCGACGAGGATGGGGATCGTCAGAACGGGGATCACGGCCCCCGCGGTTGTCGCGATCCCTTTCCCGCCTTTGAAACCGAGCCAGAAGGTATAATTGTGACCGAGGATCGCAGCGATTGCGGTCGCAATGTGGACGGCCGAGCTGTCACTGACCAGTTTCGCAATGATGACGGGGATCATCCCTTTGAAAATGTCGAAAACGAGGACGGTGATTCCGATGGGCTTCCCGAGAGTCCTGATCACATTGGTTGTGCCGATATTCCCGCTCCCGTGGTCGCGAATATCGATGCCCTTCATTTTGCCGGCGAGAAAGCCGAAAGGCGTCGCGCCGACAAAGTAAGCCAGCAGGACAGTCCACCATTGAGAGAATATTTCGGAAATTTCAGACATGGAAGTCACGCCCCGACTTGGGGCGCATAAGACGATAGAGTGTAGGAGATGGGCCGCTCTGTCCAGCAACGGATTTGTTGACCTCAGGATCACGCTCAAACCTACGATGGGGAGGAATCACCGAGAATAAAACGGGCAGTTCTTTCGGCGGCGCCGAGATGGCGGGCCATCGCCCCGGTGCCGCGCTCAGCCATGGCGGCGCTTTCCTCTGGATTCTGAAAAATGTGGAGAAGGGCAGACTCCAACTCTTCGGACGACGAGAGTTGCCTGATCCCATTGACGGACACGAGATCATCCATCACTTCAGCGAAATTTTGCATGTTCGGACCAACGATGACAGGTCGGCCCGCGAGGATCGGTTCGACGGGGTTTTGACCGCCTTCCCCGCAGAAGCTTTTTCCAATGATGACGGCTTCGGCGAGGTGAAACCAGGCACGGAGTTCTCCCGTGGTGTTGGCGAGCCACACGTGAGTGGCGGGATCGACTGAACCCTGTTGGGTCAATGACTGAACCCTGTTAGGTCCAGCTTTGAGCAGGGTTGTAAAGCCTGCCTGGGAGAGCTGCCCTGCGATTTCGCCGGCTCGTTCGGCATGACGGGGCACGATGACGAGAGCGAGATCAGGGAGCTGTTCGCGAAGTCGGGAAAAGACTGACGCGATGAGCGCTTCCTCGCCATCGTGGGTCGAGCCGGCGAGGAGAATCCGGGAGCCATCCTGAAAACCGGTTTGAGTGAGCCAATCACGGATTTCTGCGACTTTCTGATTGGAAATTTCATTTCCACCGGCCTGATCAAATTTCACGCTGCCGAGGACTTCGATCCGCTCTTCAGGAATGCCGAGCGCACTCCAGCGAGGGCGATCAATTTCAAAGGGCACGCTGACGGCTTCGAGTTGTGAAAAGATCGGCTCAACGAAAGGACGAAACTTTGCATAGCGCTGACTGGATCGCGGGGAAAGTCGTGCGTTTGCAAGTTTCACCGGGATGCCGCGTTTCCCGGCGGCCGCAAGCAGGTTGGGCCAGATTTCGGACTCGACGAGAACGATGGCTCGCGGCTGGATCAGATCGAGGACTCGTGCGACGACCCAGGGGAGATCAACCGGATTGTGGATCACGGTAAGGGTGGCGGAGGTCTTTTCATCCGCAATGGCATGCCCGGTTGTGGTCGTCGTCGTGAGGACGATCTGTTGCTCCGGCTCGCGCGATTGCATCGCCTCGATCATTTTCAGGGCGAGAAACACTTCGCCAACGCTGACCGCGTGAATCCAGATCGCTTCTTTTCCGGCGATGGCTTCGTGAATCTCAGGGCGAAAATGACCGAAGCGCTGGCGGAAATTTCGCTTCAGACCCCCGCGACGGATGCCCTTGATGATGAACGAGGGAAATCCCAGCAGGAGCACGAAGGGCAGCAGGCTGTTGTAGATCAGGTAAACAAGCGCTCTTGGCATGGGATCAGGAGTTCGGAGTCAGGTAACTGACGCGGGTTTTCCCGTAGACTTTTTCTTTGGTGACATTCCAGAGCGGGCTTTCCGGGAGGGGAGCTTTGGCGAAGCTTTCAAGAATGAGCAGTCCGCCCGGTTTTAATGCCCCGGCCAGTCCATCGTGGGTGAGAATGGAGGCGAGAAGCGCAGTCGTTTCGTCGTCCCGGGCGTAGGGTGGGTCGGCAAAGATGAGATCAAAGTGTGCTTCGGGAGCGGTGGAGAGATAGCCGGAAACGTCGCGCCGCACGAAGCGACCGCCGCTAAGCCGACTGCTTTTGAGATTGGTTTCGATCGCTTTATCGGCGGCGGCGCTGTTATCGACAAAAACGGCGGAGGCCGCGCCCCGGCTCAGAGATTCAATCCCGAGTGATCCGGAGCCGGCGAACAAATCGAGAACGTCCGCGTCGCTAAGCCGTTCACCGAGGGAGGAGAACACGGCCTCGCGAACCCGGTCAGTCGTGGGTCGGGTGATGGATGGAGGAACGCTGAGCCTCAGGCTTCCGGCCTCGCCGGCAATGATTCTCATGGTTGAAGAGGGGAGATTATCCCAAGGATTCCCAGTCTCCAATCGTTATTGTCTATGTCACCCGGATCGGGCTGGCTTTTTTCCGGAGAGACAGGATGCTTTCGAGGATCATTGCCACCCCCGGGCACCGGGCTTTTTTCACTGATGCGTTGGATACGTCGATTGTTTGTTTTCTTTTGCCTCATTGCGACAGCGTTCGTGATTTGGGGAGCTATCTATGCTCGCAAACAGGGATTTACGGAAAGCTGGCGGAACCTAATCGAAGATGAGTTCAGTGAGCGCGGATATTACACCAACATTGGGAAGGTCACCCTGGGAGCCTTTCGCGGTCTCGTCGCCGAAGATGTGACCTTTTTCCAGGATGCGAAAAGAACCCAGCCGGTCGCTTTCGTGAATGATGTCTATCTCGATGTCGACCTGAGCCGGATCCTCAGTAAAGAGGTCTCGGTGAACACCCTCGATGTTCAGGAGGCGCGGATGTCACTCCCGCTTGAGCCGGGAAACCCGGACGGCCGACGCCTCCAAGTGGAGGGACTCTCGGGCCGGATCGTGATTACCGAGAGCATGATCGAAATCGTCAAGGTTGAGGCTTCGGTCGCTGATCTTGATGTCTATCTGAAGGGAACTTTGATCCGTCCTCCGCGGAGCCTCGATGGAGATGAGGCGGAAGAGAGTCCGAGTCAGACGGATCGATTTTTGAATGTCCGATCTCAACTCCTCGCCACTCTCAACGAACTCGGGAAGTATGACTTTATGGGGGAGCAACCGCAGATTACGATCGAGTTTCGTGGCGATCTCGATGAGTTGGAAACAATCACGGCAGAGGCGGTGATCGAGTCCGGAAATTTCCGGAAAAAGGGTCAGCCGTATGAAATCGAGGAGTTGTCTGGTCGAATTCTTTTCGACGGATTAGATCGCACTGCTTCGATTGAAGAAATGGTGATTCGTGATGAGCAGGGCGAACTCAATCTTTCAGGGAACTGGAATGAGGGGTCGGGACTTTTTGAATTTCAGCTCGAATCCGATGCTGATATCCCCAAGCTCGCAGGTCTCTTCGTGCAGGATCGTCGTCTCGGCGAAGTCGTGTTTTTTAATCCTCCCCGATTCAAAGCGACGGGGCATCTGAATTTCGGACTTCTCGGGACCAATTGGGTCGGATTTCCGGGGGAAATCATGGGCGAGTTCCTGGCGGAGCGTTTCGTTTCCCGGGGCACGGTTTTTACGGGACTCGATTTCGGATTCAGTCTTTCGGGGGAGAAATACTACCTTAGGAATCTTCGACTCGATCACCAGTCAGGCGTCGCTTTTCTGAACTTGAAGTTCGATCCGGAAGGCGGAGAGGAGACGATTCAGTATCAGGCGGAGATCAAGCTGGATCCCCATATTTTCAGGCCGTTCTTTGAAGAGGGTGGGCGTAAATTTGTCGATTCGTGGCGCTTTGAAGACACTTCGGCGGTTTACCTGGCGGCAGCGGGCCGCGGTGAAAGCTGGGACATGAAAACGTGGGAGAATAAAGGCGTCATCGATCTGAGGAACTTTGCACTCAATGGCGTGGAGTTCGTCGAGATGGAGGCAGATTTCGAGAGTGAAGGGGTCCTCCAGTGGTTTCGAAACATCGCCCTAGTGAGGGAAGACGGACGGATCGATGCCGAAGTCGCTCAGCATGATATGATGTTGAAGTTGTGGGAGGTTAAAGGCGTTGAGTCCACTGTTCCCTTGTCAGCGGGAGCAAAGGCTTTCAGCCCTAAACTGGCGAGCGCGCTCAATGCTTACCGGTTTGAAAATCCTCCCCTTGTCAGGCTTGCGGGAACGCTGGACTCAAGGCACCCCGAGGAAGTGGGGGATGAGCCAAGGCGAACCAAGGTTGAAATCTCCTTCGAAAGTGAGGGCCTTGCCGAATACGATTTTATCGGGAAGACGCTGCGTCTGACGAATTCATCGGGAACGCTCGCGGTGGATCGCAGTCGCGTTCACTTGCGGTCGATGCGGGCGGATGTTCTAGGTGGTGAATTGCGCCTTGAATACGATGCAAAAAATGTGCGTTCGCCGGATCGCCCCTTCGACGCGACGATGCAGATTTCAGGCATTCCAATGGAGGCAGTCACCAAACTTTATGCCGATACCGAATCAGTGAAGGGATCTGTCGCGGGAACGTTCAACCTCTCCGGAAATGCAGCTCAGATCGAGACCTACAATGGCCATGGCATACTCGGAATCACTAATGGAAATCTGTTTGCGATTCCGGTTCTCGGCCCGCTTTCGAAAGCGATTGCAAAAGCCAATCCGAATCAGGAGAACGCCGGGCACAGCATTGCCCGCGAGGCCTCGGCTAGTCTCACGATAGAGAATGGGGTGCTCAAAACCGATGACCTCGAAGCTTTTACCGACACTTTCCGGGTGCGCGCGGCGGGGCAGGTTTCGCTGGTGGATCAATCCGTCGATTTCGAAGCCATCGTGAATCCAAGAGACGGGATCACGAGGGCAGTCCTCACTCCGGTAAGCGAGCTCCTCACTTTTTCCTGCACGGGGACGGTTCAGGAGCCGGTTTGGAAGGCAAAGCACATTTCCAATCTCGGTAGGATTCCGGCGCAGGCGATCACGGAGATCACGAATATCCCGGTTGAGGGGCTCAAGCTTATCGGTCAGGGACTCTTCGGTGAATCGAAAAAGGAGCGGGAAAACCCCGCTGCCGATGAGGCGGAAATCGGAGGCGAACCGAACCGCCGAAAGCTGTTTCAGCTTCTCCCTCAGCGGAATCAGTCGAGGCGGGAACCGGTGCCGTAGTGATCACTCCCGGGCTATTTCTTCTTCCAATCCGAATCGCCTTTCACGCCTCCCTTTTTTCAAAAACAGATCCTTTCCGCAGGATCGCTTGACATCGGGCGCGGGGTCACCATTTTCACGCCTCTCAATTTACTTCTGAAAAACCAATGTCATCTACAGCAGCACCCGAAAAACGTGAGTTCCAGGCAGAGGTCAGCCAGGTCCTCGATATTGTCATCAATTCGCTCTACACGGACAAAGAAATCTTCGTTCGCGAGCTCGTCTCGAATGCCTCCGACGCTCTTGAGAAATTGCGCCACACGCAGCTGACTGAAAGCGAAATCCACCAGCCTGAACTGGAGCTGAACATCACTATCGCCGTCGATGAAGAGGCGAAAACGATCACGATTTCTGATCATGGCCTTGGCATGACGCGCGACGAGTTGCATGAAAATCTTGGCACAATTGCCCACTCCGGGTCAAAGGCATTCGTGAAAGCGATGGAGGAATCCAAGCAGAAGGAAAGCTCGCTCATCGGGCAGTTCGGAGTCGGCTTTTACTCCGCCTTCATGGTCGCCGACGAAGTCGTCGTCCGCACCCGCTCGTGGAAGCCGGAAGGGGAAAGCCTCATCTGGACCAGCGATGGAAAAACAGGCTACGAGATCGAAGATTCCGGAGAGGAAATCGAGAGGGGATCACAGGTCATTCTCAAGCTTCGTGAAGAGTGCGCCGAGTTTGCCGAAGACGGTCGTGTGAAGCGAATTCTCGAAAATTACTCGAGCTTTGTTTCTTTCCCCATTCTCATGAGCGGGGAGCGGATCAACACGGTCGAGGCGATCTGGCGGAAGAAAAAATCCGAGGTCACCGACGAGCAATACAACGAGTTCTACAAATTCACCGCCAAGGCCTTCGACGAGCCACGCTACCGCATGCATTTCACGGCCGACATGCCGATCGAGATTAATGCGCTGCTCTATGCGCCGACTGAAAATACTGAACTCTTCGGCATGGGGCAGATGGAGGCCGGGGTCTCGCTTTACTGCAAAAATGTCCTCATCGACGACAAGCCGGAAGGGCTCCTTCCCGAGTGGCTTCGCTTCCTGCGCGGGGTCATCGACAGCGCCGACATCCCGTTGAACATCAGCCGCGAGTCGATGCAGGACAGCTCGCTCGTGCGTAAACTGAATCGCGTCGTCACAAAGCGTTTCCTCAAGTTCCTCGACGGCGAGGCGAAAGACGATGCGGCAAAATACAAAGAGTTCTACGCCAAGTTCGGGCGCTTTTTGAAAGAGGGAATCGTCGTTGATTTCGACCACCGCGAAGGCCTCGCCAAACTGCTCCGATTTGAGAGTTCGATGACCGAAAAGGGCGAGCAAACTTCCCTCGAGGATTACCTCACCCGGGCCAAAGACGGGCAGGAAAAAATCTACTACCTCGCCGGGACCGACCGCGCGGCGGTGGAGGCGGGCCCATATCTTGAGGCGCTCAAATCGCGTGGCCTCGAAGTGATCTTTTTCACCGACACAATCGACGAATACCTGCTTCAGCACCTTCGTGAATACGATGGAAAGTCTCTCGTCTCGGCCGCCAGCGCCGGACTGGAGTTGGAAGACGACGATAGCATCGAGCAGGCCGGGGAAGCGCTGCCGGAGGAGACCGTCACCTCGCTCTGTGAATACCTTAAAGAGGAGCTCGGCGAAGCCGTCGAGAAAGTTGAGGCGGGGAAACGTCTCGTCAGCAGCCCGGTTGCAGTTCTCACCCCCGAGCATGGCATGGCCCCACAGATGCGTCAGATGATGCAGGCGATGAATCCCGACGAGCCCCTTCCTCCGGTTCAGGTGGAGATGGTGATTAATCCGCACCACCCGCTGATCCATGCCTTAGCGGAAGCCCGCGAGTCAAATCCCGAGTTAGCGAAGCTCGTCGCCGGTCAGCTTTTTGATCAGGCGCTCCTCGCCGCCGGACTCCTCGATGATCGCACCACCCTCGTGAATCGCGGATTCCAGCTCATGGAGCAAGCACTTAAAAAATAGTCATCTTTTTTTGAAACCATTGGGAGCGGTCGGCGTTCACTCGTCTACGGGAGGCACAATTTCTCCCGACTAATCAAACCCAGTTTAAATTCATGAAAAAAATCTTCATTCTCGCGACAGTCATCGTTTCAGGTCTTGCTTTCAGCCTTCAGGCAGAAGAGGGCGATAAGGGTAAGGGCAAGGGCAAAGGTGATCCGGCAGCACGCGCTGATGCCATGATCAAGAAGCTCGACACCGACGGCAATAGCACGCTTTCCAAGACGGAATTCGCCGCCGGTCCACAAGCCGAAAAGATGAAAGCCAAAGAGGGCATGCTCGACAAATTCTTCGCAGCGCGCGACACCAACAGCGATGGTGAACTCGACAAAGCTGAGCTTTCGAAGCCTGTTCAAGGCGGCAAGGGCAAAGGTCCTAAAGGCGGCGAAGGTAAAGGAAAAGGTCCAAAAGACGGAGAAGGAAAAGGCAAAAAGGGAGAGAAGGACGCTGAGTAATCTTTTTTGGCTTCATCGCTGATTTCGAAAGCCCGCCGATGTGATTCACGTCAGCGGGTTTTTTCGTGTCCCGGTTTCCGGCTTGTTTGCCGGTGAATTGCTCACCGAAGCCAGGGTTGAAGGGCCTTGGCGTCCGAATAAACCCTAGAGCCAGGAACTCAAGGAGGGA
>CAZOUP010000053.1:0-34120 GCA_964583035.1 uncultured Akkermansia sp.
CTTACGCCGTCCGCTACGTTTCGGAATCGCCTGCGAGAAAACGTAGCTGAACTTGTTAAAGTTCAGGAGGCGACGGGCCGGGGCAATGAGGGTCGGAAGGCTCGCGCCGTCCGCTACGTTTCGGAATCGCCTGCGAGCAAACGTAGCTGAACTTGTTAAAGTTCAGGAGGCGACGGGCCGGGGCATGGCGGGTCGGAAGGCTTACGCCGTCCGCTACGTTTCGGAATCGCCTGCGAGAAAACGTAGCTGAACTTGCGAAAGTTCATGCCGCGACGGGCCGGTGCATGGCGGTCCGGAAGGCTCACGCCGTCCGCTACGTTGGGAGGCGCAGCGGAGCCGGTGAAGGTTCCAGAGGCCGTTTTTTCACGGAGATAGCCGTAGGAAATTCTCGTAAGGCGTCTCTGTAAGAAGCGAGATCATCAGATCAGTCCTTCATCAGATAGAAGTTTTTGTGGGGCGTCCGTAGCTTGGGCGCGAACTCATAGAACATCTAACCCCTCAGGAAATATGAATGCGACTGCGATCACCGACCCCCGAAGACAAGTATCACAGGGGCGTATTTTTCGACGGCTTGCTGACTCGGCGCTTTTTAAAACGTATCAAAAAGCGTTTATCGGGGCGACTGGTCTCCCGCTCACGATGGTCCCAGTCAATAAAGAGGATCAATGTCAGGATCTCGATGCGGGATCAAGCAATTCATTTTGTCATGCCTTGAATGGCGGGACTTCCTCCTGTCAGCAGTGCCAGGGAGTGGACCAGTGTTTTCGACGGGAGTCGGCGGAGCGGGCCACGACGGTGTCCTGCTTTGCCAACTTGAAAGAGACGGCGGTTCCAATTCGATCCGGGGACCGAACCGTCGCGATGCTCCGGACGGGGCAGGTCTTTCTTGAAGCGCCGGACGACCACGACTTTGATGCCGCGCGGGGCATCCTCGCAGAACAGGGCTGCGAGGCGACGCAGATTGCGAAGCTTGAGGAAAAATGGCATGATGCGAAAGTCGTCTCCCGAGAGCATTACGAAGGGGCGGTCACGCTCCTTGCCTCTTTCGCGATTCAACTGGCGGAGCTGCAAAACCGAATTTTTATTGAAGAGGAGAATCACGAATCGGATTTTGTGCGGCGGGCAAAGCAGTATGTGCACGAGAATCTCGAAGAGCGGATCTGCCTCGAAGAGGTCGCTAAAGTCTGTTGTGTGAGCACTTTCTACTTTTGCAAAGTCTTTAAAAAATCGACGGGAATCACGCTGACCGAGTATGTCAACCGGCGTCGCATTGAGTGGTCGAAGAAGAAGCTCATGGAGCCTGACAGTCGCGTCATCGAAGTGGCGTTCGATGTCGGCTATCAGTCGCTTTCCCAGTTCAATCGGTGTTTCAGGAAATACGTGGGGATGGCGCCGACGCGGTTTCGCCAGCAACATTCAGGGCGGATTGAAGTCCGCGAAATGGCCAATGCTTCTTAAGCTCAATCCAACAAAAGAGATGAGAACGATTCATTTGTCAGAAGCGACTGAGGAAATCCCGTGCTGGATCACGAAAGGGGACATCAACACGATGCTTGATCGATTTGATTCCGGAATGGCGGATTTGACGACGAGCAATGCCGTCGCCATTGCCCTGAAAAGAGCCCTCGGGTCGGACGCAAAAGTCCGGGTTCTGAGTGACCCGGTTCGCCGGGAGTTTTATTGCCTCTATGAAAGGGGAAAATATCCTCTTCCCCGGAAGGTGTCGGCTTGGTTGGGCGATTGTTTTCGAGGCATTTCGGTGGAGCCGATTCAGTTCAAAATTTCACTCCCTGCACCCTTCGCAGAGGCAAAGGGGGGAAGCGTTCAGTGGAAACAACAAGTCGTGCTCAATCGTCATCAATTGCAGCCTAGAGATGAGCAGGAAAGGCAAGTAAGTTAGTCGGGTTTCCACCTGTATTTCAGGTTTTTCCTGACACAACGCTAATCTATCTATTCCATATCTTGATGAAGAAAAGCCATTCACCCCGGAAAATTCTCGTCGGCGTTGATTTTTCAGGTGGCTCGTCTCAGGCCTTGCTTGAGGCGGGCCGAATCGCTGCTGAAGGAAAGGCCGCGATCCATGCTCTACACATCATTGATGAAGCGATCCTGAATGACTTGCGGGAATACTCACATCTCGAGGACGCGGAGGTCGTTTCCAGTTTCGAAAAGCGATTGAAGGTGTTCTGTGCCGAGGCGGGGCTTTCCGGAAAGAAGATCAGCAGGAATGTCCAGATTGGGCATCCGGTGAAGGCTTTTTCCTCCCTCTGCGACGAGATCGAGCCGGATCTGCTCGTGCTTGGTGCGTGGTGCGAGTATCTGACTGACGCTGAAGTGATGGGGGTGACGGCCCGTCATATTATGCAGGAGTCGAAATCGGATGTCCTCCTGATGCGGGATCGCGAGAAGGATCGCGTGCAGCGCGTCGTCGCCTGTGTTGATTTTTCGGATTACGATTCTGCGGTTGTCAGGGTCGCTGAATCCGTTTGTCACGCTGATCGCGCCAGTCTCGATATTCTCCACGTTTTCTTCCCACCCTGGATTTCTGAGTTCTCGGTCGACAAAGTGATTGATGAAGCGTTTGAGGATCGGAAACGGGAGTATCGCGCGCTTTTGCAGGGGCGGCTCGACCAGTTGGTGCCACATCCCCGGAACTCAGGTGAAGCGATTGAAGTTCAAACCGTGGTTCGGGAGTGCACGCGGCACTGCGAAGGCATTCTCAGTTATCTCAAAAAATGTGATGCCGATTTAGCCGTGATCGGCGCAAGAGGTCGCAGCCGCATTGAGTCGATGATCCTTGGCCGCATCGCCGAGCGCATTGTCATGAACTCACGCAGTTCGGTCTACGTCGTGAAGAATCCGCTCTGAGTCGCGGCCCTGGGAGCCAGGCCGACTGCCCCAATTTGACCACCGTCTGCGTAGGGCTCTTCAGTCTAGCTGATGATAGTCTGACCAGGGAAGGTCGAGTCCGAGCCGGATGACTTCCTTCATCGATGTGGTTCCTGCTTCGATCAAATCTCTCGCATGCTCATGCATCGAGTCGCGACCGTGAGCGGTCGAGTGATTGCGAATCGTCGCCTCGTCGGCATTTTCGAGGATGAGTTCATAGGCTGCTTCGTCGAGCCTCCAGGTTTCGAACAATCCGGTCCGGTCAAAGTAGCCGGTCATGCGACATTCATTGCAGCCCCCCGGCACGAACGCTCTCTTCGGCGGAGTGAGATGAAACCGCTCAAAGTAACGCTCTTCCTGTTTTGAGAGCGGCGCTTCCCTCCGACATTTGCGGCACAGTTTTCTCACGAGTCGCTGATTGACGACGAGCCCGAGAGCGGCGGCGATCTGGTGATTCTCACCCTTGAAATTCCGAAGGCGGGTCACGGCACTGACCGCGTCGCGGCTGTGCATCGTCGCCATGACAACGTGACCCTGAATCGACGCATTCATCGTCTGAATCGCCGCAGCGGGATCACGAATTTCGCCGACCATGAGACAATCAGGATCGAGGCGAAGAGCCGCTTTGATCCCGGCGGCAAAATCAAGCTCATGGCGCGGATCGACCTGAATCTGATTGGCACCGTCGATCTCATATTCCACCGGATCTTCGATCGAGACAACGTGCCTCGATTCTCCGATGATCTCATTGAGAATCGCATAGAGCGTCGTCGTTTTGCCGCTCGCGGTCGGTCCGGTCACGAGAAACATGCCATTAAGAGAAGTGATCCATTCCTCAAGGCCGGAGAGGGAGCTGGAGGAAAGTCCGAGTTCGTGAATGCTCTTCCGGATGTTGTCCCGGTCGAGAATTCGAATCGCGATCTTGGGGCCGCTGATGCAGGGCACGAGGGTGACCCGCAATTCAACCGGGTTTCCTGAAATCGAAAGACGCTGCCGCTGACTGACGGGGGAGAATGCCGCCCCCGGTTCGATCCCGGCAAATGTTTTGATCTGATTCACGAGCGCGATGCCGACTCCTCGCGATACTCGCTTCCAGAGGGTGAGCATGCTGTCGACGCGGAAGCGGATCTCGTACCCGTCCCGGGTGGGGTCGAGATGAATGTCAGTCGCCCGCTGGGCGATTGCCGCCGCGAGTATTTTCTCCTGTTCTTCCGCATGAGGGAAGCCGTCCGATGAGGTGGGTATGTTTTTATCTTCCATGATGCCATTCGAGGAGACTGTCGGCGATGATATGCGCGAGGACCGAAGGTTCAAAATCATCGACACAGAGAGTGAGATGATAAAATTTCGGGTCTGTGATTGCGGCGTGTGTGTATTGCGCCACATACGCAGCCCGCTCGTGATCTTTCCGCCTCACGATGACTAGAGCCTCTTCGACCGTGCCGTGACCATACTCTGCGAGTTGTTCGGCCCTCTTTTGTTCGTCCCCGACGAGGCGCACATGAAAGGTGTTTCTCAGGTCGAAGGTGACGAAATTTCCCCCGCGCCCGACCACGACGACATTGCCATGCTCGCAAAGGTTACGGATCGTCGCGGCAGTGTAGTGGAAAAGCGTCCACTCTGAAGGGGGGCGCTTTAACTCCCTTTCGACGGCATCGAGGGCGGGGAACTTTGTCTTTTCCGCGAGGTAAGGGGTCACTGCTTTCGGGAGTTCATAGCGGTCGATCACGGACTCAATGAGATGCTGATCGAAGTAGACCCAGTTCAGGAGGGGTTCGGTGTCGGTCACTTCATCGAGGTAGTCCGTGAGATTTTGACCGATTGCTTCCGTATCGATCCCTGCTTCCCGGGAGAGCGTGATCGCGAGGCGCCGGTCTCTCGCTTTCTGAGTCTCGCTTGCGAGGTAAGATTGCAGATAGTGGTCGACCTTTGGGGTGAGTCCTGATCGTGTTGTCATGAATTGAAGCCGAATGGTTTACTCAATCTCAGACAAGTGAGCAGACGATGCTAAGCGTGGATTGTCGTCAAAAGCTCACGGGTTGCGAGGGAACCCTGGAAAGGAGGAATTTCAGGGTGGGCTTAGCCCCGAAATGCTTGGGTGCCGGCACGGGGTCATGAACGCGTCATTTCCCCGTGGATGACAAAAGGGGCCAACTGCGAGGCAAGGCGGGCGGAGTCATGTCTTCGATGTGGGTTTATTGAAGAGACGACAGGGGGAGACACCCCATTTTCGTGATGAAAAAGAGCATCTTGCAGCAGGGTAAATGGAATCCTTACGTCGTTGGCGCGGGGATTGGAATTTTGAGCGTTCTCGTCTTTCTGATCGTGGACACCCCGCTGGGTGTCTCGACGACAGTCGCTGAACTGGGAGGGGCAGTCCTCGGCCTGTTTGAAGGGCGGGAGAGTGTCAAGGCAATCGACTATTGGGCCAAGTATCCTCCGGCGATCAATTATGGGCTCCTCTTTGTCATCGCGATGCTCGTGGGTGCGTTTGTCAGTGCGAAAATCGCAGGAACCTTTGCCGTTGAAATGGTCCCGAAGCTCTGGTCGGACCGGTTTGGGCCGGGGATGGGAAAGCGAGCTCTCGCCGCATTTTGGGGAGGCTTTCTCCTTCTCTTCGGCGCTCGCCTCGCGGGTGGCTGCACCAGCGGGCACGGCATTTCAGGAACGCTTCAGTTGGCGGTGAGCGGATGGGTCTTCTTCGCTGTCGTCATGCTTAGCGGTATCATCACTGCGCGGATTCTTTTTTCATCAGGATCGAAAACAAGAAACCCTCAGCAATCATGAATTTACCTATCGATAAATCCAGCACCCCCGGCCTTGTTCTTGCCGTCTTCTTTGGCTTCATCTTCGGTTTTTTGCTGGATCGTGGTCGGGTGGATCGCTACGAAGTGATCGTTAATTTTTTCCGGTTCAGGGATTTCACGATGCTAAAAATCATGCTCGCGGCGATTGTTGTCGGTGGCATTGGGGTGGGCATCCTCAATGCTGCTGAGATGGTGACGCTTCACATTAAGGACCTTTCGCTCGGCGGTCTTCTCATAGGCGGAGCGGTCTTCGGTGTCGGCATGGTTTTGTTAGGGTATTGCCCGGGAACCGGAATCGCCGCGATCGGGACGGGGAGCGTTCACGGGGTCATCGGTTTTCTAGGGATGATTGTCGGCGCGATTGCCTATGGGGTATCCTACCCGTGGTGGAAAGCCCACGTGCTTGTCCTCGGCGACTTTGGGAAGGTTCGTCTCGTTGATTCGGGGGTGCCGGCAGTAGTTTGCTGGATCATCATTTTGGGTATTGCCGCCGCCATTTTGCGAGGGCCAGTGAGAAAAATTGAGCGCGGGCGATAGGTTGTGGGGCGACGAAAATCGATGACGCAAAAGCCGAGCAAAAATCGCGTTACCTCGTCGGGCCTGGATGAGGCCTGGAGTCGATCCGCTCTGGAGGTCAGTGCTGCTTTAGAGTCTTCGACCGAGGGCCTTTCAGAGGAAGAAGCGTCCCGACGCCTTTCCCAATATGGGCCGAACCGACTCATCGAATCCCGACCGTTGAGCGGATGGACGATTTGGGTAAGACAGTTCAAGAGCCTCATTGTCCTGCTCCTCGCCATCGCCGGAGTCGTTTCGTTTTTCATCGGTGACTTTCTCGAAGGGATCGCGGTCGGAGTCGTCATTCTCATTAACGGAATCATCGGATTTTTCACGGAGCTTCGCGCGACCCGCTCAATGGAAGCCCTCAAGAAATTGAGTCAGGGAAGGGCGAGAGTGCAACGCGGGGGGAAGCATCTCGTCGTCCCGTCGGAAGCGCTCGTGCCCGGAGACATGGTCATTCTTGAAGCGGGCGACCTCGTCCCGGCCGACCTCCGTCTCACGGAAGTGAGTCGGCTCCAATGCGATGAGAGTTCCTTGACTGGCGAATCGGTCCCCGTGGAAAAGCAGGATGAACCGGTGCCGGTGGCGTCTCCCCTCGCCGAGCGAAAGTCGATGGTCTACCGGGGCACTCAAGTCACTGCCGGAACCGGGGCTGGGATTGTCACCCATACCGGGATCGGAAGTGAACTCGGAAAGATCTCCAAGATGGTCAGCGAAACGACACATGAAACGACTCCCCTCGAAGATCGCCTCAGGCAGTTGGGTTATCGCCTCGTTTGGATCACGCTGGTCCTCACGGCGATCCTGACCGCCTTTGGGATTGCGCGGGGGATTGACAAAGTCCTCATGGTGCAGACCTCGATTGCTCTGGCTGTCGCCGCCATTCCCGAAGGTCTCCCGATTGTCGCGACCGTCGCGCTCGCTCATGGGCTCTGGAGATTGGCAGCGCGAAATGCGATCATCAATCGTTTGTCGGCGGTCGAGACGTTGGGAGCCACGAGTGTGATTTGCACGGATAAAACGGGGACGCTAACCCAAAACCGCATGAAGGTGATCGCGGTTTGGCCGGTGGACTCGGATTCGGAATTCAGCCCCGGGCCGCTATCGGAAAGGGACGGCGGGACTTCCCTCCTCGTTGAGGATTGTCTTCTTTGTAACAATGCGGAACTCTCGCACGGGACCGCAAAAATCGGGGATCCGATGGAGGTGGCGCTCCTTGAAGTGGCTTCTGAGTTCGGGATGAAGGTCGGGGAAATCCGGAGTGAATGGTCCCGAAGCGCCGAGCTTCCGTTTTCCTCTGAAGCCCGGGTCATGGGCGTGGTGCATAGTGCTGGAGTTCAGCATCGCATTTCGCTGAAGGGCGCGCTCGAAGAGGTCTTGTCGCGCTGTCTTCCCGGGAGTGAAAGCGCACCCGAAACGTGGCGCTCCTCGTGGATTGCCCGAAACGAAAAAATGGCGGAGGAGGGGATGCGGGTCATCGCGGTCGCCGGAAAATACACCACTTCGCAGGAGTCCGACCCCTACACCGCTCTCGAGTTCCGCGGTCTCGTCGGATTGATTGATCCGCCCCGGGAGGAAGTCCCCGAAGCAGTGGGGGAGTGTCTCAAGTCAGGCATCCGCATTGTCGTCGTGACGGGGGACCAGAAAGCGACCGCGCGCGCCATCGCGACTCAGATTGGGCTGCCGGCGGGGGAGGCGATCACGGGGGATGAGTTGGAGGATCTCGACCTCACCGATGAGGAGGTTTCCCGTGAATTTGAAAGAGTCAACGTCATCGCGCGTGCTTCACCTGCTCAGAAGCTGAAGCTCATCCACTACTTCGAAGATTGTGGGAAGGTCGTCGCGATGACAGGGGACGGAGTTAACGATGCCCCGGCGCTGAAGCAGGCTGACATCGGCATTGCGATGGGCCAAAGGGGAACCGATGTGGCAAGAGAGGCCTCCGATATGGTGCTCCGCGACGATTCATTTTCTAGTATCGTCGCGGCGATTCGTCGGGGGCGGACGATCTTCGCGAACATCAGGCGCTTCGCGTCCTATCTCATTTCCTGCAACCTCAGTGAGATTGTGGTGGTCTGGGTTGCAATGGTTTTTACCGGCTCGTTGCCGATCCTTCCCCTGCAGATCCTGTTTTTGAATCTGGTCACCGATGTCTTTCCGGCGCTCGCTCTCGGCGTCACCCCGGCGCGGAAAGGAATATCAGATCAAGCGCCGAGAGACTCACGCGAGCCGATCATGCGGAGCCGTGACTGGCTTCGGGCCAGCTGGCATGCGACTGTCATTGCCGGGGCGACACTGGGGGCCTTTCTTTATGCGCTCCATTCCCTGCAGGTCGGGGTTGAGCGCGCCGTGACCGTTTCGTTTTTGACCCTCGCGATCGCCCAGCTTGTGCATGTCTTTAACATGGCGGATCGCGATGTCCCGATCTTCAACAGCATGATCGTTCGGAACCGCTTCGTGTGGCTGGCGATCGCGCTTTGTTTACTCCTTCTCGCCGCTGCCTGTTTCGTCCCGGCCCTGGCCAAAGCGCTCGCGCTCAACGTGCCGACCGCTGAGGAATTTCTCGTGGTGCTGCTTTTCTCCTTGCTGCCCCTGATGGCGGAATTCTTCAGGCGTTTGATCGGAAAGGTAGCGACCCGGTCATCGGCATGAGGGGAGGGGCCAGTTCCCCCTTTGCGAGGTCTTTAACCGCGATGCTTTTGAATCCGGTCGCGGAGATACCGCCGCGCTTCCGTGACCTCTTCTGCGGTCATCTCTTTCGCATGATGAATCTTCTCCGCGATTGATTCGAAGAAATCTTTCACTTCGTCGGTCGCCAGCATCGCGCCCGCCCCGATATTGAGCGCCGCTCCTTCCAGCTTCGTTTTGAAGGCTTCAGCCTGATGATCAAAGCCATCGCGCACCGTATCGAGACCCGACCCGACAGAGTCGCCGAAGTCGTCGAGGTGCGCCCGGACGTGATCGATCGAGAAACCGATTTTCTCCTTCTGCGCCCGGTAGGCGTCAGCACTCTCCATTCGCCCCAGCGCCAACTGGAGTTTCAATTCATCGAGCTTGCCCTGAGCTGAGTTCAGCTTTTCGGTGACCGGCTCTCCCGACTCCTTTATCCGTTTTTTTGTTTCATCGACGAAGGCGGAAAACTCCGCCTTCTTTTCTTCCATGTAGTCAACCGCGTCTGATTTTCCGAGTGCCAGTTGAATTCTCAATTCGTCAATTTCCTGTTGGAGCCGTTTTTTTTCTGTATCGAATTTCTCACTCATGAAGGAAGGTTATGGTGTGTGAGAATTGAGGACGAATGGAAAAAGTTCGCATCAATTGTCATCCCAATCACCGATTGGCGTGACGCAGAGAAATCGGGTGAAACCCGGCTTAGAGGAGCGACTCTATCAAGATGACGGTTCGCCACAAGATTGAGACAGGCATGGGCACCTTGCTCCTTCTCATCCTCTCGGTTTTTGTTCTCATCAATCGTGATCCGACAGAGGCGGACTTCCTCTTCGGCACCGTCGAGGTGAGTCGGGCCTTGCTCTTTTTGGGCTTCTTTTTCTCTGGTCTTCTCGTGGGGTGGATCGGTCATTCGATCGTGAAGCGAAGAAGGCGGAGCAGCAAAGCACAACCTGATCAGGAAGACGAAGCCGATGCGTGAAGTCGCAACCCAGAGGCAGCTCGCACAGGTTCTGTTCTTTAGCGGAGCTTACCTCACCGTCGCCGCGATCTATATTGTGAAGAGTCGGAATTACGAGTTCCTTCTCTATCTCATGGTCATGGTGGCCATTATTATCGCGGTGTTAGGAGTTTACAAGAAGGCAGGCCTCGGTCCCCTTGTTTTGTGGGGATTCAGCTTTTGGGGTGTCCTTCATATGATCGGTGGCCTCGTGCCGATTCCGGATCACTGGCATGCCGCTGACACCAGCAGCGTGGTTTACAACTGGCGAGTCATCCCCGGTTACGTGAAATATGACCAACTCGTCCACGGGATCGGGGTCGGCCTCGTGACCTGGTTGTGCTGGCAGGCTCTCGCTTCGCGCTTGCGGGGAGTGAGAGGAAACCCAATCTGCCCCACCCTCGGGATGCTCGGGATCTGTGCGACGGCAGGGATGGGGTTCGGAGCCCTCAATGAAGTGATCGAGTTCGTTGCCTCGATGATTATTCCCCATAACAACATCGGGGATTACCGCAATACGGGCTGGGACCTGGTCGCGAATCTCATCGGTGCCTGCTTCACTGCCGTGGCGATCCGTGTCGTCTGGCGGGTCGCTGAGGGAGATGGCCACGGGTAGAACCGACCACAGACGGGGCTATCGGTGCGGCGATGCCCTCGGCTTTCGCCTTAAAGCGGCTTTTCTGATGCGGATGAGGGTTTCAGGCCGGTGGACAATCCGCACGGCCTGATTTACAAGGATGTCTTTCGCCATGTCTACCGGGTCTATCCGAAAATTCCGTCGCCGCTGTACGCGGGAGTAGCGTGGTGATTGCCTCTGCGGCTGAGGCGCATCCACCTTAAGCTTCTGAAAACGTGAGACCGGCGTCCCGTCGCGTCGTCTGCGAAATTGTAGGGCGGGCGCTCCGCCTGCCGGTTTCGTCGAGACGGCAACCGGAGCGGTAGCATGCAGGACGCATCGAGAACGTGAGACCGGCGTCCCGCCGGTGGTTTTTAGTAAATCACTGGCGGGACGCCAGTGTCACGTTGAGCTAGATCCGCTTTTTTCGCCCCGTAAATCCCCGCGTCATCTTCGTTGACGTATCCGCTTGAACATCCTACATCACGGCTTCGCAGTAAAGGAGGGAGATGGGCACCTGGTGGGCCCCGCGCGGTTTTCAAAACCGTTGTCGGTGAGTGATCCTTACCGGGCTTGGTTTGATTCCTTTCCTCTCCGCCACTTCTTCTTCGGCGGAACTCGATCTGTGACGAAATTGTCGCGGTCATGACCACCCTTTTCAGTTGCTTCCCAGCTCGTAAATGGTTTGATAGTTTCATAATTATGAAACTAAATGACGCCGCCAAAGTTCTCGGATCGCTTGCGCAACCCGCGCGGTTGAAAGTGTTTCGTCTCCTCGTTAAATCCGGCCCCGAAGGCCTCTGCGCGGGGGACTTGTCTCGCAAGCTGGGTGTTCCAAAGCCGACGATGTCCTTTCATTTGAAAGAGCTTTCTCAGGCTGGGTTGATCAGTTCGGAGCGCGAGGGGCGCTCGATCACCTACTCGATCCGAAAGCAGGGGATTCAGCAATTGATGACTTTTCTGACGGAGGACTGCTGCCAGGGGAGGCCGGAGCTTTGTCTTCCGATGGGCGCGGAGGAAGAGGCGTGTTGTAACTGAGTCGAAAATCTCGCAATCCAAGAACATGGGAACTAAAATCGGCATTAATGGGTTTGGCAGGATCGGGCGTCTCGCTTTTCGGGCGGCCTTCGACAATCCGGACATCGAGATCGTGCATGTGAATGAGCTAAAAGGCGGAGCGAAGCTGGCAGCTCATCTTCTCGAATTCGACACCGTGCATGGGCGGTGGGATCGCGGGATTGAGGCGACGGACGCGGGCTTTTCGGTGGAGGGGAAACCGGTGAGCTTCAGTGATCATGCGGCGCCGGGGGAGATTGACTGGGCGGCGCACGGCGTGGAGGTCGTGATCGAGAGTTCGGGGAAGTTTCGCACGACGGAATCGATCCAGCCTCATTATGATCAGGGGGCGAAGAAGGTGGTCGTCGCGGCACCGGTCAAAGACGGGGCGCTCAATATTGTGATGGGCTGTAATGATCATCTCTATGACCCGGAAGAACATCATCTCGTGACGGCAGCTTCCTGCACGACGAACTGCATCGCGCCGGTCGTGAAAGTGATGCATGAGCAGATTGGGATTGCGCATGGAATGATCACGACGATTCACGATGTCACGAACACGCAGGTCATCGTCGATGCGCCGCACAAGGATTTCCGGCGGGCGCGCTCGGCGCTGAATTCGCTGATCCCGACGACGACGGGATCGGCGACGGCGATCACGATGATTTATCCTGACCTCGTCGGAAAACTCAACGGGGTCGCGGTGCGGGTGCCACTGCTCAATGCCTCGCTTACGGATTGCGTCTTCGAGCTGTCGCGGAAGACGTCGGTGGACGAGGTGAACGCTCTTCTCAAGGAAGCCGCCGACGGAGAGCTCAACGGAATTCTCGGCTACGAAGAGCGCCCGCTCGTTTCGACCGACTACCTGAATGATCCGCGCTCTGGCATCGTTGATGCGCTTTCAACGATGGTCGTCGATGAGACGCAGGTGAAGCTCCTCGTTTGGTATGACAACGAGTGGGGCTACGCGAATCGCCTCGTCGATCTTGTCGTCAAGGTCGCCATCTCTCGGCCGCGCTCATGAACACCCGCGATTATGGGATCGTGACGGCCGCCTATTGGGGCTTCACGATGACGGACGGGGCGCTGCGCCTCATCGTGCTGCTGCACTTTCATGAACTGGGATACTCGCCGGTCCAGTTGGCGTTTCTCTTTTTGCTCTACGAATTCTGCGGGATTCTCACGAACCTCTTCGGAGGATGGATCGCTTCGCGAAAAGGACTCAAGCCAACTCTGTTTGCAGGGCTCTCGATTCAGATCGTGGCCCTGACGATGCTCTCGTTTTTGAATCCGGACTGGGCCGTGATGCTTTCGGTTGGATTCGTGATGGCGTCGCAGGCGCTCTCGGGGATTGCGAAAGATCTCACGAAGATGAGTTCGAAAAGCGCGATCAAGCTTCTCATTCCATCGGCGGAGGAGTCGGCTCACTCGGAGCGGCTTCTTTTTAAATTCGTCGCGATCCTGACTGGGTCGAAGAACGCGCTGAAAGGCGTCGGTTTTTTTATCGGGGCGGTCCTGCTTTCGTGGATCGGCTTTGCCCCGGCCCTGTTGGCGATGGCGGGAGCGCTCGCGATCATCCTTCTGCTCTCGATCATTCTCCTGAAAGGCGACATGGAGAAATCGAAGGAGAAGGTCAAATTTTCGAAGCTGTTTTCGAAAACGCGGGAGATCAATTTCCTCTCGGCGGCGCGGTTTTTTCTCTTCGGGGCGCGGGACGTTTGGTTTGTCGTTGCCCTTCCGATCTTCCTCACCGATGTCCTCGGCTGGAGTTTCTGGATGACAGGAGCTTTCATGGCGGGCTGGGTCATCGTCTACGGCATTGTGCAGGCTGCTGCTCCGGTGATCGTAAATCGTAGAGTGGGCGGTGAGGCGGCGCGGGGTGCCCGGTCGGCTCTCGGCTGGGGGATGGGATTGGCTCTCGTCACGGCGGGCATCGCGGCGGCGGTGCAGTATGATTTTCACCCCGTGGTGTCTGTGTTAGGAGGGCTCGCTCTTTTCGGAATCGTCTTTGCCGTGAACTCGGCGGTGCATTCTTATCTCATCCTCGCCTACTCCGATTCGGACAAGGTTTCTTTGAATGTTGGCTTCTACTACATGGCGAATGCCTGTGGAAGACTCGTCGGGACGCTTCTCTCCGGCGTCGTCTATCTGCAAGCGGGTCTCGCGGGCTGCCTCTGGACGAGCGCGGGTTTCATTGTCGCGGCGGTCTTGCTGACGATTCCATTGCCGCGAAAGCAGGTGAGTTGAGAGTAGTGTCAATCTCACTCGATCATCGTGATTGTCTTCACCAACCTGAGTCGTCCCAGCGGATGCTCACCGATGAGGCGGACATGGAGGCGTCCGGGTTTTTTCAAGAGATCAGCAGGGACGGTGAATTTTCCAGCGCGGCGATCTGCTTCGGTTAGGAAAAGGGGATGACGTCCGTAGCTGTCGGAGAGGCTCTGAAGGTGGATCGCGATGATGTCCATGTTTTCTGACTCAAAGGATACTGTCCACACTTCGCTGATCGAGATGCTTTCGGGGACTTCCTGGCTGAGATCGCAAACGGCGAAACGGCACTCCGAACTGAGTGATCCGTCGGCATGGATGACCCGGGCGGTGTAGTCGCCGCAGTCGGCAAAGGTGCGCTCGATAACCCCCGGGCGATCCGTGACGATCTCTTCGATGATCGTCTCACCACGCCGGATCACGAGCGCTTTCACGCCGCGTTTGTCTCGGTCCATGAGGTTAAATTTCACGGGCTGACCTTTTTCATAAACAACCCAGTCCCCGAGATCGAGGAGGAGTGAACGATTGATCTCCGGCGGTGCCGCGTCGAGTTCGTAGTTGGGAAAATGGAGCGCTCCGGCACGGTTCGGTCCCCGCCACTGGTTCAGGTCGGTGATGCGGTAGAGTTCTTTGTTCTTCGCCGCGAGATGCGCGTCGAACTCAGCGACGGTTCGGTCGGTCGAGATCGTCGTGGGTGGTTTGCTCTCTTCGACGAGGACGGAGATGACCTCGCCCTTCTCATTGTGAGTCACGGCGGTGACGATTTCGATATGCGAGCCGCCGTTTTCCCGCGCGGGCGGGGTGTAAATTACGTCACCGACCTGCGTAGCGCGACCGGATTGAGGTTGAAGAAGGACGACTCCCTCGCGGAAGTCAGGACCATGATGGCGGCTCACCTCCGGCATGCCGCAAAGAAGCGCGTAGCTGGTGTAGGACGAACAAACTGCCCCGTAAAACGCCGCCGCGTTCGAGACTTTCCCGACGAGAGTCTCGGTGTAGAGAACGCTCTCCGGATTTTCGACGGCGGCGAGAAAGGTCCGAAGGCTGATGTCGTAGCCGATGTAGCGACCGATTTCCCTGACGCTGGAGTAGGGGACGCCGGTGTATTCCTTTCCCTTTTCAAAAAAGCCACCTTTACGATTCGGCATCGTCTCCGCGACGGGCGTCCATCTCACCTCCGAGAGGATTTTGGCGCGAGCGGTTGCTTCGGACTGCCAGTCCACCTTGGGTTCGGCAGAAATCGAAGCGATGGATAGAAGCGACAGAAGTGCGATGAGCAGTTGTGTTTCAGCGGTCATAAAGTTTCAGCGAATAGGTGTTTCCCGGTTCGCAATTCTGCTTGATCGAGAGTTCACATGAATCTCGCCAGCAGAATTTCGGCTAGGTAAGTGAAAACTGATAGCCGAATATCACATTGGCGAAAAGTCAGTTGAATCCTCTTCTTGCCGCAGCCAGCGAATAGGACCATAATTTCCGATGGAGTTAACCTGCCCTTTTCTCACTAAGCGATTTTACTCATTTCTGATTTTCGTGACAATGGTCCCTTTCGCCGCCAGCGCCTGGGATGCAGACGATGAAACCTTCGACCCGGCGATCTTCGAGACGATCATCGACGGGGCGTCGCGGATCGGGGACCCGTCTCCGTTTTTCCGCGAGGGATACGAGGAGCGTGGCTTCACTCATGTTGGGTTTTCGAAGCAGGAGGACAGCGCGAATTCAACGGTGAATCTCACCTTCATCCTCATGCCGCGCGCCGATGACCCGGCGAAGCTTCTTGGTGGCTCGCTTTTTATTCCGATCAACACGGCGGAGGCTCTGGCGGAAGCGCTCTCGAAGGGGGCTGATCTCGCCAAAGCGCACACGATCACCGAAGGCGGCTGGATGGGTAATTGGACGCTCACTTTCGAGGCGGAGAAAGGCATGGTTTTGAAGCAGGTGAAGGACGGGCAGTCAGCTTATTTTACACTCAGTGTTCCGGCGGCAAAAAAGCTCGCGGGAGCCCTGGCTTATTCGATCACGGCGTTGGCGGAAGCTGAGTGAAGATCCTACGGGGGGATGAGGCGGCCGGGATTGCGTTTTGCAGAGGGTGGAGAAGAGTAGCGTTTTTTTATGATCGAACCCCATTCTATCGAAACCTCCGGCATTGAGGTGTTGATCCGACCCGTCACGGAGTCGGACATTCCGCAGATGATCGATCTTCATCGCCGGTGTTTTCCGAGCATGATGGAGTCGGACGAGGCGTGGCGGGAGGATCAACTCCTGAGCCATCTCAATGTCTTTCCCGAAGGGCAAATCGTGGTCGAAGTGGAGGGCCAGGTTGTTGCGGTCGCTTCGAGCTTGATTGTGGACATGGGGCAAAATCCGTTGCGGCATCATACTTACTATGGAGTGACGGATGACGGCTATTTTTACAATCATGACCCGCAGGGCGATACCCTCTACGGGGCTGACGTCTACGTGGACCCGGAGTTTCAAGGCAAGGGTCTCGGGCGGGTTTTGTATGAGGTGCGGCGTGATATTTGCCGACGGCTCAATCTTCGTCGCATTCTTGGCGGGGGGCGTCTCTGGCGCTACTCTGAATATGTCGATACGCTGACGCCGGAGGAGTATGTCTTTCAGGTGCGTGACGGGGAGATCAAGGATCCGGTCCTCGGGTTTCAACTGCGCGAGGGCTTTGTTGTCCGGGGGATCATGCAAAATTACATTCGCGATCCGAAGAGCTGTAATCATGCCTCGTTGATCGAATGGCTCAATCCTGACTACCAAGTTGATCCGGATGAAGAGAGGAATGTCAGGGTCGCCTGCGTCCAGTATCAGATGCGACGGATAGCGGACTTTGATGAGTTCGCCGCTCAGGTCCGCTACTTCGCGGAAACAGCAGGAGAGGACTACGGGGCGGAGTTTGTCGTCTTCCCTGAGTTTCTCTCGGTGCAGTTGCTCTCGGCGATGGAGCCGATGCAATCGCGGGAGGGGATCCGGAAGTTGTCAGAATACACGGATCAGTTTGTGGCCTTGATGAGTTCGCTCGCACGAGAGCAGGGGCTCTACTTGATCGCAGGATCGCATCCGGTCGCGCAGGAGGATGGGTCGCTGCACAATGTCTCGATGATTTTCCGCCCTGACGGCTCGCATGTCAGCCAGCCGAAATTGCACATCACGCCGAGTGAAAAAACGTGGTGGGGAATCTCGGGCGGGGATTCCCTGATCGTCGTGCAGACCCCGAAAGCGCGGATCGGCATTCTTATCTGTTACGATGTCGAATTCCCCGAAGCGGCGCGTTATCTTGCGGATCAGGGTGTGGAGATTTTGTTCGTGCCCTATTGCACGGACAACCGTCAGGGTTACCTGCGGGTCACGACCTGCGCAGCGGCGCGGGCGATTGAAAACCAGATTTATGTGGCGACGGCGGGGGTCGTGGGGAACCTCCCCGATGTGCCGGCGATGGACATTCACTACGGGCGCGCGGCGGTCTACACCCCGGCGGATTTCGAGTTTGCGAGGGATGGAATCCAGGCGGAAGCAGACCCTAACATTGAGACTTTACTCGTCACGGATCTGAACATTTCTGATTTGTACCGTTCGAGGGCGAGCGGTTCAGTCATGCCGATGAATGACCGCCGTCACGATCTGTTTGAGTTCGTGACGCACGTTCATAGCGAGTATGATTCCACGGGTGTTCAGGAAGCGTCGGCGGAGGAGTGAGCCATCGCCGGAAGGCTGACGCCGTCCACTGCGTTTTTGGAGTCTGCGTAGCAAATGACGTCAGTCTTTTGGGCAGAGCCGGTGGTGCTCCAGAGCCGGGTTCGGCAACCCATCCTACTTCTCGATGGCTTTGGTCCAGAAGGTGAGTTGATGCGGAGTTTCGCCTAGGCTTTTTGGTTCCTGCCAGCTGAGTTGGCATTGCAAATTCTCCTGCCGGGAATAGTCGTGTCGTTTCCAGAAGGAATCGAGGGGCTGGTAATCTTCCGGGCGTGAGGGATGATTGTCAGGACGCTCGACGGCGCAGAAAGTGGTGTATTGATAGTCCCCGAATGAACGCACGTGTTCTTCGCGTTGATCAAAAAATTTCCCGCCCGTTCCCTGTCCACGAAAGGGCGCGAGAATGATCGATTCACCGAAGTAGAAGTAGTCTTCGAGGGGGAGTCCGGCTTTTTCAAAAGGGCGGCGGAACTCCTCCATCTCATCGACGAGGGGAAGGCAGCTTGTGGCGCCGACGAGTTCGCCCTCATGCCGCATCGTCACGATGAGACTGCGCTCGCTCGCGGTGTAGCGGCTCAGGTAGGGGCGCTCGTAGGCGAGGGTTCCCTCGTAGAGATAGGGAAATTCGCGGAAGACAGCAATGCGTAAGGAGCCCAACTCGTCGATGAGGGGAGCGATTTCCTCACCGCGAAGCAATTGGAATTCGAAGGCGTTGCTCTCGTTCATGATCGCTAAAGAGCACAAGTCCGGAAGCCGGTGAAGAGGTCGGTCCGGTCCGGGAAAATGGCCTGGCGGTAGGTGTTGCGGGGGAGGCCGATTGAGCTGGCGAAGCTCCCGCCTTTGGTGGTCTTGTGGTTTCCGAATTGCAGGGTCGACATGTAGGCATACATGTCGACGCAGAAACCGGGGTAGGGGAGATACTGGCTCGTGGTCCACTCCCAGGCGGTGCCGATCATTTGGAGGCAGCCGAAAGCGCTGGCTCCTTCCGCGTAGGCGCTCACGGGAGCGGTGCCGGGATTGCAACATTCGAGGGCCGCGGGGGGAGGGAGGGTGGCCTCGTTGCCCCACGGGAATTTCAGGGCCTCGGGGCCTCGTGCCGCGATTTCCCATTCAAACTCGGTCGGGAGGCGGCGTCCGGCCCATTTGGCATAAGCCTGTGCTTCCCAGAAACTGAGATGCAGCATCGGTGCCTCCGGGTCGAGGGGGACGACCTGATCAAAGCGTCGCACGCTCCATTCGGGCCCCTTTTTTTGCCAATAGACCGGAGCCTCGCGTCCTGACTCGCTCCGCCAGTAATTGCCACCAAAGCTCCACCATTCGGGCGTCGTGTAGCCTCCGTCTTCGACAAACGCGCGGTAGTCGCCGAGCGAGACGAGGGTCTCTGCGATCCGGAACTCTTCGATGTCCATTTCAAAACCGGGCCGCTCATTGTCGAAGCTGAAATTCACAGCCTTCGCATCCGGCTCCGGAGTCGGCACGCCAATGAAGTAAGTTCCTGCCGGCACGGTGGCATCTCCGCTAGCGTCACTTCCTGAAGTGACCGGCCTTTCCGTGAGAAAAGCGGGAGCCTGAAAGCCAAAGGTCTGTCGTGACCAGATCAGCGACTCAAGATGCATCTGCTGATGGGCGATGACATACTGCCCGAGGTAAAGTTCTTCGTCGGTCAGGGTGCCGGGCCGGGCGAGCCGGTCAACCGTTTCCGTCACGACACGGTCATAGTAAGGGAGCACCTCCGCCTTTTCCGGAACGACTCCGGGAGTCCATCGCTCGCGATGAGGGATGTCGAATGAGTCCCAGACGGTGTCGTATCCCGGCATGATGGGATCGACTCCGTAGAGCGGTCGCAGCAGAAAGTATTCGTAGAAAAAAGCAGAGTGCCCGAGTTCCCAGACCGGCGGGTTGATCCCTTTTTCATAGGGAACCCGGATTTGCTCTTCCGAGAGGTCATCGATCAAAGCCATCATTTGGCGATGGGTGTGCTCAATCGATTGGAGAAGAGATTCCTGCGAACTCATGACTGGTCGGCGGAGGGTAGTGTCGTTAATTTTTCGATGACACCGAGGAGTGCGGCAGATTCGCGCGCTGGAGAAAATTGCTCCCGATGAGCGAGCGCGTTCGCCTTCAGGCTTTCGTAAAATTCGGGATCGTCTTCGCAGCGGGTGAGAAGATCAGCGAGAGCGTCCGCGTCGGCCACCGGAAAGAAACCGGGGTAATCGTCGCCGAGGAGTCCGGCGACGCCATCGATGCGAGTCGAAACGACGGGGGTGTGGTGGACAATCGCCTCGCCGACGACGCGGGCACCGCCTTCGCTGAGTGAGGTCAGGGAGAGCAGCTTCGACGAGGCGATGAGATTCGCAGTTTCGGATTCACTGAGTTCGCCGAGCCAGGTGTAGCGGGGGTTCCGTTTTTCCTCCTCCGCGACGCGGGCGGCGTAGGACTCATCGAGAATGCCCCCGGCATGGAGGACCCGGATTTTCGAAGAGGGAGGGAGCAGCCGCGACGCCCTCGCGGTGAGGAGCGGGTCTTTCACTTCCCGCAGGTGGCCGACGACGCAGACATCAAACTGATCGTCCCCGTTTTCCGCTGGCGCGGCCAGTTGCCTCGCGG
Source organism: uncultured Akkermansia sp. (assembly GCA_964583035.1). GTDB lineage: Bacteria > Verrucomicrobiota > Verrucomicrobiia > Verrucomicrobiales > DEV007 > Arctic95D-9. The sequence goes on from CAZOUP010000053.1 coordinate 20,165, forward strand.
ACTGGATGATCGTGTGGACTTTGTTGCGACAATCCTCCGGCACGGCAGCGATCGCCTTGCGCTGCAGGGTGATGAGAAGATCGGCCTTCCTCATGCTGTCGATCCCGTCTGCCGTCGCCGCCGGATAAATGTCGGTCCCCGTGAGCGCTAGAATGATCCGACCGTCGGGGATTGCCTCGCGGAATCCGAGGAGCGCCTCACGGCTTTTCGTGGCGTGAAGCGCGATGAGAAGATCTGCCGACTCGCCCTCGTAGTGAGAGATCGAGTTCACCTCGTGGCCGGCTTCCTGCAGCATCGTGACCCATTCCGAAGCGGTCTGACGATTACCGTTTCTCCGTACGGTGCTGACGGGGCTGTGGAGTAAAATTTTCATCGGGGGTGAATCCGTGATCTTTTTCTCATGGATAAAATGAAAGCTTCATGGGAGCATACGCGTCGAGATCCGTATCGAAACTTATATCATGTCCCAAGACGCCATCAAACTCACTTCTCTTTCGTCCTGCGCCGGGTGAGCCTCCAAGCTTAGCCAGGAGGCACTCGCGCAGGTCCTGCGCGGGCTCAGTCAGTTCGAAGATTCCAATTTACTTGTCGGGGCCAGCACCTCAGACGACGCGGCCGTGTATCGACTCACCGATGATTTGGCGATGGTGCAGACAGTCGATTTTTTCACTCCGATCGTCGATGATCCCTATCTCTACGGGGAAATCGCGGCGACGAATTCCCTCTCGGATGTCTACGCGATGGGCGGGCGCCCCGTCACGGCGATGAACATTGTCGGGATGCCGGCCGATATTCTGTCGCTCGACGTCATTCACGAAATTTTGCGTGGAGGAGCCGATAAGGTCAAAGAGGCGAACTGCGCCCTCGCAGGTGGCCATTCTATCAAAAATCCGGAGCCGATCTACGGGCTTTCCGTGACCGGTTTGGTGAATCCACATCGCATGATCACGAATGCCGGCGCGGAAGCGGGCGACGTTCTCGTCCTCACGAAACCACTCGGGACCGGCATTTTGACGACGGGTATCAAACGCGGTCTTGCCGAGGGTGCGATTGTGATCGAGGCCGTTTCGCTGATGAGTCGCCTCAACACCCCGGGCCAGCAGATGGCGGAGGAAGGTCTCGTGAAATGCGCGACCGACGTGACCGGTTTCGGCTTGCTCGGGCACCTCATTTCGCTCTGTCGTTCCAGTGGCACGCGGGCGGTGATTCACTCGCATGACATTCCTGCGATTGGACCGGAGATTATTCGTCTGATCGAGGAAGAGGAGTGCGTTCCCGGCGGCACGAAGCAGAATCTGAAAACGGCGGAAGCGGACACCGAGTTTGGTCCGCAGGTTTCTCAGGCGATGAAATTCCTGCTCGCGGATGCGCAAACAAGCGGCGGATTGCTCTGCTGTGTCCCCGAGGCGAATCTTACGAGAGTGATGGAGATCCTCGACGCCGAGGAGACGCTTTCAAAAGCGATCGTGGGGCACATCACCCCGGCAGGCGAAGCGGGGGAGAAGCTCGTTACGGTCGTGTAAACCGTGAGACCGGCGTCCCGCCGGTGGGTTTCGGTAAAGCACTGGCGGGACGCCAGTGTCACGTTCCGGCCTCTTGCATTTCGCCCGCGCTCTGGCGATAGTCGTATCACCATCGACATGAGCTCGAACCCCCCGAATCCATTTGCCCGCATTCCGGCGGTTGATAGGGTGCTCCATGCGCTCAGTCAGCGGTCCGATCTTGCGCCGCTGCCGCTTCCTCTGATCACCGAAGAGGTGCGAAAGTCTGTCGAGTCGCTCCGCGATGAGGTGAAGGGCGGCCGGACCGATGTCCCTGAATTTGACGAGTTTGTCGATGGCATCGTTCGCCTTGCCGACTCGCTTTATCGTTCGCGAATTCATCCTGTCATCAATGGCACCGGGGTTTGCATTCACACGAACCTCGGGCGTTCCCCGCTCGGGAAGCGCGCGGTCGAGGCTATCGCCGGGGTTGGTCAGTTTTACAACAATATCGAACTCGATCTCGACTCGGGGGAGCGCGGCAAGCGCGGCGGGTTTCTCGAAACCTGTCTTGCCACTCTCATCGGGGCTGAGTCCGCGACCGTGACGAACAACTGCGCGGCGGCCCTCATTTTAATGCTCAAACACCTCGCCAACGGGGAGAAAAACGAGGCCATCATTTCCCGTGGAGAATTGGTCGAAATCGGCGGCGGTTTTCGCGTCCCCGAAATCATGGAAGCGAGCGGAACGCGACTCGTCGAAGTCGGGGCGACGAATAAAACCTCGCTCGAAGACTACGAAAAGGCGATCACGCCAAAGACAGGAATGCTCCTCAAGGTTCACCGCTCCAATTTCTGGATGGATGGCTTTGTCCATGAGCCGACGACCGAGGAACTGGTTGAACTGGGCAAAGCGCATGGCATCCCGGTCGTCGAAGATCTCGGGAGCGGCGCCATGGTCATGACGGATGCGCTCGCGCCGATTCCGCACGAGCCGACCGCGACCGAAGTGCTCAAGCGCGGCGTCGATCTCGTCTGCGTGAGCGGCGACAAATTGCTCGGCGGTCCGCAGGCGGGGATCATTGCGGGGCGTGCTGATCTTGTCGCGGGAATTAAAAAGGAGCCCTTCTTTCGCGCCCTCCGCTGCGACAAATTGATCCTCACGGCGATGCAGGAGACGATTTTCGAATATCTCAGCACCGGAGCAGGGGAGAAGCCGGATTTGCCGCTCATCCGCATGTTGTCGGCCAGTGTTGAAAACGATCTCCGTCCGCGCGCCGAGGCGGTGGTGAAACTTCTCGCGGGGATCGACGGGCTTGGGGTCGCGATCGTTGCAACGATCGCCCGCTGTGGCGGCGGAACGATGCCGAAAGCTGAGATTCCTTCTCTCGCGCTCGACTTTAATCCAACGACGATGAGCCTTCCAAAATTGGCGCGGAGGCTTCGGGAATGCGAGCTCCCGATCATGGGATACATCGCTGAAGACCGTTTTCGTCTCGACTTGCGCACCATTTTTCCGGAGCAGGACGGCAATGTGACCGAAAATTTTCTCGCAATTTTCGGAAAGCTCTGAACATTGAGGGCGTCCTAAGCCAGTTCTGATCCATCTACGGATCAAGGGCGTAGAACCACTTGGTCAAAAATGATCAGTTATTACCTAAAATCAAAACCACACCCACGATGTTGAAAAGTTCTCTTTTCCGCGTCGGTCTGGCAGCGGTAACTACTCTGGCCCTCGTCGGCTGCGGTGGTGATCCGTCGTCGTCCGACACTACTGAAGCCTCTTCCCCCGGGAATACGGCCACCCTCTATCTCTCGGCTATTCCGGACGAGAAGATCACCGATCAAAAAGCCAAGTTCGATAAACTGGCTGAATACCTCTCCGGAAAGCTCGGCGTCCCTACCGAGTTCGTCTTCTCGAAGGACTACGCGGACTCCGTGACCAAGTTCAAGAACGGCGAGGTCCATCTTGTTTGGTTCGGCGGTCTCTCCGGCGTTCAGGCGCGGATAGCGGTTCCCGGTTCCCAGGCGATTGCGCAGGGAAAAGCTGACCCTCAGTATAAGTCCTACATCATTGCGAACAAATCGACCGGCCTTACCGCTTCCGAGGAGTTTCCAAGCGCGATCAAGGACATGTCCTTCACCTTTGGTTCCCCTGGTTCCACTTCCGGACGCCTCATGCCGACCTATTTCATCATGCAAAATAATGGTGGAGTGAAACCTGAAGACTGGTTCGCAACCGAGCCTGGCTTTCAGATGAGCGGTGGTCATGTCGCGACGGCAAATGCGGTGGCCGATGGCACGTATCAAGTGGGCGGAATCAACTACAAGACCTATGACAGCCTCGTTGAAAGCGACCCGAAAATTGCGGAGAATACCGTGAAGATCTGGACAACGCCTTTCTACGCCGACTACAACTTCACGATCCACCCAGAGGTCGAAACGATCTTTGGAGAAGGATTCATCAAAAAAGTTCAAGCTGCCCTTGTTGCTGCTCCTGAAGGTTCTGATGCCCTCAAGGCGATCAACCGGGAATCAATCATTCCCGCGAAAAACGAAGATTTTGACGGAATTAAAGACACCGCCGTCAAAATGGAGCTCCTCGAGGAGTAGTATTTTCGCTAACTTCCCATGTCCTCTGCGTTTCAACTCAACGGAGTGACATGTCGCTTTCGAGACCTCGTCGCAGTTGACGGGGTCTCTTTGTCGATAGATGAAGGCGAGCAGGTTGCTTTCATTGGTCCCAGCGGGAGCGGGAAGACGACTCTGATTCGTGTCCTTAACACGACGCTGCTCCCTGATGAGGGAGAGCTCTCAATTCTTGGTGAACCAGTCGCCGACCACGGCGTCGCGGCGCTCCGGCTTCTTCGTGCGCGAATCGGCACGATGCCTCAGCACCTAGGCCTCGTCGAAAATCTGACCGCGATTCAAAATGTCATCCTCGGTCGGGGCGGGACCCGCAGCACCTTGCGGTCGGTGCGGGATCTCCTTCTGCCGGATTCAGCGGATGCAGAAAAAATTCACCAACTCCTCGACCGCGTCGGGATCGAGGACAAGCTCTACACCCAGGTCGCGAAGCTTTCCGGCGGGCAGAAACAACGCGTCGCGATTGCCCGGGCGCTTTTTCAGGAGCCGGAGATTCTCCTCGCCGACGAACCCGTTTCCGCCGTCGATCCGGCGCGGGCGCGGGATACCGTAAAACTTCTCACCGAGTTGTCGGGAGAGCATGGGTTCACCCTTTGTGTGAGCCTGCATCACGTTGAGCTTGCCAAAGAGTTCTTCCCGAGGCTGATCGGACTCCGTGCTGGAAAAATCGTCTTCGACAGCGCTCCCGATTCTCTCACGCAATCGGAACTGGATGGCCTTTACGAACTGAGCGACGAGGAAATGATGACTGATGCGTGAAGTGGTTCCAAAGAGTCAGGGACGAAAGACTGACGTTGTTCGCGACGACATCACATGATCACGACACCTGGAAAATTCGGGCGTCGCCGCTGGGTCGTCCTCGGGATCGGGCTCCTCTTTTTTCTCTGCGCGAAAGACCTCGGCCTCACCCCGGCTGGACTCATCCCACCCGACGAAACCCGCTGGGAACGCACCGGCGAGTTTTTCAAGGCAGCGCTTAGCCCTGCCTTTGACTACGAGGACGCGAATGTTCCTGACGATGCCGACCCCATTTGGATCAAAGGACTGAAAGGCGTTTTCCTCACCCTGAAATTCGCCTTTGGCGCGATGAGCCTCGCGATTCCCGCCGCCCTCGTGATGGGGTTCTTCGGTTCTTCTTCGTGGTGGCCTGAGCCACGCGGGCGTCTTCTCGCAGCGCTCTTAAACGCCATCTATTTCTCGACCCGGTTTCTGATGAGCCTTCTGCGCTCGATCCACGAGCTGATCTGGGCGCTCCTGATTCTTTCTGCCTTCGGCGTCTCGCCGCTCGCGGGCATGATCGCCCTTGCCCTTCCGTTTTCCGGGACCCTCGGTAAGGTCTTTTCCGAACTCATCGACGAAGAAACGCGCGAAGCCGCGAACGCCCTGCGCGCCATCGGGCATCGCCCTGTGCAGACCTTTCTCGTCGGAACCCTTCCGGCGGCGCTGCCGAATCTCATCACCTACAGTTTCTACCGCTTCGAGTGCGCCCTGCGCTCATCCGCCGTCCTCGGCTTTGTCGGAATCGAAACGATTGGGCTCTACATCGAGCTCTCGCACGAGGAGTTCTACTACCGCGAAGTCTGGACCTACTTTTACCTGCTCCTCGCCCTCATCATCGTCGTCGATTTCTGGGGAGCCGGGATTCGGAAACGCCTTAACTCAAACTCCGGAGGCTGCCGCACATGAGCGAGCGCGTTCAGGAACTCCGGCGGGCGAGGGAGAAAAGCCTTTTCCTGCGTCTCAGTATCGTTCTCGTCCTCGCGGGAATCGCCTGGGCTTGGCTCACGAGCCGACCTCTCCTCGGTCGCCTCTCGGCTGAGCGGCGCTGGGAGAATTTCAAGAATTTCGCGGGCGAGCTCGTCCCGTCTCCGGTTCGGAAAAGCGGCGATTGGAATGAGGCCGGTCCCTGGGCGTGGGACCTCCTCATCGATGACGGATTCACCGCCCTCATCACGACGCTCGGGATCGCGACAGCGGCGATCATCCTTTCGGCGACCTTCGTCATCCCGCTTCTCCCGCTCGCGAGTCGGGAACTCAGTCGCGCCAACCCCTTTGGCTTGTGGGCTGGAAAGATGGGCCGCCTCGCGACGGGATTCCGCAAGGTGATCGGCCCCGTGACCCGCTTCGGATTTGTCCTCGCCCGCGCCGTTCCCGAATACATCCTCGCCTTTCTCCTCATTTCACTCCTCGGGCTTCAGGTCTGGCCGCTCGTCCTTGCGCTCGCGATTCACAATCTGGGAATCCTCGGGCGTCTCTGGGGAGAGGTCGTCGAAAATGCCGGGGCTGCCCCTGCGACTCAGGCGCTCGCCTCCGGTCAGTCGCGCAGTGGGGTGTTCGTTTCGCGCCTCCTGCCTGCAAGCTTCAATCGTTTCCTGATCTACTTTTTCTACCGTTGGGAAACCTGCGTCAAAGACGCCACCGTTCTCGGGATGCTCGGACTTCTCACCCTCGGAAAACTCATCGCCCTGTCCAAAGGGTTCTTCTGGGACCAAATGTTCTTCTACATCCTCCTCGGTGCCTCGGTTATCCTCCTCGGAGATCTCTTTTCGACTTTCCTTCGGCGGAGGCTCCGATGAAAAAAGATCGGAATCCTTTGGGTTTTCGAGGATAGTAGAGACATGAATTTTAGGGAACGAATTACGGTGCAGGCAGATCAGTGCGGCGGAAGACCCTGTGTTCGTGGAATGCGCGTTCGGGTGAAAGATGTTCTCGATCTTTTGGCTTCGGGTAACTCGCACGAGGAAATTCTGGAGGATTTCCCGTATCTTGAGAGAGAAGATATCGAAGCCTGTCTGCGCTATGCTTCTCAGCAACTTGATCATTCAATTCTGGAAAGTTCTCCTGCCTCGTGAATCATGCGCTGGCTGGTCGATGCACAGTTGCCGCCTGCCTTGGCTCACTTTCTGGTTCGTCATGGTGACGAGGCTGCTCATGTCTCGGAGATGATGATGGTTGATGCATCAGATACTGATATCTGGAACTATGCGATCAATACCGATTCGGTCATCGTCACGAAAGACGAGGATTTTCAAAATCGGGCCGTCTTTTCGAAGCAGTGTCCCGTGTTCGTCTGGCTTCGCTTTGGAAACTGCTCGACACGCCAGTGCATTGCTACTTTTGAGAGTGTTCTTTCGGAACTCGTTTCACGTATTGAATCTGGAGAGACAATTATTGAAGTTCGCTAGGAAAGGTCAACAATTCCTCCATGTCGTCCCGCCATTACATCATCGGAACCGCCGGTCATATTGACCACGGAAAGAGCTCTTTGATTGAGGCGCTCACGGGGACGGATCCGGACCGGCTCCCGGAGGAGAAGGCGCGGGGGATGACGATTGAGCTCGGGTTTGCTCAGCTCAGTCTTCCGGCAGGCGATGACTCGGGCGATGAGCTGGCGCTCGGGGTCGTTGATGTGCCGGGGCATGCTGATTTTGTGAAAAACATGGTCGCCGGGGTCGGGGCGATCGATCTTGCCCTCTTTATTGTCGCGGCGGACGACGGATGGATGCCGCAGACCGAGGAACACTATCAGATCCTCAATTACCTCGGGGTGAAGCGGGCCATCATCGTCCTGACAAAGGTCGATCTCGTCGAGGATCTCGATCTTGTCTTGATGGATCTGGAGGAGAATTTGGTCGGTGGTCTCTGGGAAAAGGCACCGATCATGCCGGTTTCCTCGCACACAGGAGCGGGGATCGACGACCTTCGCGCGAAGATTTCTGAGCTACTCACGGAGTCCGGTCCGGTGCGAAATGTGGGAAAGCCGCGACTTCCGTTGGATCGCGCTTTTTCGCTGAAGGGCGTCGGCACGGTCATCACCGGCACGCTGACCGACGGGGACCTCGTCGTGGGCGGTGATTATCAAATGCAGCCGACAGGGGAAGTCGCCCATGTCAGAACCGCGCAATCTCACGGGGCTGCGGTGGAAACGGTGCCGCCGGGGACGCGCACGGCAGTGAACCTTACCGGGGTCGGCCTGCGCGAGAGCAGGGGCGCGGCGAAGGCCGGCGTGGGGCGGGGTGACGTTCTTGTTCCTGCCGGATTGGGTGATCCAGTGCTCGTGATTGATGTTCTCATTTCGAAATCCGGTCGTGAGATTCGCGGGATGAAACAATCGAAGAAGGCTCTTAAGACGGGGCGCGAGGTCATGTTTCACCACGGCAGTGCGGGGCTTGCTGCAAGGATCCATTTTCTCGGGCAGCGTTCCCTTTCTCCGGGGGAGACCGTCCTTGCCGAATTGCGATTTTCTGATCCGGTCTTTGTCTTTGTCGGGGACGGGTTTGTGATCCGCGACGCCTCCCTCGGGCTGACTCTCGCGGGTGGAATCGTCCTTGATGAAAATGCGAACCGCCGGGCGTTTCGTAAGCCTTTCCAGGCGACGTTTCTCGAAGCCCGTGCGGACGCGCCGCATGATCTCGCCGTCCTCGTGAGGTCGCAGCTCGTGCGGGATCGGGTCGCGCATCTCCCGGAGTTGCTGGCCCGTTCGGTGTTTTCGGCGGCGGATATTCGACGGGAGGCTGAGCAGCTTGTGGCGTCGGGCGAACTTGAGCAAAATGGCGATTGGGTTTTTCTGGCGGACTGGTGGAGAAAAATTCGCACTCTCGCTGGAGATCAGATCAAAGCGATCCATCGTGAGCATCCGGAGCAACTCGGTTTCCCGCTGCGTGACCTGCGCTCGATCATCGAACCGGAATTACCCTCACCCCGGTTTTTTGACATGGTGCTTGAGGGACTGCTTGCCGGTGAGTTTGCGAAGGCAGGGCCGAATATCCGGCATCGCGATCACATTCCGCAGTTGCCGCCTGAATTGAAAGGCTCCGGTGAGTTGGTGAGAAAACGGCTCGCTTCCGATTTGATTTCACCGCCCAATAAAGGCGAGGCCGCGACGAATCCGAATGAAGAAAAGGCGCTGCGTTTTCTCGTTCATACCGGGGAAGTTGTCGATCTCGACGCGAAGACGATTATTTCGAATGCGGGCTTTGAGCTGATCCGCGATCAGGTTTGCGCTTATCTCGAAACGAATGGTCGCGCCACGGCGAGCGATCTTCGACAGCACACGGGGACGGTGCGACGGATTCTGATGCCGCTTCTCGAAAAGCTCGATGAACTGGGTGTGACGAAGCGGGAAGGGGACGAGCGGAGACTGAAGTAGTGGTGATTTTCAATCGCCATCGGCAGAGGACCGCGCCTGATCGGGTGGCGACCACACATCATCGCTACATTAGGCCGTTTTCTGTGACGATGAGATCCATCGGAACGTCGTGGGCTTCCGGGGTGAGCTGGATTTCCTGAGTCGCAAAACAGACTCCGATCACGGTGGGTGCATTTTCAGCCTCCATGAGCGGCCCGAGATAGCGATCATAGTGACCTTTGCCGCGCCCGAGTCGGGCCTTGGCCGCAAAATTGAAGCCAACTCCGGGGACGAGGACGAGATCAGGGCCGGTCATCACGGGGGAAATCGCGGGATCCGGTTCCTGAAACCCGAAGGGACTCGTCACGAGCGATTGATCCGCCGCGACTTCGTGGAAATGCAGGGATTCACCGTCATCGGCGACGCGGGAAAGTCCCCATCGTTTCCCGGGAAAGCTCGCGCGCAAGGATGCGAGGTCAGGCTCACTCGCCATCGCCGCGTAGGAGAAAACTGTCCCCGCTTCGCGGAAAAGATTCAGATCGGCGAGATGATCGACAAGCGTCGAGGAGAATGCCGCTTTTTCCGCGGCGGTGAGTGACTTAACGCGTGCGAAGCACTCACGCCGCAGGGCACGTTTTTCCATCCTCAGGTTGGCTTATACTCGGCGACTGCCTGCGGCATGTATTTCTGCAACTCGGCGATGCGTTTTTCATCGAGCGGGTGGGTGCTGAGGAATTGTGGAGTGTTCCCGCCCTGGCTGTTCTCACTGCGCCAGGCTCCGAAACGCCTCCAGAGTTCGACGGATTCTTTCGGATCGTAACCGGCACGCGCCATGAAGAGGGCACCCATACGATCAGCTTCGAGCTCCTGGCCCCGGGAAAAGCTTCGCATCGCGATGAGAGATCCGGCGCCTAGAGCAGCGGTGGGAAGAACTCCGTTTCCGCCGTCCCGGTTCAGAGCATAACCTGCACCGGCGACGAGGACACCTGCGACCGCCGTTTGCGACATGCGCTCTCCGGAGTGACGGGCGACGACGTGGGCGACTTCGTGCCCGATCACCGCCGCGAGTCCGGCATCATCTTTGGTGATTTGAAAGATGCCGGTGTGCACTCCGACCTTGCCGCCCGGTAGAGCGAAAGCATTGGGCGTCGAGTCTTCAAAGACGACAAACTCCCACTCTGCGTTCGGGACCGGCATCACTTTGGAGAGACGAGCCCCGACCCGCTGAACCTGAGCATTCAGAGCGGCATCCTTTGAGATCGGCTTTTCGGACTTCATTTTCTTGAACTCCGAGAAGCCCAGGGCGGCTTCTTCTCTGGGGTCCATGAAATTGACCTGCTTTCGACCCGTTTCCGGCACCGTCGTGGTGCAGGCGACGAAGGTGATTGAGGCAATGAGAACAGCAAATGAGAAAAATCGTGCTGACGCAGGGGTGAATTTCATAAAGGATTTAGTATAAACGCGAAACCTCCACTAGAACGTGGAATTTTCGGAACCCTTAGAGAAATTCGAAGCCGCTCCTGCAGGCGGTTGACTCTAGAAAAAGAGATCAGCGAGCGCTTCATCGCTCAACTGACCCGGATCGGCCACGGCCATGAGTTGGCCGAGATATTCGACGGCCTCCATTTCATCAGTAGGATCGACGTGGCCTTCACCGATGTGCAGGACGAGTCCGGGGCTGACCGTCTTGCTAACCGTTGATTCCTCATTTCCCTGAAAGACGAGCATCAGGGCAAGGGCTGCCACCGCTGCGAAGGCCGGAATCGCCACCCTTGGGGAAACGACTTCGATGAGGTTTTGGAACCAGCCGCGTGATGGAGTCTCAACAACCTCTCTCACCTCCCGCATGACGCGACGGGTAAAATAGGGGCCCGGTTCGGTCTCTTTTGAATGCTGAAGCAGCGTCCAAACGGGATCATCTTGTTCTGGTAGATTCATGACAAGAAGAGAAACCCCGACGGATTGAGGAAGTTTCGGGAAAAGTGATTAAAGCGGGGGAGCCTCGATAAAACCTTCCAACTGACGGATACGGGTCGGGTGACGCATCTTCCGGAGAGCCTTCGCCTCGATCTGGCGAATCCGCTCACGGGTCACCTGAAATTGCTTGCCGACTTCTTCCAAAGTCCGGCTGTAGCCATCGATGAGGCCAAAGCGCTGTTCGAGAACTTCGCGCTCGCGCGGGGTCAGGGTATCGAGGACGTCTTTGATGCGGTCCTTCAGCATCGCCATGGAAGTCATGTCGCTCGGATCATCAGCTCCCTTGTCCTCGATGAAGTCTCCGAGACTTGTTTCGTCGCTGTCACCCACCGGTGCCTGCAGCGAAATCGGCTGCTGTGCCATCTTGAGCACGGCGCTGACCCGCTCAACGGGAAGATGAATCTCTTCAGCGATTTCTTCCGAAGTGGGTTCGCGACCATACTCCTGAACCAACTGCTTCTGCACGCGCATGAGCTTGTTGATCGTCTCGATCATGTGGACCGGAATCCGGATCGTTCGCGCCTGATCGGCAATGGATCGCGTGATCGCCTGACGAATCCACCAGGTCGCGTAAGTCGAAAATTTGTAGCCACGGCGATACTCGAACTTTTCGACCGCCTTCATCAGGCCCATGTTGCCCTCTTGAATAAGGTCGAGGAAAGAAAGTCCACGGTTCGTGTATTTCTTCGCAATCGAAATAACGAGCCGGAGGTTGGCTTCGACCATCTCGTCTTTCGCCTGACGCGCTTCGGCGACGAGGACTGCGAGGCTTTGAGCGGCGATATCGAAGTCTGTCTGATTCATCCAGACTTGTTTTTCGAAAGCGGTGCGGGCACGGGTCGCCTCTCCTTTGGTCTTCCGATCTTTGGCCTTCTTCGCCTGAAGGTGAAGATCCCCTGACTGTTTTGCAAACTCTTCGGTGATCGTGACGAGATCTTCGGTAACCTTCTGCTTAAAGAAGAAGCGACCGTAGCACTTGGTTAGCGCGGCGATTTCGCTCGCCCATTTCGTCAGCGCTTTTTTCTCCGCAGCAGGAGTCTTTGCTGACTTAATTTCCCCGTAAAGATTATCGAGAGAGGCCTTGGCCTCCGACACCTGCGCACACAGTTTTTCCAGATTCTTGAGATAGCGTGAGCGGCTCTCGATTTTTTTATCGACGATGAGACGATCAAAACGCTCCTCTCCTGATTCCAGTCGCGCCGCGATTTCGAGGTAGGCTTCAGGGATAAATCCAAACTGCGAAATGGCTTTCCGGATGTCAGCCTCTGATTTCTCGATCCGCTTGGAGATCTCGACCTCCTGCTCGCGAGTGAGCAAAGGAACCTGCCCCATCTGCTTGAGATACATGCGGACTGGATCATCAAGGATGTCAAGCTTGCCTTCCCGGGAGGGAGTGGGCTTTTTAGTTTCGACCTCGCTTTCGGTCTCCTCCTCTTCATCGCTTCCTGCTTTGAGGTTATCGACCTCAGCCGAATCAATGATCCGGAACTTCATGTTCTGGAGACGCTCAATGAGCTCTTCCATCAATTCGAGGTCACTCAGGGTATCGGGAAGCGCTTCGTTGATGTCATCGAAGGTCAGGTAGTCCTGTTCCTTCGCGAGGCGAATGAGGTCCCGCACGATAGGCTGAAACTCAGGAGAATCGAGAGGCGACTTTGTCGAGGGCGCGGCGGGTGAAGCCACCTCGATCTCCGCCGGTTTGGAAGCGGAGGAATTCGCTTTTCCCCGCTTCGTAGCTGATTTTTCAGCCGAATTTTGCTTTGCCTTGGGCGCAACTGGCTTGGTAGAGTTCCTCGCGGGGGATTTCTTGGAATTTTTACCGGCAGCCATACGCGAAGTCAGAGGAAAGAAGGGAAAAACCCCGCCGAATCAGGGCCGCTAACTTTCGTGTAGTTGTTCCCTGAGGTCAAGGAGTTGTTTATTAAGGAGGAGGACCGCCTCTGACGGCAGATTTGGAGCTCCCATTTTTGACTTAATCCCCGCAATCTGATTCTGAATGCTCAACTTCCTGAGTTTCTTCAGGCAATCCCGTGCGAGATCGGGAGTCGCGGAGGCGCTGCTCTCCATGAGGATTTTTGAGACCTGACGCTGATCATCATCTGAGAGGGAGCCGATGAAGGCGTTGACGCTCCCCGGACTGGCGGGGTCAAAATTCGCGCGCCAAATTCGCGAGAGCAGTTCGGTTTCAGTGAGAAATTCGAAATATTCCGGGACCTGGTTTTGAATGATGCTTTGGCGAGTTTCGGAGTCGGTGACGAGTGCTTTGCAGAGGAGCCGGACGGACCGGTTCGAAATTTCAGGGGACGAGTCAGGGTCTTGTTGCGGCACAGGCGAGCCGGAGTGGCCCCCGGAGGGCGGTGAGGATTGCTCCCGCTGGCGGGTGATGTTTTCTCTCCGCGATTGAGCCTTTTCGATGCGTTCATTCGAGACCGCCGCGTTGCGGACGAGTTTACGAATCTCGTCTTCACCGACGCCGAGCCGGACCGTGACCCGACTGATGAGCGAGTCCTGCAGCATCTTGTCATCGATGAGGGCGACGTCAGCGGCGAGGTCTTTCGCAAAATTGAGCCGGTCGCGGAGTGGACCCTGCGTGAGGGCGCTGCCACGCCGGTCGATGTGAAAATCGAAGAACTCCGGAGCCGAGTCGAGGATCGTTTCAAGGGCACCGATTCCCTCGCTTTTGATCAATGAATCGGGATCTTCGCCATCGGGCAGAAGCGCGAGT
>CAZOUP010000054.1:0-34083 GCA_964583035.1 uncultured Akkermansia sp.
AACGTCGGCCACCTCCAGCTAAATACGTATGGTTTCCGCGTCGTTCTTGAGCTGGGAGAAGGGACGACCGCGCAGGAATTGACGAGCCAAGAGGCGGAGTAGTCGGGATCTTTGATCGCTGCCTTTTCAAGCCGGGGCAATGCCGGTTGGGAATACAATTCACCACTACTCTCTGCGTGCCGTTTTCTAAGCTCCAATCGCCGCTGCCAAATCTTCCGCACGCGAAACCAGTGTCGTCGCCCCGGCTCCGACTAGCTGCGCATCGGTCCCGTAGCCCCAGGTCACGCCAAGGCATTCGAGACCGTTAAGCCGCCCCGCCCGCATGTCGAAGGCGGTGTCTCCGATCATGATTCCCTTTCCTTTGGGCAGGTCATGGATTTTTGAAAAATGAGCAATCAGCTCGGCTTTGTCGACGAAGCGGCCATCGAGTTCGGCCCCGTAGATTTCTTCGAAGAAATGATCGAAGCCAAAGTGCGTCGCGATCTCACGGGCCATGCCACGTGGTTTGCCGGTCGCGATGAAAAGACGGTAGTCGTCGGTGAGGGAAGCGAGGAGATCAATCATCCCCGGATAGATCGTCGCTTCGAACTTGCCACCGTCGTTGAGACGTTTGCGGTAATGCTCGACCGCTGCTTCGCAGCGAACCGGGTCAGAGTCGCCGAGGAGAATCTCGAAGGTCCCGCGGAGGGGTGGACCGATGAAGGGCGTCAGCTCGGCATGGGGACGGAGCGGTTCGCCCATCTTTTCGAGGGCGTAGTCCATGCTCGCAAGGAAGCCGGGCGCGGGGTCGGTGATGGTGCCGTCGAGGTCGAAGAGGATCGGTGTTTTCAAAGCGAGGAGATTGTGGCGACCTAACCCTGTTAGGTCAGTGATTCAAGAGGGTAAGGTTGATGACTGGCACATCAAAGTAGAACGGGTCGCCTTACCCGTTTGCGGAGACTCCGCCTCGGTTTGACCGGCAGCGCTTGTGGAAAGACGGAATGGGCAGTCCATCCCGCGTCGGAGCAGTGCGCCGGCCTTATCACGCGATCAAGTAATCGGTCATTTCCCCTAAAACCGTAAGCTGCTCTCCGGGAGTGACATCCCTTTACGGAGTGAAGGCTTTGCAACATCAACACGAACATCCCCTCGAAGCGGAGATGGAACGGGCACAGGTGCCGGTTCTAGGCTATCTCGTGCGTCTCACCGGCAATCTGGCGGAAGCGCGCGATCTGCTCCAGACCACGAATCTCACGGCGTGGGAGAAACGCGCTGACTTCGAGCCGGATTCCAACGTCGTCGCCTGGATGCGGGCGATCGCTCACAACCATTATCGAAATGCGGCCCGTCGCTGGCGTACGCGCGAGACGGTTCCGCTCCTCGATTCCGATCTTGAGCAAATGATCGAGACCCGCCACGAGGAGCGCGAACAGGAGGAATCGCGGAAGCGCCGCCTTCTCCAAATTTGCCTCGAAAAACTCCCCGACCGGCAGCGTGATGCGGTCGAGGGCTATTACCTTTCCGGCCATTCCCTCGAGGAACTCGGCAACGAAAGCGGGCGGAAACCGAATGCGATGGCTCAGCTCCTTCACCGGGCCCGGCAGAATCTCATCGACTGCGTTCGCAAAGAATCACACCAGCAACTCGATCACGACAATCTCACTGAACTTTCCTGACCATGACTGATCAACAACAACTCGACGAATGGCTCACGATCCTGAGCGAACGAGCGCTCACCGATACCGAGCGTTCTGAATTTCAGGCTCTCCTGCGGCGTTCCCCGGAGGCGATGGATCGCTATCTGGATCACTGTGAAATGGAAACCTGGCTTTCGGCGGCAGGTGAGGGGATGACCGCGAAGTTGGCCCCGGAAGAGGCTTTTAAAACGATCACTTCGGCCCATGAAACGACGCACCCGGCGACAAAAAAATGGTTCCTTGCCGCCGTCGCCGCTCTCGCAATTCTCTTTGTAGCGGGGCAGTTTTTGCGATCAAACCCTGACCGTGAAATGGCGGAGGAAGTGGAAATTTCGGACGCTGCGGTTGAGACGATTGAGCTGCCCGACGTTGATCTTGCCGTGGTTAAAGAACCCCGCGAGCGGGACCCGTGGAAGGTGATCAATGCGACCGGCTCGGTGCAGCATCCGGGTTTGAAAGACAAACCGGTTCCGGCTGTCGCTCCGAATCGGCCCATCAAGTTCAACCGCGACATTCGTCCGATCCTTTCGGAAACCTGCTTTCATTGTCACGGACCCGATGAGCATGGCCGTCGCGCTGATCTCCGACTGGATTCCATCGGAGGAGCAACGGAAGATCTCGGCGGCACCGTCGCGATCGTCCCCGGTGATTTAGAGAAGAGCGAAGCGTGGTGGCGCATCATTTCGGATGACGAGGACGAGCTCATGCCACCTCCGGAGTCGCATCTCGTCCTCACTGAAGAGCAGAAGCAGCTCATCAAACGCTGGATCGAAGAAGGAGCGCAATACGAAGGTCACTGGGCCTATGAAGCGCCAACTCGTCCCGAGGCTCCGAAAGCTGATTGGGGAAAGGGTGAGATAGATTCCTTCGTTCTTGCCCGCATGACGGAGGAAGGGATGGAGCCTTCAGCAGAAGCCGATCCCCGCACGCTGATCCGCCGACTTACCTTTGACCTCACCGGTCTGCCTCCAACACGTGAAGAGGTTGAGCGCTTTGTGGGCGATTATACACAAGACAGCGAAGCGACCTGGGAAAGTTCCATTGACCGACTTCTTGCCTCCGATCACTTCGGCGAGCGCATGGCGGTGCCGTGGCTCGATCAGGCGCGTTACGCAGACACGAATGGTTACTCGATCGACGGCGGTCGTGACATGTGGCTCTGGCGCGACTGGGTCATTCAGGCCTACAACGAGAACAAGCCCTTTGATCAGTTCACCGTCGAGCAGATCGCCGGTGATCTTTTACCGGAGGCAACTCCTGCGCAAGTCATCGCGACGGGATTCAATCGCAACCACATGATCACGCACGAGGGAGGCACGATTCCCGAGGAGAATCTCACGAATTATGCTGCCGACCGCGTCAAGACGACGAGTGAGGTTTTTCTTGGACTCACGATGGCCTGCGCCCAATGTCACGATCACAAGTATGATCCGATTTCGATTAAGGAATACTACGAGTTCTTTTCGTTCTTCAATGAATTGAGTGACAAAGGCAATGACGGAAACGGCGGGGTCAACGCGGTGCCTAAGATCATGGCGAAGACGGTTATTCCCGGCCATGAGTTACCGGGACTCAGAAAGGAACTCGCTGAGCTGAAGGCCTCGCTC
The DNA here is from genome assembly GCA_964583035.1 of uncultured Akkermansia sp. Taxonomy (GTDB): domain Bacteria; phylum Verrucomicrobiota; class Verrucomicrobiia; order Verrucomicrobiales; family DEV007; genus Arctic95D-9. Next base: position 3,284 of record CAZOUP010000054.1, read on the forward strand.
AGCGAAAGCACGGTTGGCCTTGAGCCATGGCTCGCTGCTACTCAGGCGAAGGAGCGGGCGCGCGGTGAAGACTTTGCGCTGCACGGCCTCGAAACACTTGATGCTTCGAGCCCGAACCGTCCCGGACCATTCAATGTCTCGGGCGATGGATCGGTTGTCGTGATGGAGCCGAGCGCGGGTCTCAATGCTTTCAGCCATGCTCTCAAACTGCCCGAGGTAGCTTCGGTCAACGGCATTCGTGTTCATATCATTCCCGATCCGGAAACCGGAAAGCTGACGCCACATCCTGACAATGCTCCTAAAATCACGACCGTGCTCGTCTCAGCCGGAACCCAGCCCGCGAAGCAGGTGGAGTATTACAGTCAGCTCGTGCTCGACGCTGCCACCGCAAGCTCGAACGACGGAGTGAACCTCCCCGTGAGCGTGCTTGATGAGCGTAATCTGCACTGGTGGCAGCCGAATACCGGCGACAATAATCCCCATCTTACGGTGACCTTCGACGAACCGATCAATCCGGCGGAAACGCCCTACATTTCCGTGATGGTCTTTTATGGAAAAGGAAACTCGCTTCCGTTTCAGTGGCGCATCGATGCCTTCAGCGGCGAGGACACCGACAGCGCTTACCCCGATGAGCTTGCGGCGATTCTTCAGAGGGAGGAGGCAAATTGGACTCCTGAGGAAAGGGAGCTCGTCCTCGCAGCCTTCCGTGGTGAGTCTCCATCCCTCGAGCGTGATCGCATTCGCCTCGTGAACCTCGAAGAACGGATCAAAGTCCACACCGAAGCCCATTCCACACTGGTGATGGATACCGCGCTGAAGCCGCGTGAAACCTTCATCCTCGACCGCGGGCAATATGATGCCCCTACGGAGAAGGTCACCTCAACGACCCCGCGGGTTCTTCTTCCCATGAAAGCAGAAGGCAAAGCGACCCGTCTCGATCTCGCGAACTGGATGGTGGATCCTAAAAATCCTCTCACCGCCCGTGTCGCGGTGAACCGGATCTGGCAAGTCTTTTTCGGCACTGGGATCGTCGCGACGACCGCCGACTTTGGATCGCAGGGCGAATGGCCGAGCCATCCTGATTTGATCGACTGGCTCGCGGTTGAGTTCATCGAAAGTGGCTGGGACCAGAAAGCGCTCATCAAAAAAATCGTGAGCAGCGCGACCTATCGACAGAATTCATCGGCGAATCCCGAGCAGCGGGAGAAAGATCCTAACAATCGTCTTCTCGCCCGCGGTCCGCGCTTTCGTCTCGCCGCTGAGTTTATCCGCGATCAGTCGCTCGCGGTGAGCGGATTGCTCGTGCCGCGTGTCGGAGGACCAAGCGTCCTGCCTTATCAGCCGGCCGGACTTTGGAAAGAAGTGAGTCACTTTGGCAGCACCCCGGCAACGATGCAGGTTTTCGTGCAGGATCGTGGAGAGAAGCTCTACCGCCGCAGCCTCTACACAATCGTGAAGCGGACAAGCCCGCACCCTAGCATGTCCGCCTTTGATGCGCCTAACCGCGAGATGTGCATCACCGAGCGCGGGGTCACGAACACGCCGCTGCAGGCGCTCGTGACTTTGAACGATCCTCAGTTCGCCGAAGCCTCACGTGTTTTTGCGGCACGCCTTCTCGATACGACGGCGGGGGCGGAGGACCTGGACCGACTCAAACTTGCCTTTGAGAGAGTGACCGGTCGCACCCCATCCGATGCTGAGCTCAACGCCCTCGGGTCCTTCCTCACTGATGAGCGCGCCCGCTACGAAGCCGATGAAGCCGCCGCCCGTGCGCTCATTGCCGTCGGAGAGTCGCCGGTGAATGAATCGCATCCAGCGGTCGATCAGGCGGTCTGGACTCAGGTTTCAAGTCTGCTCTTTAACCTCAGCGAAACCCTGACACGCCTTTAATTTTGAAGTGTCTCGCCTCCATTTTTGTCGGTTTGATTCTGCCTGTCCTCGCACAGGCAGAACGACCCAACGTCGTCTTCATTCTCTCCGACGATCAGGGGTGGGAGGACTACGGCTTCATGGGGAACGAAGTCGTGCAGACGCCACATCTCGATGCCCTCGCGGCGGAGAGCCTGCTTTTTAAGAAGGGCTATGTCGTCTCGCCGCTTTGTCGCCCGTCTCTCGCTTCGATGGTGACAGGCCTTCATCCTCATCAGCATGGCGTCGTCGGGAATGATGTCAGCCCCGCCAAGAAATTGGACCGCGATGCCGAGGATCGTCCCGTTCGGAAAGCGTTTCATGAGCACCCGAGCCTGATTCGTTTTCTGGTCGAAAGAGGCTATCTCGCGCATCAGTCAGGAAAATGGTGGGAGGGGACGCCGGCTGACGGGGGCTTCACTCACGGGATGACGCATGGCGATCCCGCGAAAGGTGGTCGGCATGGCGACGTCGGGCTCAAGATCGGGCGAGAGGGACTGGCCCCAATCGAAGATTTCATTGATTATGCTCAGGCCGAGGAAAAGCCGTTTTTTCTCTGGTATGCGCCCTTTCTTCCGCACACGCCGCACAATCCACCGGATGAGATTTTGGCGAAGTATGAGGACAAAGGCCTCACCGAAGGAACCGCCAAGTATTATGCGATGTGTGAGTGGTTCGACCAAACCTGCGGGGAATTAATCGCTTCAATCGAGCGGCGCGGACTCCGCGAAAACACACTCTTCGTCTATATTTGCGACAATGGCTGGCTTGCGGCGGATGATTCGAAGATCCCGCTTCCGGAGGGCTGGTGGCCGGCCTACGCACCCAAGTCGAAAGGCTCGCCCTACGAGTTGGGAATCCGCACGCCGATCTTCTTTTCATGGGATGGAAAAATTGAGCCGAAGAGGGCTGACAGCTTGGCGAGTTCGCTCGATCTCTTTCCGACGATCGTTTCGCTCTGTGGGTTTGAAGCACCTCAAAATTTGCCGGGGATCGACCTCACTTCAAAGACGAGAAACTCGGTCGCGGGTGCCGCCTACTCGATTCATAACATGACTCCCGGTAATCCATTCGAGACCTTGCAATACTCGTGGATGCGCGAAGGAGACTGGAAGTTCCTGCGTCGTCATGACGGACTCGACACGACGCGATACGCGACCGTGCACGACTGGGACCGCGTCCCCGTGCAACTCTTCGACCTCAGTCAGGATACTGACGAAACAACGAATCTCGCCGATGAGAACCCGAAAGTGGTTTCCCGCTTTCAAACCCAGCTTAACGAACTTTTCCCCCAGCCATGAATCGAACACCTCTCACTCATACCTTCGATGAAATGCGGCGTCAGCAAATGACGCGGCGTTCTCTTTTCGGAAAAACAGCGGCTGGTCTCGGTGGCGTCGCCCTCGGCCAAATGATGGCGCAGGACGGGCAGGGTGCGCTCCTCGATGCCGGTGCCTCGACTTCACAAAACGGCATTCCCGGTCTCCCGCATTTTGCGCCGAAGGCGAAGCGGGTCATCTACCTGTTCCAATCCGGTGGTCCGAGTCACGTCGACCTCTTCGACGGAAAGGACTTCCTCGATAAGCATCATGGCAGTGATCTCCCGGCGTCGGTTCGGGGTGATCAGCGACTCACCGGTATGACCGCGCGTCAGGCAAGTTTCCCCGTTGTCAAAGCGATGTGGGGCGGTAAGCAGTGTGGTGAGCATGGCACCTGGATGGGGAATATTATTCCTCATATGCAAGGCATCGCCGATGACATGACGATCGTCCGCTCGATGTGGACCGAAGCGATCAACCACGACCCCGGGGTGACTTATATCAACACCGGCTCGCAGCAAATGGGCAATGCCTCGATGGGGGCCTGGCTCAGCTACGGGCTCGGGCGGGAGAACGAAAATTTCCCTGCCTACATGGTCCTGCTCAGTCAGGGGACGGGTAAAAATCCCGGTCAGCCGCTTTTCTCCCGTCTCTGGGGGAGTGGGTTTTTGCCTTCCAGCCATCAGGGGGTCATGCTGCGTCCCGGAGCAAATCCGGTGCTTTACCTGAAGAATCCTCCCGGTGTTTCCCGCGATGCCCGGCGTCGTTTGCTCGATACCCTCGGGGACTTGAATCGCCAGCAGGCCGAGGCGGCCGGTGATCCCGAAACGCTCGCCCGCGTCGAAGCTTACGAAATGGCCTACCGCATGCAAACATCGGTTCCTGATTTAACCGATCTCTCCGACGAACCGGAATCCACCTTCGAACTCTACGGCGAAGAAGCCCGCCGCCCCGGCACCTTCGCCGCGAACTGCCTCATGGCGCGTCGCATGGCTCAACGCGGGGTGCGCTTTGTTCAGCTCTTCCACCGCGGCTGGGATCAGCATATTTCAATTCGTTCTCAGTTGCCCCGTCAGTGTAAGGACGTTGACCAGGCCTCAGCCGCACTCGTGACAGACTTGAAACGTCTTGGGATGCTGGAAGACACGCTAGTGATCTGGGGTGGTGAATTTGGCCGCAGTGTTTACAGCCAGGGACAGTTCGAATCACCGACATCGGGGCGCGATCATCATGGCCGCTGCTTTACGACATGGATGGCTGGGGGTGGAGTGAAAGCTGGCTATGATCACGGAACAACCGACGACTATGCATATAACGTCGCCGAAGACCCTGTCCACATTCGAGATCTGAACGCGACGATCTTGAATTTACTTGGGATCGATCACGAGCGGTTCACGTTCAAGTTCCGTGGATTGAATCAACGCCTCACAGGAGTTGAGCATGCTCATGTCATCAAACAGATTCTTTCGTAATACGAGTAAACGGTTTCAGCTGAAAAAGGCGTGGATTTCCCGGCCGCGCTCTTGATAGTGGCGAATGAAGATCGTAATTCTCGACGCCTATACCGCCAATCCGGGTGACCTTAGCTGGGAGTCGCTAGATGCGCTCGGCGAAGTCATCGTGCATGAACGGACTGCCCCGGAGGATGTCATCGCACGGAGTGCCGGAGCTGAAATTGTCCTCACCAACAAAGCCCTGATCCCAGCCGAAGCGATTCAGGCACTGCCGGACCTAAAATACATCGGCGTCATCGCAACCGGCGTGAACGTTGTCGACATCGCCGCCGCCAAAGAAGCCAGAGTCGTCGTCGCGAACGTTCCCGGCTACAGCACTGATTCGGTCGCCCAATTGACCTTCGCTCTCATTCTCGAACTGGCGAGTCGCGTCGGTGATCACAGCGCCGCCGTTACCGCAGGTGATTGGGAAAACTGCGCGGACTTCTCGTTCACGACTTCACCGATCATGGAACTCTCGGGGAAACAGATAGGAATTATCGGCTACGGAGCGATCGGTCAGGCCACTGCAAAAGTCGCCGCGGCACTGGGGATGAACGTTGTCGTTTACAATCGAACCCGCGAAAAGGTCGTCGATTATCCCTTTGCCCCGATGGATGAAGTGGTCGCTGAGTCCGACATCGTGAGCCTGCATTGCCCTCTCACACCGGAAACGCAAGATCTGATGAATGCGGAACGTCTTGCTTCAATGAAGTCCGGGGCCTGGCTCATCAACACCTCGCGCGGCCCGCTCGTTGACGAAGAGGCACTCGCTGAGTCGCTTAACAACGGCCACCTCGGTGGTGCGGGACTTGATGTGCTTTGCAAAGAGCCAATGACAAAAGGAAATCCACTTCGAACCGCGAAGAATTGCCTCATCACCCCACACATCGCCTGGGCAACGCTCGAAGCGCGGACCCGCTTGATCGCTCAAGTCGCGGAGAACATTCGCGCGTGGCAGGAGGGAGCGGCAACGAACGTGGTCAACGCTTGATCATTGCCCTCGGCACTCGGGGAAAATAGGGGATGGGTTCCCGATCGTTCGGCAGAGCTTCACCCTGAGTGCTTCTCCCTGATTCAATCGTCCCCTTAAGCGCTGCGATAAGCTCTTTAACGATCCCCGGTTTCTCAGCCGCAAGATTCGTGCTCTCGGCAGGATCGGTTTTCAAATTATAAAGCTGTAGGAAAGGGGCCTGTGCCGTTTCATCAACTTTCGGAACGCGACCAAATTCACGGATTGCATCCTCCCAGGCTTTTGGCTCAGGGGGTGTATTCCCGTGCCTCCCGCTCGCACCGCTTCCGGGGTTGAGGCAGAGCTTCCATTTTCCTTCGCGTATCACGAAATTTCCCGCTCCCTGCATCACGATGCTGGTGCGATCGGTCTCAGCCTCAGAATCGGCAAAAATAGGGGCAAAGCTGAATGAGTCAGGAGCCTGTTTTTCACTGAGGGGTGATCCGGAGACTTCTGCAAATGTAGCCATAAGGTCGACGAGACCGACAATCGCATCACTCGAGCGGCCAGGGTCTTGAACTCCTTTTGGCCACTTTGCTACGAGAGGGACCCGTTGCCCGCCTTCAAAGACGGTAAACTTGTAGCCACGATAAGGGCCATTGGCGTGATGTCCTTCCTTCATGAGTTCGTCCATCTGTCCGGGGACGGCGAGCGGATTCCGTCCGGCATAGGAAGCGGGCCCATGATCCGAGGAGAAAAGCACGAGCGTGTTCTCAGTCAGCCCCGCCTTTTCCAGCGACGCCACGACCCGCTCGACGGCGTGATCCACTTCCATCACAAAATCCCCGTAGATTCCGATGCGACTCTTGTCCTGCCAATCAGTGCCCGGACTCGTCGGGGTGTGTGGCGCAGTCAGGCCAACAAATAGAAAAAAGGGCTCTTCGGCCGATTGTTTTTCAATGAACGATTCCGACTCCCGGTAAAAAGCCTCGAGCACCTCGTGATCTTCGAAGTCCTTCTCCGCAGGCCCCTGACGATTAAAGGCGCTCCAGCCTTTCGTCGCGGTCACTTCGCCAAGCCATTCGTGATTCCGGAGGAAAGCGTAGGGGAACATGTCGAGTGACGCGGGGAGGATAAAGGTGTCGGAAAACCCGAAGTCATTCGGTCCCGCGAGAAGGGGATGCGTGTAATCGACCGTGCCGATGTCCTGCGTTTGTTCAGCTTCGAAGGTTTTCATCGTCGTTCCGAGATGCCACTTCCCGACATAACCGGTTTCGTATCCTGCCGACTGCAGGAGATCACCAAGAGTGAAGGTATCCTTAGGAAAGCGCAGGCCTAGAAACCCCCACGGGCCACCTTTTTCAGGCTCACCAAAGCGCCAGGGGTAGCGACCGGTCATCATCGCGATGCGTGAAGGAATGCAGACTGAGGCCGCGACATAGGCATCAGTGAACCGAATCCCGTTCTCGGCGAGCGCGTCGATGTTAGGGGTGTCGATCGCGCAGAGGTCGCCCCCGTAGCACTCGACATCTCCGATCCCGAGGTCATCGGCAAGAATGAAGACGATGTTTGGCTTTGGCGAGTCGGCCGCCACACTAATGCCAAACGCGAGAAGGAGAGAGAAAAGAAAGAGAGACCGCATAGAAGGGAGTCTCAGCGATATTTACGACAAAGGAAAAGCCGATACTTGCCGCGTTCCGGCTATTCGCGGGCAAAACCGCCGTTGTAGCCAGGCGCATAAAGTCGAAGAGGGAGTATCTTCGCCATCGCGTCAAAGTGCTTGTCAACGGTGTAGACACGATGCCCAGACTCAAGCGCAATCGTCGCAATCAGAATATCATTCCAAGGCACCGTGAGCCCTTTGGACCTGCAGTCGGAAAAATTCGTCGCCGCGCGGCGCCAGAGCTTCTGGTCGTTCGGGAGATATGGAACGATATCGAGCCACGCCTGAAGCTTAGGCCGTCCGGCTGGACGAGCCCCACCGAGAAATTCCATCTCGACGGGGCCGCATAGGGTCGCCTCGTATTCATCGAGGAGCGATTTAACCGCGAGTTTTGTTTTGAGCTCACCGTCACGACGAAAGAACTCGATCCAGGCGCTGGTATCGACGATTACCATAAGAGAAACCTTAAGGTTAACGATCGATGCCTTCGATCTCGTCGTTAGTCATCGGATAATCCTCGAACTCGCCTTCCATGACGCGGGTCGCGAACTCTTTGTTCATTTCGCGCTTCAAATATTCGGTCGCTGCGCGAGCCACCGCAGGCCCTTTCTTGGTGATGCCTGTCAACCGCATCAAATCCGCAACGGTCCGATCTTCCAAATCTACGGTGAACTTCATACCCTCATCTTTTCAGCTTTTATCACAAAAAGCAAGGAGACTTTGTGTATTTTTGTGATTTATGGATATGAAAAATCACACTTTATCCTATTAGCTCTCTCAACACCGTCGCTTCCTCCACCCCCGTGAGGCGCTGGTCGAAGCCCTGAAAACGATAAGTGAGTCGCTCATGGTCAATCCCGAGCTGATGCAAGATCGTGGCATGGAGGTCGCGCACCTCAACCGGATTCTCAGCGACTTCGTTTCCTAGTTCGTTTGTTTGTCCGTGAGTGATTCCGCCTTTGACGCCTCCGCCGGCCATCCAGACGGTGAACGCGTCCTTCTGGTGATCGCGACCGCATTTTGCAGGTGATTCATCACCTTGGAGCATGGGAGTTCTCCCGAACTCAGCGCCCCAGACAACCAGGGTCTGGTCGAGGAGGCCACGCTGCTTCAAATCTTTGATGAGAGCCGCGATAGGTTGATCCACTTCTTTGCAGTTGGCAGTGAGCCGACTGTTTTGATTGCTGTGGGTATCCCAGTTTCCTTGAAAGAGCTCAACGAATCGCACCCCGCGCTCGACGAGGCGTCTCGCCTGCAAGCATTGGTCGGCAAATTCGCTCTTCCCATACATCTCGCGAGTCGACTCTGATTCTTCGCTAAAATCGTTTAACTCCGGCACCGACGCCTGCATACGAAAAGCCATTTCATACTGGTCAATGCGGGTCTGAATCTCAGGATCTCCAATCAGTTCGTAGTTCTGCCTGTTGAGCGCTTCGATGCTATCGAGCGTGCGTCGGCGATGTTCACGTGAGACGCCTTCAGGGTTGTTGAGATAAAGAACCGCATCACCTTCGCTGCGGAGGCGAACTCCCTGATGAACGCTCGGCAGGTATCCTGATTTCCAGAGGTTGGCCCCGGCACCCGGGGTGTTTCCTGTCATGAAAACGACATAGGCAGGCAAATTGTCCGACTCACTTCCGAGCCCATAGGTCGTCCAGGAACCGATCGATGGACTTCCCTGACGGTTTAATCCGGTGTGAAAAAACAACTGCGCCGGAGCGTGATTGAACTCGGTCGTGTGCATTGACTTGATGATGCACATCTCGTCAGCGACGGTCCCGAGTTGGGGGAGGAGGGAAGATAGCTCATTCCCGCCCTGACCATGTTTCGTGAACTCATAGGGTGAAGCAAGAAGCTTCGGATGGCCGCGAAGAAACGAGAACCGCTTTCCTTCAAAGAGCTCCTTGGGGGCTAGTTGACGATCATACTTTTGCAGAACGGGCTTGTTGTCGAACAGATCAAGGTGCGATGGTGCCCCGGTGAAGTGAAAGAAAATGACGCTCTTCGCTTTTGGCGCCATGCGTCGGAACTGTTCCGGGACTGCTTCGGCCCGCGCCGAATCTTGAAGGAGCGAACCGAGCGCCAGAGAACCGACACCTGCTCCAGCTTTGGAAAGAAAGTTCCGGCGGTTGATGAGATCTTGCGGAGAAGTATTCATGTCTCTAGCTGCGATTGATCGTTTCGTGAAGGTTCATCAGAATCGTGGCGAGTTCGATGAGTGCGAGAGTTTTTGAGCCGGAATCTCCGAGAACACTCTCGTGAGCGGAATGGAGAAGGAGACGCTCCGATTCTTTGGGCTCTCGCGAGAGAATCGTGCGGAAAGCCCAGTCGACTTTGTCATCGAGAGTGGCACCGCCTTCGTTGGCGATCCTGCTCGCAAAGGCCTCTGTCATTTCGACAAAGGCAGGATCGTTAAGAAGGGTCAGCGACTGGAGCGGGGTGTTCGAAATGTCGCGCTGAATAACGCAGGCGGCACGGTCGGGAGCATCGAAGTTCGCGAAGCTCGGGTAATGGTTGTTGCGCCGCCAGATCGTGTAGACTCCGCGTCGGTAGGCATCTTCGCCCTGTGCCGGGATGTAGTGAGACTCCGAAGCGCCCGCGGTCTTTCGCCAGACACCCTCAGGCTGGTAAGGGCTGGAATGAGGGCCATGCATTCGGCTCGAAAGGAGGCCGCTGATTTTCAGCGCCTGATCACGGATCGTTTCGGCAGGAAGGCGATGACCCGGATGTCGCCACAGAAATTGGTTCTTCGGATCCATCTCGGCGAACTGATCATTCAATGCCACTGATTGTCGATAGGTGGCTGAAAGGAGGATTCGGCGCAGAGATTTTTTCAGAGACCACGCATCTGTTTCGACGAAAGTCACCGACATCCAGTCGAGGAGTTCGGGGTGTGTCGGCAACTCACCCTGACTCCCGAAATCTTCCGGCGTCGTGACGAGTCCCTGGCCAAAAATTTCGATCCAGAGACGGTTGATAAATGTTCGTCCGACAAGTGGGTTCGCCGGATCAACGATCCACTTCGCCAGTCCGAGGCGGTTTTTCGGCAAGTCCCCGGGAAAGGGGTGCAGGGAAGCGGGAGTCGCCGGGGTGACCTCCTCGCCTTTTGCCTGAAAGTCACCGCGTTTTGCAATGAAGGTGGGACGAGTTTCGTCCAAATCTTCCATGACTCGCACCGTTTTCTCCCGTATTGCTTTCAAGCGATTGGCAATGATGTCGACCTTTTCGATCGCGACCGACATCTCACTGTCTCTCGGGAGAACTTCGCGAAGCAATACCTTCATCTGGCTCGTGTTCAGCTCTTCCTCGCTGTCCATCATCGAGAGGGTGGTCTCTTTCAGTCCTTCGCGACCTTGCTTGCGCCCGGCGAGCGCCTTTGCTGACCGTGCGCGAAGCTCGGTTTCCACTTCGGCTTTCTCTTTGCGGTAAGTCGCTGTCGCAACTTTTTCAAAGGCAATATCATCATCGGTCCTCGTCACCGCGAGGGTTGGTCCAATGTGCTGTAGGCCGGACATTCCCATTTTGGAACCTTGCTGCTTTGTCTCCATCGGACTGTTGTTGAAGAAGGCGAAGAGCTCGTAGTATTCCTTCGCCGAAATTGGATCATACTTGTGATTGTGACACTGCGCGCATCCGACCGTGAGACCCATCCAGATCATACCGGTCGTGGCGGTGCGGTCCGCGACAACCTTGTAGCGATCCTCCTCGGGATCCGTTCCGGCCTCCAGATTCGTCGGCGCGTTGCGATGAAAGGCGGTCGCTACTTTCTGTGACTCGGTTGCCTTCGGCAAAAGATCTCCGGCGAGTTGCTCAATTGAAAACTGATCAAACGGCATATCGTCGTTCAGCGCCTGAATGACCCAGTCACGGTAGGGCCACATGTTGCGGGGGGCATCGCGCTGGTAGCCTTCGGAATCGGCATAGCGTGCGAGATCGAGCCACTGCGTCGCCCATTTTTCGCCGAAGGCAGGAGACGCGATAAGCTCGTCGACGATCTTCGCGTAGTGAGCGGGGGAGGGATCATTTAAAAAGGCGTCGGCCTGCTCGATCGTTGGAGGCATCCCGATCGTGTCGAGATAGAGGCGACGAAGGAGACGGGCCGGGTCGGACTCCGGGTTTATGACGAGATCATTCTCCGAAAGCTTTGCGGCGATGAAATGATCGATCTCGTTGGCACCGCGGTCCGCAAGCATGGAATCGGCTTCAGGCAGGGCGGGAAGCTCCGGGGCAATGAAAGACCAATGAACCGGCGGGCGCCATCCGTCATCGGGCCAAACGGCTCCGGCCTCGATCCATTCGTGAAGCGTCGCGATCTCCCCGGCTGTTAGAGGATCTCCCTTTGGAGGCATTCGTTTTTCAGGATCCGATTCCTCGACGACGTGAAGAAGCACTGAATCAGCAGGCTTCCCCGGAACGAAGAGACTTTCCCCGGCATCAGTCGGCAGCGTCGCGTAGTAGTAACTGTCGAGTCCGACCCCGCCCTTGAGAGTCTCACCGTCGTGACAATCGAGGCAGTTCGCTTCGAGAATGGGAAAGACGTCCTTCTCGAAATCAATAGCGCTGAGCGGTATCATCGTGAGGAGGAGAAAACCGAAAAGTGCGATGGAAAGGTGCGTAAGGCGATTCATCGCAACAAGAATGGAGGAAAAACCTCGGCTCGTCGACCTACGAGATGGCGGGAAAATGGGACCGTAAGGAGGTCATTGAACAGGGCAAATCCAATAGTAAACCCTGTTGAATCGCAATATCCTGATGAGTCCTTTGAAATCCGACTGAAATTTCAGATTTGAGCTAAATGAGAAACGGGACGAGTAATTCTCATGAAAACCCCTCTCTTGGTCGTCACCCTTGTTGCTCTGACTGCGTTTGCCACGGCCCGAACTTGGACTTCGACGGATGGAAACACGGTCGATGCGGAATTCATATCCGCGACAGAGACGCATATCACCATCCAGCGGGAAGCTGACAGGAAGCGCTTTACCTTGCCGATTGATAAGCTCTCGGCAGCGGATCAGGATTGGGTCAAATCAAACGAAGAAGGTGAAGCGCCTGCTGAAGTCGAGCTTCCATCTAAGGTCGAAGAATTGATTGAGGCACGTGGCTCAATTCTCTTCGAAGATGACTTTAACCGAGAGGACTCCGACGAAACGGACGACCTTGGCGAAGCCTGGACGACGAACAGTCAAAGCCGTGCCATGGGAGACAAGCAAAACGATCTCCTTGATGGGGAGTTGGTCATGACAATTTCACCAAGGGCTGATCATGCCATTTCGACGGTTCACTCGACTGCGGAACCTTATGGAGACGCGGTCGTCTATCTGCGAATGAAGCTTGAAGAAGGAGACCAACTGAAGCTCGCTTACAACGACAAAGAGGACAAGTCCGTCTGGGCAGGTCACATTAACGGAGTGACAATGACGACTAATTCTCTCAAGCTCGTCGATGAGCGCGAGAGTATCTTCAAACTTACTCTAAGGGACAACAAGGAAACCCCTGAAGGAAAGGCAGCGTTGGATGAAGCGCTCGCCTCAGCAAGTAAGAGTTTCCCTCTCGATCTCGATGCCGGGGAATGGTACGAACTCGTCACGGTTCATGAAGGTGAAAGACTGACCGTATATATCGATGGAGAGGAAGTTGGGAGTCATAGCTCACCCGGGTTTGGCCATGAGACAAAGCGCCAGTTTGTCTTCGCGGTCGCGAAGCACGCTGTCGTTGACGACCTTAAGCTTTGGAAGTTGTCTTCGGCAGCTCCTTAAGTGGTCTGCAATCCCTGAAAATTCTCACCAATTTGGACAAGTTGCGAGGTAGGAACTTGATCGCGCCACGGAAGTCTACTTCCTGAGCGTAAGGAGACTTGGAGGGGTGGCTATCTACTCGCAACAACTCTCATGAGCGCTTTGACGATCAAAGAATTTCCCGACCCCTACGAGGAACAGATTGAGTCCGTGCAGCACCGACTCCGGGGCTACGTCTTTTCGCTTCTCGGGAACAACGCCGACATGCAGGACGTTGTTCAGGAAACAAACCGCGTCCTCTGGCGAAAGCGGGAACAGTTCGAGGACGGGACGAACTTTTGGGCCTGGGCGGCGAAAATTGCCTACTTTCAGGTCATGGCGCATCGCAAGAAACTCTCACGCGACCGCCATGTCTTCGGCGAGGAATTGCTTCACCTCATGGCCGATGAAATGTCCGCCCACGACGAGTCGGAGCCGGAAACTGCGGCGCTCGATCAATGTCTCGGCAAGCTGCCCGAGCGGCAACGAGCGGCGATTGAACATTTCTACCTCAAAGACCAGTCACTCGCTGAGATCAGCATCACTCTTGAACTGAACGAAAACGCGGTGAGCCAACTCCTTTTCCGCGCCCGAAAATCTCTCCGCGTCTGTCTTCAGAATGCTGGAAATCCCGCTCAAGCATGAACGATCCTGACTTTCCTCCACGCTTCGCTTTTCTCATCGGGAAGTATCTCGACGAATCGATCAGCCCCGCGGAAACCGCTGAACTCGAAGCGATTCTGCTCGACTCCGCCTCGGCGAGAACTGAATTTTATGCCCAACTCGAAACGAGCGCCCGCCTCGCCGGGGATGAAAGCGACGCATCAAGAGCGAGCGGGATCATCGAGCTGGCTCCGGTGCCCTCACGGTTTCTCGGACTGCGTCAGCGGTGGTTCCTCGCGGGCAGTGCTGCAGCCGCGCTTGTCGTCACAACCCTGTTTCTTCTGAATCGCACGGCGTCGCCTGAAGCGCCGGCCATTGTGGAACGGCCCGTCAAAATCGAACCAGTCGCGGAACCCCTCCCCATCGACCCTGAGGAGCGCTACGTGCAGACGATGGCGAAGATTGGCGAAAGTGGGTCGCAGAGTCGTCCTCCTGCGAAAGCGACTCCGGCGACATCCGACGGGGAACTGCTTTCCTACAATCGCGACATCCGTCCGATCCTCTCCGATCGCTGTTTTGCCTGTCACGGGCCCGATGCGAACACGCGTGAAGCTGACCTCCGACTCGACACCGCCGAAGGAGCCTACGCCGCCCTCGATCCTGAAGGCAAATGGCACCAGATCAAACCCGGTGCGCCGGAGACGAGCGAAGTCTTTTACCGCATCACGACCGATGACGAGGAGGACGTGATGCCTCCGCCCGAGGCCAAGCTTCCCCGCATGACGAAGGAGGAGGTAGCCCTGATCGAGCGCTGGATCCGCGAAGGAGCCAAGTATGAGCAGCACTGGGCCTTCACCAAAATCGAGCGCCCCGTCGTTCCGGACGCCATTTGGCCTGACCGAGCCAGAAACGAGATCGACCACTTCATTCAGGAAAAGCTCAACGCCTCCGGTTTTGAACCCGCTCCCGAAGCCGATCCTAATACGCTCCTCCGCCGCATTCACTTCGACCTGACAGGGTTACCTCCGGGATCTGACAGGGTTAAGTCGGTGGCCGATGAGGGTTTAAACGACGAAACCTACGCGGCGATCAAGTCGAATCTTTTCGGCTCCGTGCATCATGCCGAGCACTTCGCGACGCGCTGGCTCGACAAGGCGCGCTACGCCGACACGACCGGCTATCAATACGACACGCCCCGCATCATGTGGAAGTGGCGTGACTGGGTTATCGACGCCTACCATGACAACAAACCCTACGACGAATTTCTGATCGAACAAATTGCTGGTGATCTTTTGCCCGACGCGACTCGCGACCAGGTCATCGCGACCGGCTACAACCGCAACCATCCGATCACGATCGAAGGCGGCACGATTGAGGAGGAGTATCGCATTCAATATGTCTCCGACCGCGTCAACACGGTCGGCAGTAGCATCCTAGGCCTCACGATGGAATGCGCGAAGTGTCACGACCATAAGTATGACCCGATTTCGCAGCAGGATTACTTTCGCATGTTCGCCTTTTTTAACAACATTCCCGAAGGCGGCCGCGCCTCGCAGGGGAAGGTCGGCAGCGTCACGGGGGCACTCGCCGAGCCCTACATTTTCGCCCCGAGCGAAGAGCAGGAAACGGAGGACAAGGGACTCACCGCCGCGATCAATGCCGTTCACCAATCCGTCCTCGCGGAGAACGGATCGAGACGGTCGGCATTTCAGAATTGGAAAAATGAGATCACCGGCTCAGTCGGTTGGAGTCCGCTCGTCGCCGCGAAAGTGTCCGGCAGTGAAGGCCTCACCTTTGAAAATCTTGGGGACGGTTCATGGCTCGTCGCCGGGGACGGCCCCGGCAAAGGAGAGGTCTACAATTTTGAAATCCCGATGAAAGGCGCGGGCTGGCAGAGTCTTCTCCTCGAAGCACTCCAGCACGAGTCACTGCCGAACAAAGGTCCCGGACGATCAACGAATGCCAACGCGGTTCTTTCCCGACTCGATCTTTTCGAGGTCGCGCCCGACGGCACGGAACGCCCGCTTTCCCTCGCTAATGTGAGCCCGAGCTACGAGCAGGAAGACTATCCCGCTTCGAACCTCATTAAAAATCCCGGCGGGGCAGGCTGGGGCTTCTTTCATCCGAAAATGGAGGATCGCTCTCTCGTCGCGGCGATGAAAGAACCTTTCGGCAAAGAAGGGGACTGGACCCTCAAAGTCGTCCTCACCTTCAGCCCGAGATGGCATCTCCACTCCTACGGTCGCGTCCGGCTTTCGCTCTCCCGCCTCGATGAGATCAAGGACATTTCCGACAGCCTCAGCGAGGTCTTGAAAAAGCCGGAGGCCAAGCTGAGCCGCGAGGATCGTCAGGCGATCGCAACCGCATTTTTGAGCGAAGCAGATCCGCAAACCGCAAAGGCCCTGGAGCAAGACTGGACCGCTCATGCCAAGCTCAAGGCGGAGATCCCGCCCGTCATGGTGATGGAGGAAATGGAGGTCCCTCGGCCTGCCTTCGTCCTCGACCGGGGAGCCTACGATCAGCCAATCGGAGATCCCGTCGCGCCCGGTTCGCCGGAAGCGTTGAATCCATTTCTCGAAGAGTACCCGCCGAACCGACTCGGCCTCGCGCAGTGGGTGACGAGCCGGGACAATCCGCTCACCGCCCGCGTTGCGGTGAACCACCTCTGGGACCAGTTTTTCGGCGTCGGAATCACGAAGACGGTCGAGGATTTCGGCGCGCAGGGGGAGTGGCCCAGTCATCCCGCCTTGCTCGACTGGCTCGCGATCGAACTGATCGAGTCGGGTTGGGACCTTCAGTATGTCGTGAATCTTATCCTCGATTCAGCGACCTACCGGCAGAGCTCCGCAACACGTCCCGAGATCGAAAAAGTCGACCCGCAGAATCGCACCCTCGCCCGGGGTCCGCGCGGACGTTTTTCCGCCGAAATGATTCGTGATCAAGCCCTCTCCGTGAGCGGCTTGCTCAATCCTGCCGTCGGCGGTCCCGGCGTGAATCCCTACCAGCCCGCCGGGATCTGGGAGGAGCTCACGAAACGCCCCGGTTACATGATGACCTACGAGGTGTCGCCCGGAGATGCCATTTACCGCCGCAGCATCTACACCTTCTGGAAACGCGCCGCCCCTCCGGCAATGATGTCCGTCTTCGACGCTCCTTCGCGCGAGATCTGTGCAGTGCGGCGCGAAAGCACGAACACGCCGCTTCAAGCGCTCGCCCTGCTCAATGGCGACACCTACGTGGAAGCAGCTCGATCTCTGGCCCAGCGCCTCCTTCGCGAAGAGCCTGAAGCATCAAACGACGAACTCATTCGCGAAGCGTTTCATCGCATCGTGCAACGCTCGCCCGGAGCCGAGGAGATGTTGATCGCGACGCAGTTATTCCAGAGTGAAAGCGCGAGAATCTCAGATGCGGAGAGCACGAGGATTCTCACGATCGGACGGCTCCCGCTCGATGAAACCCTGCCACAGGGACGTTTGCTAGGACTCACGATGGTGAACCGGCTTTTCTTTAATCTGAGCGAGACGATCACGCGGCATTAAACTTGCAGTTTGCCGACGAATACGTTGCTTCTGCGGTAGTGGTGATTTGAAATCGCCACCCGATCAAGCACGGGGCAGGGCGGTGGCGAATACAATTCACCACTACCATTTTGCTTAGGGCGACCGAAAGCATTACGCACTTGTTCGAGCCACTTGTTGTCGCGATTTTCTACGCGACACTGCGGGCGTTCCATGATTCCCCGACGACGTTTCCTCCAATATGCCGGGACCACTCTCCCCGGTTTCCCTCTCCTAGGTAGCCTCGGCGCGGCCTCTTCCCCGCAGACTCCAAAACGTCTCGTCTGCATCGGGCTCGATCTTTCGTTGCGCCCCGAAACCTTCTTCCCCGGTCGCAGTGACGAAAAATCGCCGCTGCCACCTTTGCTGCAACCACTCCGTGACTGGAAAGGCAATCTCACCGCCTTTTCAAAAATGGAGCACCCCGGAGTCAGCGGCGGGCACTCGGCGGTGCACGCTTTTCTCAGCGGGGTGCGACGCGAGCAGCGGACCGCATTCGATTCAGGCTGCATTTCGCTCGATCAACTCGTCGCGGCAGAACGCGGACATCTCACGCGTTTTCCTTTTCTGACCTTTGGCGTGGGAGGAGGAGATTCCATCGCCTGGAATGCTTCGGGTTCCAACCTGGCGAAGCTCGAGGATCCCGCGAATGCCTACGAAGCGCTCTTCACCCCGAAGTCGGCGGCGGAGAAGTCACACGCCCGCGCGCTCAGCGTCGAAGACCGGCAAGTCGCGGCGCTGCTCCATGGCGAGGCGAAGCGGGTCAGCGGTCGTCTCGATCAATGGGATCGTGAAAAGTTGGAAGAATTCGTCGAATCCGTTGATCAGTTCGAGGCAAAAACCCGCGATCAGGAAAAGTGGCTCGATGCGCCGATCCCGAAACCGGAAGGGCCAAGTCCGACTTGGTCGGACGACGGTTGTATCGACAAGGTGCGGGCCACTCTCGATGTCATGGCGCTCGCGCTGCTTTCCGACTCAACCCGGGTCATGACGATGAACATTGGCGTCGGTCTCCCCGTCGCGAAGCGGGTCCCCGGCGTGGATAGAAGCTACCACGACCTCTCCCACAGCGGACGTGATCCGAAGAAGCTCGCGCAGTTGCACAAGGTTGAGACCGCGCTCATCAGTGAACTCGACTATTTTCTAAAGCGGCTCGCTTCTCACAAAGACGCCGACGGATCTTCGATGCTCGACAACACGATCGTCCTCTTCGGGAGCGGGATGGGAAATGCCAGCTCGCACTCGAATCTCGATCTCCCCGTCCTTGTCGCCGGGGGAGGACTCAAGCATGCCCCGAACTTTCACTTTCAGAAAGAGGAAGAGGATCAAACGCCGCTTTGCAATCTCTACGTGACGCTTCTCCAGCAACTCGGGCTGGAGCGCGATCAGTTCGGGACGAGCACTGGCAACCTGAACGAGCTCTTAGGGTGATGTCGAGAATCCTGACATTGCTCCTCCTGTGCTTCGGTGCGCCCGTCCTTCAGTCCGAGGAATCAGTCTACGATCCAGAGGATTTTCTCGCGTCCTACTGCTGGGAATGTCACGACGATCTCACCCAGGAAGGCGACCGTCGCCTCGATGATCTGCTCCTCGATCCCGGCACCGACATTCTCATGGCGGAGCGATGGGAGGAAGTGATGCACCAACTTCAACTTGGGGAGATGCCTCCTGCCGACGCCGATCAACCCTCTGAGAAGGAAAGCAAAGCTCTCGTCGCCTGGGTGCGCGGAATGAGTGACAAAGTGCGGGCAAAGACCAAAGATCAGAGCGACCGGGTCACCCATCGCCGTCTCAACCGCTGGGAGTATCTCCACACCGTGCGTGATCTCTTTGGGATTGAAGAAGGGGACTTCGATCCGACGACGAACTTTCCGGCCGATAACGCGGTCGAAGGCTTCCGCAACAAC
This sequence comes from uncultured Akkermansia sp., assembly GCA_964583035.1. Classification (GTDB taxonomy): domain Bacteria; phylum Verrucomicrobiota; class Verrucomicrobiia; order Verrucomicrobiales; family DEV007; genus Arctic95D-9. Next base: position 22,460 of record CAZOUP010000054.1, read on the forward strand.
GGCCATGCCCTGCAAACCTCGCCCCAACTCATCGAGCAATACTTTCGCGCGGCCGACGAAGTGATTGATTATGTCTACGGACTTGTTGAGGCCTCTGCCAACACCGAACCCCAAACCTGGGCATTAGGGGTGATGCTACCAAAACGCGTCATGGTCTCCGAAGGGCAGGGGATTCGCCTCTCGACGGCGGAAGATGGTTCGCAGCACATTTCTCTCGCGCATGGCCTCGGCTCTCACGACTCGACCTATGACGCGAAGTTGTTCTTCAAAGATTTCATTGTCCCCGGTGTGACTCAGTCAGGGTGGTATTCTTTCACCGTCGAAGCTTCCGGAGCGAATCGGATGCACCCCTATGGTGATGCCTTAGAGTGGAGCGTTGTTGATTCCTACTACGCAACCGAGAAGGAGTTCTACGACCAGTCCCGACCTATCCAACTTGGGATCGGAACCCAGTTTGGCGGCACGCCGCAGGAGCGCACCCGAACCCGTCCAAATCTCCGCGTCGTCGACGATCTCCCCGACAACGAATTCGTGACCCGCACCTATCGCGTCTGGCTTGATGCAGGGAGCCGCCCGTATCTTGCCTTCGTCAATGGTCCGCCGAAAGGAGTGAAAATGCAGTTTACGACAAACCGTCTCTGGGAGTTCGATAAGACAGTCCCCCGCATCAAACCAGAGGTGAGAAACAATCTTACGGATCGGGCAAAGCGGAATGCACTTTACTACGACCGCTATCGCGGCCCCGAGGTCCAGATCCGCCACGTCGAAATGAAGGGACCCTTTTTCGGAGAAGAACCTGCGACAAAGGAATTTCTCTTTGGCAAAATCGATCCCGACGCCACCACAGTGAAAAGCACGAGGTATCTCCAGAATGATCTCTCGCGTCTCGCACGGGAAATTTTTCGAAGTCCGCAATCACCAAGTGACTTCGCGGTTTACGCAAAGCTCATCGAGGAACAGCTCGCCTCGGGGAAAACTTACAAGGAGGCACTTCGCCCCGTCCTCAAAGCCTTCCTCTGTTCCTCGTCCTTTCTCTACCTCACCGAACGAGAACGAAAGAATATCGATGAATTCTCTCCGCAGGAAATTGCGAACCGACTCTCGTATTTTCTTCACGCCTCAATGCCGGCGGCAGGGACGCGGGAAAGGCTTAGTCGCGGAGCAAAATTACCTGAAACTCTTCAACGGGAAGTGGACCGCCTCCTCGATGATGAAAAGGCCGAGCGCTTCTTTCGTCTCTTCGCTGAACAATGGCTCGGCCTCGACAAGCTCGGGAGCATGCCGCCGGGGACCTCCGAGTTTCCCGCCTACTACATTCACGAACTGGAAGAATCAGGGAAGGAGGAAACCTACCGTCTTCTCAACGCCCTCATTCGCGAGAACCGACCAGTCACGGACCTCGTCGATGCCAACTTCACCTTTCTGAATCAGGGTCTCGCGACGCTCTACGGGATTCCCTTCCAACGCGGATCGGAGGAATGGCAGCGCGTCGCCCTGCCATCTGATTCCATTCGGCGCGGCCTCCCCGGACAGGCCAGCGTTCTCACCGTCTCTGCCAATGGTGTTGATACTTCTCCCATCGTTCGGGGCGTCTGGGTTCTTGAGAAAATCTTCGGCACTCCGCCACCACCACCGCCGCCTGACGTTCCTCCTATCGAGCCGGACATTCGCGGCGCGAAGACGATCCGCGAACTGGTTGATAAGCATCGTGAAGTCAAAGCCTGTGCGACCTGCCATGAGAACATTGATCCACTCGGCTATCCCTTTGAAATCTTCGACCCCATCGGAGGATTTCGCGAAACCTACGAGGGAGGTGTCGAGATCGACACGACCGGAGAATATCGCGGCGAAGAAATCGCCGACGTGAATGACGTCCGAAAATTCCTCGTCGATCATCCTGAATTGCTTACCCACCATCTCGCGGAAAAGATGCTCACCTACGCGCTTGGTCGGGAGCTCGGATTCCAGGACGGAGACGACCTCGATGCGCTCATTGCCGACTGGAAAAAGGACGGTCTCGGAATGCGTGATCTCATCAAGCGGGTCGTGATCTCAGAACCATTTTTGAGTCCTTGAGATTCTTCAAAGTATCTCCGTGAAGAGGAACTCTAATCTATACGCCGCGAGCGGTGATAGCTCAGGTGAAGGTTTCGGCTAATGAAAATCCCGACCTTCTTCCTTCTCCTCCTGACGCTACCGCTGGCGACTGAAAGCTCTGGATGCGTGGTTTCACCAGCCACGTGAAGTTGTGTGCCTCGCTCGTGGATTCTTGATGTGTCAATTGGGCGACTGCGGCCGGCTGGGAGCGCACACGGATTTCCATCAATGATGGACGGTGATGGATTTACGAAGCTTGTCTGACGAAAAACCGGAGAAATAAGTTATCCGCTCGCGCAACCCGAATCCCACGGCGGGCTCAATTGCGATGGGGCTGAAAGGGACAATGAGGCATCAATGCGCAACTTTCAGAGCGCCGAGATGCAAACGAACCTTTCGGCGTGGAACAAAAGGATCATCGGAAATTGGAATGCTGATGTTCCCTAGTTGAAAGAACCGAGATGAGGCTCGATTTCACCCTCGAACGATTTTCGTCCTCTTATCCGAGACCTGTTTCCCTAATTGCCCATGAGACCCGATCACTTCCTCTTTCCCTTATACTTCTGCGCCGTAGCCTTCTACCTCACCGGGAAACTCGCTTTTGCCGGGGAGGACGTTTCTCATCAAAATGTCATCCTCATCGTCGCCGATGATCTTGGCTATGGCGATCTTGGCATCACCGGTGCGTACGGCTATGACACCCCTCACCTTGATCGCCTCGCTCGCGAGGGAGTCCTCGCGACCCACTACTACGCTGTCTCGCCAGTTTGCTCGGCTTCGCGCGCTGCATTGCTCACGAGTCGCTACCCACCACGCACCGGGGTCCTTGGCGTAATCTCTCGGAACAAACCGGACCATCTTCCACTCGAAGAAATTACGCTGGCAGAACGATTTCGTGAACATGGTTATGCTACCGCCATCTTCGGGAAGTGGCATTTAGGGAATCATGCGGGAGTCTGGCCGCTGGAGCAGGGATTCGATGAATGGCAGGGGACCGTCGGATCGAACGACATGGGACCGGGACGCCCGTCATTGGACGCCCGTCGTGCCGGGAAGGCCGGAGTGGAGTGGGCCAGCCAGACTGAAGTCACCGAGATTGATCCTGACCAGACTCTCTTGACCCAGCGCTCAGCCGATCTTGCGCTCGACTTTATACAGCGGCACGAAAAGCAACCCTTCTTTCTCTATTTGCCTCTCAACATGCCGCACACGCCGCTCTTCGCGAGTGAGGCATTTCGAGGAACGACTGACCGAGGCCTCTACGGCGATGTCGTTGCCGAGATCGACGATGCGGTGGGTCGCATCCGCGGGCAAGTCAGAGCACTCGGTATCCTTGACGAGACTCTGTTAGCCTTCACTTCCGACAATGGTCCCTGGCTTATCTTTGGGGACGAAGGAGGGTCGAGTGGTGGTTTATCCGGAGGCAAGAAACAAACCTTGGAGGGCGGGATGCGAGTGCCCATGATCATTCGCGGTCCCGGCGTCGAAGCGGGCACGATCGATTCTCATCTCGCTTCCGGACTTGATCTCGGGCCAACTCTCGCTTCACTCGCAGGGATCCCGTGGGAGGAGGGCGTCGAAATAGATGGTCGCGATCTCTCGGTGCGATGGAGCGACGCTAAGACGGAAAAAAAACCGGGAAAACCTTTCTTCTACTTCTATAATCGCGAAGTGCGAGCGATCCGTCTCGGGCCCTGGAAGCTGCAACTCGCTCACGAGGATACCCAGACACCTAACCCAGATGCCATTGGCTACGGAGGAGCAAGGGGTGAGGTGATGAAGGCTTTCCGCGCCGAGGCGCTGTATCACCTCGGCTATGATCCGGCCGAGGAGATGGACAGGGCGGGAGAGTTTCCTGGTAAAGTCGGAGAATTGAGAGCCTTACTGGATGACGCCGAGGCCATCGCCGAGACTCCTATGCCTAAGTTTCTGCCATTTTCGCTGTAAAGTAGGAGCCTTAGAGTGATGCTTTTTCGGTTTTGGGGATAGCTCAATCCATTTCTCCAATGGCATGATGATGCAAGCGACAGGAGAGACAGTCCAAGTCACGCTCACGGCATGCGTATTTTTTGCCTCAGTCTACTTGTTGGTATTTTCACTTCACTCTCTGGTCACGCTGACGAAGTGAGGCCCAACGTCCTGTTCCTGATCTGCGACGATCTCAACTGCGATCTCGGGAGCTACGATCATCCTCTCGTGAAAACGCCGAATCTCGACCGGCTCGCAGCACAGGGGGTTCAGTTCGACAATGCTCACTGTCAGTTCGCACTTTGCGGGCCGAGCCGGGCTTCGTTCATGACGGGACTCTATCCGGACCAGACCCTGATTCAGACGAACTCGGTTTATCTCCGAGATACCTTGCCAAATGTGATTTCGCTCCCGCAGCACTTTCGCGATGCCGGCTACTTTGCGACACGGATTGGAAAACTCTATCACTACGGCGTGCCGCGACATATTGGAAACGGGGGACACGACGACCCGTATTCATGGGATCACACGATCAATCCCATCGGACTCGACAAACTCGATGAGGATAAAATTTTCACGCTGAAGCCGGGAACCTACGGCGCAACTCTAAGCTGGTGGGCTGCTCCCGGCACCGACCATGACCAGACCGACGGCATGATCGCGGACGAGGCGATCGAGCGCCTCCAGTGGCACGCGAAGCGCAAGGATTCCTTCTTTCTCGCGGTCGGACTCTTCCGACCACACACGCCCTATGTTGCGCCGAAGAAATATTTCGATCTCTACCCACTCGATGAGATCAAGCTTCCGGAGATTCCGGAAAACTACCTCGACTCAATCCCGGAGCAGGCGCGTCGCACCATCGTGGTCCGCGCCGAGGAAAAGAACATGACCGACGAGCAGCGCAAGCAGGTGCTCCAGGCATACTACGCCTCGATTTCCTTCGCTGATGCGCAACTCGGTCGCGTCCTTGACTCGCTCAAAACGGAAGGGCTCGACGAGAATACGATCGTCCTCTTCACCTCCGACCACGGCTATCACATGGGCGAGCACGGGCAGTTTCAAAAGCTCACCCTCTTTGAAAACGCGACGCGGGTTCCACTCATCATTCGTTCCCCGGGGCAGAAACTCGTCGGCAATCGCACGAATGCTCCAGCGGAGATGACTGATTTTTATCCGACGCTGGCGGAACTTGCCGGGCTTCCCATACCTGATCATTGCTCCGGAGTCAGCCTTGTCCCCGCGCTCAATGATCCCGATGCCCGCCCGCGCGAAGATGCGCTCTCTCAGTTGACGCTTCGCACGAAAGGTTACAGCATCAAAACCGAACGCTATCGCCTCACGGAATGGGAAGGGGAGGACGGCGGCGTCGAGCGTGAATTGTATGATCACGAATCTGACTTGGCGGAAATGAACAACCTCGCAGGTCGCCCCGAGCTTGAGGGGTTGGAAGCCACTCTCAGCTTGCGTCTTCATGAACGCATCGGAGCCGCGCAAGTCGTGCCGGAGGGCTTGCAACAAGTCACCGATTTCAAAGAGCACCGCGTCCCGAATTTCGACTACGAGCGCAAGAAGAAGCTTGGGAAAATCGAGTGAGCGTCGAGCGGAAACCTTAGGACGTCTCGTGGCCGGGGCAAGGCACTGCAGGAACCGAATTTCTGCCGTCGTGCGATAGAGCGGACCTGATCGCAGGACCGGTGGGACAAGGGCAGGAATGCCCTCGCTGCGGGTTGTGGACGGAGCATCCACTTCAAAACATCGGCCCCATCGTGAAGCTGCCATCGGTTTCGCAGAGCATTTCGCGGAGAAGTGGGCCGACCATCTTCCCGAAGCTGATGACATGAAGCCGACGCGGAAATTCGGAGGTAGTGAGCAACCGCTGAATCTCGTCAATCCCGGCGGGGCCTTCTCCATCCCGAAGGTCACAGACGAAATAGTAATCGGTCCGCAGATCCCGCTGCGTTTCCGCCCCCAACAACTTCATAAAGGCGTCGGAAGGAGACTTTAGACTACAGCCGGGAACATCTCGAGTCATGCTGCGCCAGAAGTTGGATTCCATGTATTCCTTCACATCCTTGCTGATCGAATGCATGCTGCCGGAGACATCGAGAAATACGACGACCTCTGATCCGTCGTCCATACGATCCGCTCCGAAGAGTTTTTTTAGCCCCTCTTCGCTGATGCCGCGCGTGCTGCCCTGACCGGTGTTGAAATGGTCCCGCCTCCCGTCGCTGCCAACGAATTCTTTGATCTTATCGACCCTCGCCGTCTCGACTGCAGAAAAATCTGCCTGAGAAAACGAGGGGGAGAGACCCGTCATCGACATGGCTTCCTCCATCGGTGCCACTTCGAAACGGGTCCCCTTCGAAGGAGGGGAGAAAACGGCGGCGGAGAGGAGTCCTTCGACCACGAGCGGATTCGCCGTGCTTCCCACATCGAGACTCGGTTCAGCAGCCTCCGCCGGATCGCCGCTGGCCGGTTTCGCGCCGGCTTCTTCGGTTGCCTCTTCTTCGGCAGTGACGATGAGGAAGGCCTCGCCCGCGGACTCCCGGCTCGTGACCGCGACGGAAAGTGCTGCGAGGATAACAAGCAGGTTGACTAACAAAGCGACACATAAAGCATACCCCAACTCGCACCGCCTCCTTTTCTGCGCCGGAGAAAGATCAGACCAAAGTTTCCGCGTCCAGCGACGAAGGGTTTCAAATCCACGCCGCAAAAGAGGCATGAAAAAAGGCGGCTTCGCCGGTACCCGAGCGGGCAGGGGAATGGAATGATAAACCGGATTGTCAATCGGCTCCGGAAAGCCTCTTTGGCAAAACCCGGAATCAAACTCTGGAGGGTTCGGTGACACGCTCTGGAGAATAGCAGGAACAAAAAGGGGAGGCAACGAAGAAAGTGCGAAACCTTCACACATCATGCGCTGATAGCGCGATGCAGTGATTCCCTATTTGGTAGGGCATAAGGTAGGGTTTACGGCATGCGTGAGCCCAACCCGTTCCCGCTAAAGCATTTCCGGACCGACTTCCGGACCCGCCCATGATCCTGCCGCCCCGCATCCACGCGATCTTTCTCGCCGTTACTCTTTTGGTTTCGGCTCTCCCAATTGCGGCGCTGGCCGATTCCGACGAACCGGTGCATTTCGTTCACGATGTTGTTCCGATCCTGACAAAGATGCACTGCAACTCGGGCGGCTGCCATGCCAAGGCCGATGTCGGGCAGCGGGGGTTTCGGCTTTCTCTCCTCGGGTTTGAGCCGCAGGAGGACTACGAACACATTGTCAAAGAGGCAAAGGGTCGCCGCGTTTTCCCCAATGCCCCGGAGCAAAGCCTCCTCCTCCTCAAAGCCACGAACGAGGTCCCGCATGGCGGTGGGAAAAAGCTCGATCCTGACTCCGAAAGCTATCGCACCCTCGTGCGCTGGATCGGTGCAGGGATGCCCTACGGGAAAGAATCCGATCGCACCCTTGCCTCCATCGAGATCGAGCCAAGCCGAGGCGTCATGAAGGTGAACTCCACGCAGCAACTCAAAGTGACGGCTCGCTATTCCGACGAGACCGCGCGCGACGTCACCGATCTCGCCCTCTACGAAGCGAACAATAAGGCGATGGCGGAAGCGGGCGAGTATGGCCTCGTCAAGACTTCGGATCTCCCCGGCAATGTCGCAATCATGGTTCGTTACGCCGGACAGGTTTCGACTTTCAGTGTTTCGATCCCGCTGGGAGCGCCTGTTGAAAAGGTCCCACCAGCACACAATTTCATCGACGAGCTGATTTTTTCGAACCTCACAGAAATCGGGGTGCCACCCTCAGAAATTTGTGATGATGAAACTTTTCTCCGGCGTGTCACCCTCGACATTGCGGGCCGGCTTCCGACACTGGCGGAGACCGAATCGTTTGCGGACAACAAAAATCCCCAAAAGCGTTCCGCCGTGATCGATACTCTTCTCGACAGCCCTGACTACGCCGATTATTTCGCGAACAAATGGAGCGCACTGCTGAAGAACAGACGGGAAAGCAAGGCCGACATCACCGCGAATTTTGCGTTTCATTCCTGGGTCCGCGACAGCCTTCTCGCGAACAAACCCTATGACGAAATCGTTCGCGAACTTCTCGGAGCGACGGGGACGATTGTTGAGAATCCTCCTGTCGCCTGGTATAAGCGGGTCACCTTACCCAAGCAGCAACTCGAGGATGTCGCGCAGCTCTTTCTCGGGGTGCGCATGCAATGTGCGCAGTGCCATCATCACCCTTTCGAGCGGTGGAGCCAGCACGACTACTACAGCCTCGCCGCCTTCTTCAGTCAGGTCGGAAGAAAGCCCACCGCGATTGCCGGGGAGGATCTCATTTTTCACGAGCGCGGTATCGCCGAATACGAAAACACGAAGACCGGCGAGCCCGTGAAGCCGGCGGGACTAGGCGGCCCGACTCTTGAGATTTCCCCGGACGATGATCCGCGTCTTCTTCTTGCCGACTGGATGAGTGACGCCTCGAATCCTTTCTTTTCCAAAGTGCTCATGAACCGCTATTGGAAGCATTTTTTCAACGTCGGCCTCGTCGAGCCGGAGGACGATCTTCGCGACACGAATCCGGCGACGAATCCTGAATTGCTCAATGCTCTCGCAACTCACTTCGTCGAAAGCGGATTTGATTTGAAAGCGGCGGTCCGGCTCCTGACAAACAGCCAGGCCTACCAGCTCAGCTCGACGCCGAACGATCATAACGCGATCGATCAGCAGAATTTCTCCCGCTTTTATCCGAAACGAATGCAGGCCGAAGTCCTCCTCGATTCAGTGGATCGACTCGCCGGATCCGCAACTGATTTTGCCGATCTTCCTCCGGGGACGCGGGCCGTTGCCCTCCCGGACGACAGCTACAATTCGTCCGCTTTTCTGAAAGTCTTTGGCCGCCCCGAGGGCGCGAGTGTCTGTGAGTGTGAGCGGGTCCAAAGTTCCAGCCTCGCGCAGAGTTTGCACCTCATGAACTCGAAGGAGGTGAAGGACAAGCTCTCAGTCGCTAAGGGTAGGGCTGATCTCCTTTCTCAGGCGGAGGCGAGCGAGATCGACGGGATTACTGAGATCTATCTGACCGCCTACTCCCGCCGTCCCACCGGGGAGGAAGTTCGACTCGCGGAAGACTATCTCGCGAGGGAGCGCACCGATGCGAACGGCAAGCCGCTCGATCCAAAGGTCGCGAAACGACACTGCTTTGAAGACCTCATCTGGGCGATCATGAACACCAAAGAATTTCTCTACAACCACTGAGAACGATGATATTCAAACGCATTCTCTTTTTCCTCGCCGGAGCCGTACTCCTCGGCGGACTGACCCCGGCTTCCGCGCAGCTCGTCTGCCTGCCCTCACCGCATCTCCTCACGACGATGCCGATGGGAGCAAAGACAGGCACAAGCGTGGAGGTCACGATCACGGGGGAGCATCTCGAAGAGGTTTCCGCGCTCCTTTTCTCGACGCCGAAGATCACGGCGGAGCCGCTCAAGGATGAGGCCGGCCAACCCGTTGCGAACAGGTTCCTCGTCACCGTCGCTGCCGATGCGCCAGTCGGGGTCCACGATGCCCGCGTCATGTCGCGTCTCGGGATTTCCTCCCCGCGTGCTTTCACCATCGGAACGATGCCGGAAGTGACCGTGGCAGAGGCCAATGCGTCGCTAGAGACAGCCGTCACGATCCCCGTGAACTCGGTTGCCAATGCCACGATGGCGAAGCGCTCGATTGCCTTCTATGCCTTCGCCGCTGAGCAGGGGAAGCGCTACGCGATCGAATGCGCCGCCGTTGGGATCGATTCCAAACTCACGCCGGTGGTGATTCTCGCCGACGCGGAAGGGCGGGATCTCATGGTGAATCGCACCGGCGGCGTGCTTGATTTTCTCCCCTCCAAAAGCGGAACCTATTTGATCAAAGTGAACGACCTCACCTACCAGGGAAGTGAACGGCATTTCTACCGACTCGCTTTGCAGGAAGCACTGGCTTCCGGCCCGCCACCTCTTCACCCCGCGACCGCTGCCGTGAGTTCGATGTCGTGGCCGCCTCCGGGACTCAGTGCGGAAGCGACCGCCTCCGAAGTCGAGCCGAATGACGAAGCCGACCGTGCCGAAAAAATCACCTTGCCCTGCGACATCGCGGGGAGCTTCTATCCCGCCGCTGACGTGGACACCTTCGAGTTCACCGCCAAAAAAGGCGAGATCTGGTGGGTCGAAGTTGCTTCCGCGCGGAAGGGACTCCCGACTGATCCCTTCGTGCTCGTTCAGAGCGTCACCGAAAAAGACGGGGAGAAAACTCTCACCGACATTGCCGAGCTCTACGACATCGAAAGTCCCGTGAAAGTTTCCACGAACGGCTATTCCTACGACGGCCCGCCCTACAATGTGGGTTCGCCTGATGTCCTTGGTAAAGTCGAGATCAAAGAGGATGGCCTTCATCGCCTCCAGGTTCGGGATCTCTTCGGCGGAACGCGGAACGAGCCCGCAAATGCCTACCGGCTCATCGTGCGCAAGGCGCAGCCCGACTTTGCCCTTGCTGCCTGGGGCGTCCACATGACCCTTCGCAACGGCGACCGCGCCGCTTTTTCGAAACCAATGGCGTTGCGGGCCGGAGCGGCGATGACGCTGGAGGTGCTCACGGTTCGCCGCGACGGATTCGAGGACGAGATTCAGCTCGAAATGAAGGATCTCCCTCCCGGCGTGACCGCGACCGGATTAAAGATCGCGAAAGGCAGTTCCGTCGGGCACATCGTCCTCACCGCTGCTGCCGGGGCAAAGCCCGGATTCTCTCTCTCGACGATTTCCGGCACCGGCATGATCGAAGGCAAGCCCGTGACGCGATCCTGCCGACTCGCGACGATGGAATGGCCGGTGAAGGATGCGAAGCAGGAAACTCCAGCCCCGCGACTCGTCGGTGACATTCCCGTTTCCGTAATCGATTCGGAAAAGTCACCGCTCTATTTCTCTGCCGCTGAGGACAAGGTCTGGGAAGCGAAGGAAGGCGAAAAATTGACGATCCCGCTCGCGGCGACCTGGAATGGCGACTTCACCGGGACCTCGATCAAAGTCGCCGCCCACGGGGCCGGATTTGAAAAGCTGCCTTCTTTCGAACTGCCGCTCAAGGCGGAGAAACATGACCTCGCGATTGATCTCGCCGCGCTGAAGGTTCCGCCGGGAGATTACACGATTGCTCTCTATGGCGGCGCCGTCGCAAAATACAGCTATCATCCCGATGCCGTGACCGCGGCGGAGGAGGCAAAAGCAAAGACCGAAACGGCGGCAAAAGAAGCCGCAGAAAAAACGAAAGTACTCACCGACGCGGTCGCAAAAACGACGCCGGAAACGAAGGCGGACGCCGAGGCGGCAGCAAAGGCTGCGGTCGAAGCGCAGAAGATCGCCGATGCCGCCGTTGCTGCTGCCGTGAAAGAACTCGCCGCCGCGACGAAAACCGCCGCGCCCGCTGACCGGGTCGATCTTTACGTTTCTAAACCGATCCGGATTTCGGTGAAAGCCGCCGAACCCGAAGCGACCGTCGCCACCGCTGAGAAAAAATGAAGGACACGATTGTGA
>CAZOUP010000055.1:0-1945 GCA_964583035.1 uncultured Akkermansia sp.
CACCTGTTCCCGTGCCACCTGTTCCCGTGCCACCTGTTCCCGTGCCACCTGTTCCCGTGCCACCTGTTCCTGTGCCACCTGTTTCCGTGCCACCTGTTTCCGTGCCGCCTGTTTCCGGCGTTGACGAATCATCCACTTCATCCCAAACAAACAAATCCGTCCCCGCAGCATATTCCTCTGCGTTCGTCCGGCCATCCCCGTCGTAGTCGGCACCTCCATCGACAATATCCCAGACCGGGTCGGCGATGTATCCAAGCGCCTCCATGATCGGGGCGAGGACGACCCATTCGGCGTAGTCGCTGATGCCGTCGTTGTCGCCGTCTCCGTTGCTCACGAGGTCTGAGGAACCCATGCGATATTCGATTCCGGCGGGAATATCATCTTCATCCTCGTCGGTGGTCTTTCCGTCTGACGCAAAAGTGGGGCTTAAACCGATCGCAATTTCATATCCATCCGGCAGATAATCGCCGTCAGTGTCGGCATCGTTGGCACTCGTGGTGTAATTGACATACATTCCCATATCGACCCAAATCTGTGAGGTCTCAACGTAGGTTTCTCCGGTCGCTTCATCGTAAAAGTCGAAGTATTGCTCTTCCCAATAGCCGTCCTCCTGATAGGCGTCGTACTGGAATACTTCCTCCTCATCGGTTCTCCCGTCCGCGTCGGTATCTAATCGAAAAGGATCGGTTTGATAGTAAAACTCCGCCGCATTGCTGATTCCGTCTGAGTCTTCGTCGCCATATTCAGTCAATCCCGGTTGGCGAATTTGAATTGCCTCCGGCAGGGAATACTGGTCCAGGGAAAACAAATCAGAAGCGTCAGCCGGATTGAGTCCGTGGGTCATTTCCCAAAAATCGGAATATCGATCCCCGTCGGTATCGGACGAAAGCGGATCACTGAAATAAATGACCGGGCTTGGTGATACTTCGACCATTTCAGTGAAGCTGAAAGTTTCGCCACTTTCGGGATCGATGTGATCGACGTAAACTTCTTCATAAACCGGCTCATCACCCCCCTCGACGAAGATGGAGACCTGTCCGTTCACCTCTTCACCGTCACTCAATCCATCGCGGTCGGAATCACTCAAGCGGGGATGAGTCTTTTCCACAAACTCCTCTTCCGAAGTCAATCCGTCGTTATCATGATCGACGTCCATTTCGGCGGGGGCGATGTCGTAGACCCGCTGCCAGACCGTCCGTGGTGAGAGGGGTTCGGGAGCGACCGTAGCGGCGGTCGAATCCTCTGATGCGGGATTCTCTTCGATTCCGGCAACGGTTTCAGTCGAGCCAACAGCCTCGATATCATCGCCCTCCGGGGTCGTTGCGGAATCGCCATCCATACCACCCTCGCCCGCAGAATCCCCGGTCGATGAGGTTTCACTGTTCCCACCCGCTGTCGTTTCATCCACCGGTGATGGATCAGACGGGTCATTCGGGTTAGAGAACAACAAAACAACTTCTTCAAAGTCACTGAAACCATCGTTATCGCTGTCTGTGTCGAAGCGTTTCGTGGCTTCCTGATATTCCTCCCCGTCGGTGAGGAGATCGAAATCCGAATCTTTCCGACCATCCGCCGGATCTAGCGGATGGAATCCATAGTCCCTTTCGTAGCCGTCGGGGTAGCCATCGTCGTCTGAATCGGAATCCGCAGGATCGGTTTGAATCCAAATGGTTTCGGAATAACTACCTCCGCCATACACCTCAAATTCTTCACCCGTCAACGGATCATAGTCGGTGTAGTAAAAATCATCTTCGAAAGTCACGGTGATTTCAAAACCGAGGACTTCATCAAGATCATCAATGCCGTCCCCATCGGTATCGTAGCTGCCAGTGTCGTAAGTCGAGTCGTAAGTCGAGTCGTAAGTCGAGTCGTAAGTCGAGTCGTAGGTCGAGTCGTAGTCGTAGCTGGTATCGTAAGTCGAGTCGTAAGTCGAGTCGTAAGTCGA
>CAZOUP010000055.1:2045-15219 GCA_964583035.1 uncultured Akkermansia sp.
GTCGTAGGTCGAGTCGTAGGTCGAGTCGTAGGTCGAGTCGTAGGTCGAGTCGTAGGTCGAGTCGTAGTCGTAGTCGTAGTTGGTATCGTAGGTCGAATCATACCAGGGATCACCAATCCACTCGCCGGTCTCATCATCGTAACCGTCGTAATCCCAATCCTCCGCGTGGTAGGTCGGGGTGATGGTGACAAGCATCCAGGCAAGGAGCAGAAAAAGCCGATTACGCCTCAAAGAGGAGAGCAGGATGGCGCGGGGCGCGGGGCGCGGGGCGCGGGGCGCGGGGCGCGGAAAAATTGCCTCCTCATGTTTGGAAGATTAGGGAAATTGGGAGCCCCTCGGCAAGATTTTTCTTTCGCTGTCTGAAAATTAGCGCTCACGATCAACGAAAACCTGAAACCGATGGCAGGAATCCCGTCACTATGACGCCTTCCGAGGGAGAAACCCGGGATTCAGAATTTCCGCGGTTGTCACTTTCTTCCAATCCCCCTCCTCAATTTTTTCCGCCACCCCCTATCTTAGATCATAACAAATCAACCGCGAACCCAGTTCACTCTGATTAATATAAAGGAGACCATCACTCAGCGCCGGTGGCGCCCAGGTCTCCGGAGCGTAGAAAAGCCGGGCCATCGCTCCGAGGCGGTAGCCACTGGCATCGAGCTGCATCTGAATGAGGGCGCCGTTTTCACTGAGGCAAAGGAATTGCCCGTCGACATGGATGAGATGCGCATGCCCTAAACTGATCGGAATGTCGCGCCCGTCCCACGGGATCGTGGTTTGATAAAAGGCCTCATTCCAGAGCATCCGCCCCGAGAAGGCATCGAAGGCGAGCATCAAACCACCGTTTCCTCCGAATCCGTAGATGATTCCATCGTGATAGATCGGCGTCTGAAACTGGCACCCGAACTCGGGGGACTGCCAACGAATCCGGGCGCGGAATTCGGAATCATACTCCAACATGACCCCGCCCTTTCCATAATCCTCGGTGATGAAGACCCGGTTCGGCCCCGAGGGCACCGGCGTCGCCGCGTTGACGCTCGCGAAATTTTCCGACCGCCACGAGAAAGCATCATCGATTTTTCCATCGACCGGATTGATCAAGAGGAGCCCACCATGCGGCGGCTTCACCATGCCCCCTGCAAAGACGAGGAGACGATCCTCACCATTAACCGGCATCATGACCGGCGACGCATAACTCCCGTTCCACTCGTGATCCGCCGCCCAGAGCACCGTCCCGTCAGCCTTGTCAAAAGCAACGACACAGGCCTCTTCTGCGCCGACCTGAATGATCAGCTTTTCGCCATAAAGCAAAGGTGACGAGCCGTAGCCGAAGAAAAAGGGAGATGGGCCGAACTCATCAGCGAGCTTCAACTGCCATGAGATCGATCCATCCCCCAGGGCAAGACAGATGAGGTCGCCGTCATTTCCCAGAACGTAAACCAGTCCCGTCTCGACATCGATGACCGGGCTCGAGCGCGGGGTGTCAGTGATGCCGTAACTCTGCGCGACATCGACCGGGTAGGCGTGCTTCCAAATCTCCTCACCCGTGACGGCATCAAGGCAGCGGATTTCCTCCGTCTCCTCGACCTGATGAATGAAAACAAGCTTCCCGTCCGCAATGACCGGACCGGAATGCCCTTTGCCACGCTCCACTTCCCAGAGGATAGGCGGGCCTTCGGCCGGAAAGCTCAGATTCAACCCCGTTTCCGAACTGTGAAGATCCTGATTCGGCCCCATGAAATGAGGCCAGTCCGCCGCCGTCGCCGTGAGGCAGAAACTCAGCGTCAAGGCGAGCCAACCATGTCGAAATCGATTCATCACCGAACAGTAGGGCTAAATCCCCCGCCAAGGATGCTTTTTTCTTGGAAATTCAGGCAAATCACTGGCACGAACAAGGCATGTCGAATTCATCCGTTTCCCTTCGGGACAAAAAAGCGCTCGTGACCGGAGCCTCCAGCGGGATCGGTCGGGCCATCGCTCTCGCGCTCAGTCGAGAAGGAGCCTCTGTCGCTCTACTGGCCCGGCGCGAAGAGAGGCTGGCGCAGCTCAGCGCGATGATCACCGGGGAAGGAGGGATCGCCTACAGCTTCCCTGTTGACCTTGCGAAAACCGACCTCACTCAGGACGCCGTCCACATGGCCGCGAGCAGTCTCGATGGCCTCGATATCGTGATCAACGCCGCCGGCGTCGCCAAGCAGGCAAAACTCACTGATGGACTCATTGAAGACTGGAAAAACATGTTGGATATCAATGTTTTAGCCCTCTCTATCGTGACACGTGAAGCACTCCCCTACCTCCCTGAAAACGGTGGACACATCGTCAATATCAGCAGCATGTCAGGACATCGTGTCCCTGGAAAAGGCGGATTCTACGCCGCGACCAAATTCGCCGTCCGCGCCCTCACCGAGGGGCTTCGTCAAGAACTTCGCGGAGCCGGAAATCAAACCCGCGTCAGCAGCATTTCGCCCGGTTTCGTCGACACCGAACTCCTCGATGACTACTTCAGCGGCGGAGAAAACGATCAAGCCAAATACGACGCGATCGACTACCCCATTCTGAAGCCCGAGGACATCGCTAATCTCGTCATTCATCTGCTAAAAATGCCGAAAACCGCCGAAGTAACTGACATCCTCGTCCGTCCCACCGCACAGGCGACCTAGTCACCACTTCACCGCCCGCGTTGCCGCAAACATCGGCATCCAGCTTTGGAGGCCGGTGGATTCTTCGTCCCAGGTATCTTCGTAAAATCCGGTGATCGCGAAACCGGCATCGCATTGACCACCGATCTGGGTTTCCCAACTGTGGCTGTATTCGACGCTGAGTTGAGCGTCGAGTTGCGCGGAAAGTAGCTCGGCGTCGGCGTGCTCCATATCGGAATACGGGAGTCGATTTTTAACAACGAGCTCACCGGTTTCTTCGAGGATCTCGTGATCGAAGAGGAAGAACGCCGGATTCATAAAGCCGCAGAGAATGGCACCGCCCGGCTTGAGGACGCGGTGGGCTTCTCTCCAGATAGGCTCCAGCTCCTCGGCGAAGACATTGGAGACGGGATTAAAAATAAGGTCGAACGAGTTGTCATCCAACCCTGTTAAGTCGGCCATATCACCCTGTTGAGTCGTGATGTCGAGGCCGTGTTTTTGGCAGGTCTCCTCGTCCTTTTCGAGCTGAATGTCCGAAGCGTCGTAGCTCGTGACCTCAGCACCCGCCGCCGCGAAGATGGGGACCTGTTGTCCGCCACCGGAGGCGAGGGCGAGGATTTTTACCCCCGTGAGATCGGGATGCACCGGGAACCACGAAGCCGGAACAGCCTTGTTCGGCGTGAGGATCACCGACCAGTCGCCTGCCTTCGCCTTCTCGAAAACTTCGTCAGGATACGGCGTGCTCCAGCGGCAGCCTTCCTGCGACTGGAGGTTCCAGGCGTTGCGATTGTATTCGAGGATGTTCATCCCCTACTCCAACGACTGATTCTCAGTGCTGTCGAGCCGGAATTGCTCAATCTCGGTGCCAGGCTTGAAGACGACAAGTTCGTAGGTCTCCGCGATCTCGTCGGTGCGATAGCGAAGTCCGTCGGGTTCGTCTTTGCCGCCGAAGTCTTTCAAGGTCCACGGATTCTGAAGTGGCGCTTCGAGAAATCCTTCTTTCTTCAGAAAATGGACGAGCTGCGCACCGGTCATGAAATCACGGGGATAGATCTCCTCTTTGACATGGAAATTCTGCAAGGCCTCCTGAACTGTGAGGAGCATGACCCGGACGCGGCGCTCTTCGCGTTTCTCAGCGAGCGGAAACCCGATGAGGACCGATGCCACTGCCGCGACGGCTGAGAATCCGATGAGTCGAATAAGAATGGAGGCCGCTTTATTCATCCTAACCAAACACTTAAGGGGACAAAATAGAGGCCCAGCGAGATCGCGAGCAGCCCGAGACCGGCCCAGTCGCGCTCGCCGAATTTGTCTTTGCCGGAACGCTTCCTGACAAACTCCAAAAGCCAACCCGTGGGGCATCCGTATTTGCAGTAGGCCATCGGGAAAAAGAGCGAGATGAACAAGCCGACGCCGGCGACGGAGATCGTGGCGACGCCTGCCGATTTGATGATGTAGGCATCGAAGGGTTCGATCCCGGCGAGGTCAAAGTCGAGCTGGAGAAATGAAATCGCGACGACGACGACGAGAAGCATCACCGGAATCCAGCGCCCGATCCATTTTCCATCGCCGGGGAGCGGGCGCTTCCAGGTCGCGGGGACGACTTTCATCATCCAGCGCTGGAGGTTGCCATGCGGGCAGATGAACTGGCAGTAGACCGGCTGCTTCGTGAACCACGGTAAGAGAAAGGCGGCGACGACAAAAATGACGAGTCCGGGGGTGGCTTCCCACGGAATGCGGCTCTCGACCCACCCGACAATGAGCGACTGCGCGATGAGGTCCCCCATCCAGAGCCCGAGCAGTCCAATCGTCGCGACCGAGAAAATCCAGCGCCATTTCTGAAAGGATTTCTTTTTCCAGAAGGCGAAGGCGATCCCCCCGGCGAGGAACCCTAACAAAGCGAAATCGTTCCAGTGAAATTCGACCTTCCGCTCGAGCCCTGCGCCTCCGTCAGTGATCGCGAGACGATGGGTGATGCTTTCCATGACCGCTTCGCTTGTGCGCGTCGCACCGGTCACGCTGTAGATTTCCGCTTCGTTGAAATCAGTCACTTCGGCGATGGCGTCCCAGCTTCGCCCGTTCCAAGACTCCATGAAGAGGAAGTCCATTTTCACGTCGTCGAGGTGGCTCGGGGTGTCATAGCTCTGGCGAATCGCAATGCCGACGCCCTTGTCCTCTGTATTGAAAACAACCAGGACATCGCTCGGCCCGGAGTAGCCGACGATCTCGCGCGAGTCGGGCATGGTGCGGACGGCGTAGCCGATTTGATTTCCGGCTGCATCAAAGACTTCGAGTCCCCCGCGAGGGCCGGGATCAACCTTGAGCCGATGCGCGTCGGGCAGCAGCGCCTTGACCTCAGCGACGGTGACCGGCCAATCCCCCTGGACGCGGATGCTCTCATGATGCGAGCGAATGAGCCAGGCTATCGTCAAGAGCACCGCAAGGCGGTAAATCTGGAGGAGATGTGATTTGATGACGGAGGATAGCCGCTATTCCCGAACCGCCAAGTCACTGGAAAAGGGGATGTCCAATGTTTTGGATCTTGGATCTTGGATCTTGGATCTTGGATCTTGGAACTTGGAACTTGGAACTTGGAACTTGGAACACTATAACATCTGACTGAGCGCGGCTCGGGAATATCCAGCCTTTCAGCGCAACTTCTCCGCGATATCATCGGCATACCCGGTCATCTCCAAAAACGCCCGCCCCACGGCATTGCCGCTATTGAGATCGATGACATCGCAGGCACCTTCCCAATAGCTGACGCCGCCGGTGCCGTTTGCCATCTCCTGATTCGGCATCGTGGGGACCAGTTGAAAGCGACGCTTCACGCCGCTCTCGGGATCGACCGTTTCGATGATCGGCGTGATGGGATAGACCGCACCCGTGTCGGGACTTTCCCAATCGCCTTCGTGAATCCATCGATACTCGCCGAGCTTTTGATGCGTCAGCCCGCCCACCGGATCGATCCAGACAAGCTTGGAATACTGGGATGGCTCACCACTCTCAGTCCGGAGGACGTAGCCCATGATTTCCCGGCCATCGTAAAATTGGAGGGAAGCCCAGTCCCAGCCGATTTGGTTTCGATCCAACTGACTGCTGGAAATTTCGTGATCCATCCAGGCTTCGCCGTAAACTTCGAACGTCTTTCCGCCGAGGCGGAGGCTGCCCTCGACGTCGAGACGCGGAAAAGTGATGTAGTAACTCGAGGCGGTTCCCTCGGGTCCTTTTCTCGAAATCCCGTCCTCCCCGAAAATGACGTGTTTTTTGTGCGGCACCAGTTTGAGATCAAACCCGGCATCTGACTTGATCGAACCGACGAGCTGCATTCCATTGCCAGCCTGTTTCAATTTCCAATCCCCATTGAAAACATCAAGTTCCCCGACTTCGGCCCCGGCATCCCACCCGCCCCGATTGAGCCTTTCCTCGTGAATGAAGCGCCCCGTTTCCGGATCGCTCAAGCCCATGTGGGCCATGTAAATCTGCGACTCACCGAAGGAGTCCCCTGCCGCAACATCGACCGGCTGCTGCCCGAGACGGAAAAAGGTCGCCTGAAACCCGAAGCGTCGATCCCCTTCAAAAAGATGCCCGGTAAGATACCACCATTCGATTTTGAAATCCGGATGGCTCCCGTGATCTTTCGGAAAGGTCAGTTCGTGATCGAGACGCGGGACATTCCACGAAACTTCTTCAGCGAGCGATAGAACCATCACACCGCTGAGGGCAAGGCAGATGAAAAAATAAGGCTTCATTCTTCGCGTTCTCCGGGGAGGTTGGCATTTCGAAATCCCACGACCCAGGCGACGAGGGCAGCGGTTGCAAGAGTGATGAGGGTAAGCCAGACAAAAGAGGCCCACGGAATCCGGTAGCTCAAGGTCCATCCGAAACTCTGCGGATTGATCACAAAAATCAGAATCCAGCCGAGGAAAAAACTGAGGAGATACCCGCCCATCAATCCGGCGGCGGCGAGACCGACGCCCTCCCACATCGCGGCACGGGCAATCTCGCGACGAGTCGCCCCGAGCGATTTCAAAGTCGTCAGTTCCGAGCGCCGTTCCATGAGGAGTCCGGCAAGGGCGAGTCCGAGTCCCGCCACGGCAATGATGACTGCAATCGCTTCAAGTGCGTAGGTGACCGCGAAGGTTTGATGAAAAATGCGAATCGACTCGGTTTTCAAACTCTCATTGGATCGCGCCACGACTCCTGGAAAAGCCTCCTGAATTCTCCCTAACAAAGCCTCAATATCAGTTCCCTCATCGGCATAAACCGCGAGATTGGAAACGCGATTATCACCAAACCAATCCTGCGTGAGCTGTCTCGCAATCACGAGCGTTCCGGTCTCATTGCCATACTCAGCGAATATGCCGGTGACTTCGATCGACTTTTCTCCTGCCGGAGTCGGCAGAGGGATCATCGATCCTACCTTTAACGAAAAACGGCGTGCGAGACTTTCGCTGATCCAGCCGGGGAAAGGTTCTTCTTTGCGAACTTCGAGCGAGTCCGGCCCCTTAATCGCCGGTGGGTCGAGCCACATGAGCTGGAGGAAACGCTCGGGGTCATCGTTGTAGTCGGTCCCTCCGAGGAAGAAATCATTTTCTCCGATGGACACTTTGTAGCGGCGCAGTTTGTCCATCCCCGCAACTCCGTCCATCTTTTCCAATTCCTGCCAGGTAAACGCGGAAAGCGTGTTTTCATTCGTCACGGAGTTCGAGCCTGCGGCGGCAACGTAGATATCGGCTTTGAGAAGCTGCTGAATCCAACCTGTCAGGGTCGATTCAAAACTTGCGACAAGAATCGCCATCGCCGCGGACATCCCGATCGCGACAGCAAGACCGGCCGCCGTGAGCCGATGCCGCCCTTCCGGTCGTCGCAACTGACTCGCGGCATAGTGACGCATCGGATCGCGTTTCCCCCGCCCTAACAAAGCTCCTAGTGGTCGAAAAAGGAGCCCGATGAGAAGGCTCGCACTGAGGACGAGGATCACCGCCGCGAGATACCCGCCCAGAGGCACGACAGCTCCCGACGCGAGAACGCGCGGCGGGAGAAAAGCGCAACCCACTCCCGCGATGAGCAGCACCAATCCGAGCGGCCAGTTTCTCAGCAAAGCAAGACCCCCGCCCTGCGCCCCCTGCCGCATTGACTGAGCCGGCGGAGTCATCGAAGCCTCCCGCGCCGGAATAAGAGCAGCGGTGAGACTCGCGAGAATTCCAAAAGCCAGCGAAAAGGCAATCTCCCCGGTCGCGAGGGTCACTGCTGAAGTCGTCGTTTCATAGTAAAGTGTGTTCACGGTTCGCGAAATCGCAACGACGAGACCCACGGCCATGAGACGGCCGAGGATAACCCCGGCGATCGCTCCGACGATGCCGAGGATGAGCCCTTCCCAGAGCCACGCGGCCCGAATCTGAGCCGGAGTCACCCCGAGTGATCGCAACACCGCAATCTCAGCGCGACGCTTCACGACGGCGGCCTCCATCGCCTGCATGATGAGATAGATTCCGACAAGCAGGGCGAGACCGGAAAGGATCGTGAGATTCAATCGAAAGGCCGCGCTCATCTGCGTGACCGATGATTTGCGGTCCTCCGGCGTCTCAAGGATCCAGCCCCGTTCCGTCGCGAGATCCCACATCGCCGCGCCTATTTTCTGAAGATTCCCGGCGGCTTCGAAGCCGGGCGGGATCCTGAATTCCACCCGTGTGAGTTGTCCTTCGAGGCCCGCCAGCTTTTGCAAGCCCGGCAAGTCCATGAGAATGAGGTTTCCGGGCACGGCGGGACGATTGGGATCCTCCGGCACGACTCCGGCGATCAAAAAATCCACGACCCGGTCGTTCACGATGAGACTGAGCCGCTCATCTGTGCCGACGCCGAAACGCTTTGCAAACGACTCCCCGACAAAACCCCGGTCCGGCAGCCCCAGAATGCTGTCGTCTCCGGTAGCGGAATCCCCGGAAACTGAAGTGCTCCCGCCTGAGTAGGTGCCTGCGTTTTGGAGCGCCACGAGGTCGGCCCCGACCAGTTTCAAGAGACCGGTTTCCGGAGAGGCTGAGAGTGCCGCCGAGACTTCGAGAACAGGAAAGATGCCCACCGGGGTTGATCCGGATTTCTCCCGAAGCTCGCGCAGTGCTTCGACCTCCAACATGCCGGCGCGGGGACGAAGGATGAAGTCGCTCTCCCCGGCGATTGATTCGGTGAACATTCCGAATCCGGAAACGGCGGCTTTGTTCGCGAGCCGCACCGCAAGGAAAACCGCGACACCGAGCGCGAGAATCCCAACGAGAACGAGGGTCAACTTTGGCTCGCGCCGCCAGTGACGCCAGATCACCCGCGACCAGAGGAGGCGCCCAACGCCGGCCGCATTGCCGCCTATCTCCGGAGCGTCACTCATCGTTAAACGGCAAGTTCACCCTGTTCCACGAGGACTCCGTCGCGCATTTCGAGAGTCCGGCTGCAAATACGCGTCACACCCGGGCTGTGGGTCACGACCAGCATCGCAATGCCGTGCCGTTCGCTCACTGCTTCGAGGAGATCAAGAATGACCTCACCCGTCGTCGAATCGAGGTTTCCCGTCGGCTCGTCCGCGAGAATTAGCTTCGGGCGGATCGCGAGCGCCCTTGCAATCGCAACCCGCTGCATCTCCCCACCGCTCAACTCATGAGGCATCGCGTGAGAGCGATGCGAAAGCCCCACTTCCTCGATCAGTTCAGGCAACAATTCCCGTCGCTCCAAATCACTCATCCCGGAGAGCTGCAGCGGAAACTCGATGTTCTCCGCCGCACTCAAGGTTGGGAGGAGGTGGAAAAATTGGAAGACGGTACTGACCATGAGCCGGCGAATCTGGCACAGCTCCGTTTCATCGAGCCCCCTCAGGGAGCGCCCCTGGATCGTGATCTCGCCCTCGTCAGGCCGGTCGATCCCTCCGATGCAGTTGAGCAGCGTACTTTTCCCCGAACCGGAGGGTCCCATCAAAGCGGCACGCTCACCTGCCTCCAACGAGAAAGAAACTCCGCGCAAAACGGGATCTTTATCATATGTTTTTGTGATCTTGGAGACTTGCAGCGCTTTCATTTCTCGACACGGTAGGAGATTACGTTGACCGGCCCCTGTCCGGACCAGAAACCCCATTCATCTATCCCCTTTTCGAAATGCCACGCTTTCCGATTCAGATGCCCCAACTGGGAGAGTCCATGGCCGAAGCGACCGTTCGCGAGATCCTCATTTCTCCCGGCGACGAAGTCAAAGCGGATCAAAACATTTTCGAAGTCGAAACCGACAAGGCAATGATGGAGGTGACCACTCCCTGTAGTGGTAAAATCGTCGAAATCGCGACCGAAATCGGAACCAGCTACGCTGTCGGTTCTCATCTCGCCTTTATCGAAGCGACCGAAGAAGACGCGATCAAGGCAGGGCTCATTCGCCCTCAGGATTCTGCCAGTCCTTCTGAATCGACATCGCAGAATAACGGCGAGGCAAACCTGCATTTTGCGATCGCCGAAAGCGACATGATCGATCCGAGCGCACCGCTCGAAGTAAAGCCAACGGTTCGCGACGGTCTCCCTGTGCCGATTCGATCATCGGTCTACCTGAGTCCGCGGATGCGGCACCGCATGGACGAGTTGGGTCTCAACTCCGCCGACCTCGCCGGGTTGCCCGGAAGTGGCGCGGGCGGACGAGTCACGGTCGAAGACTTTGAGAAATTCATTTCCGAGATCGAGCAAAATCGCACGACGGAGGCCTCTCCAATGCGCATCGCGGTGGCGGACTCGATGCGGCGGAGCTGGACCCGTCCTCTCGCGACGGTGACCGTGCCGATCATTTTGGACAAAGTCCTTGCCCACCGGAAGTCCCTTGAGGTCAAACCCGGGGTGACCCTTTACGCAATGCGCGCCCTCGCGATTGCAATCTCAGAGAACACCGCCGTCGCGGGACGCCTCATCGGAAATCGAATCGTCCATCCCAATGCCATCGACATCGGCTTCGCCGTCGAAGTCGCCGATGGCGTTCTCGTTCCGGTCATTCGTGAGGTTGAAAAGAAGACCCTCAACGAACTTCAGGAAACTTACGACGATCTCGTGCGCCGGAGTCAGGAGCGGAAGCTCCCGCGGGAATCCACCGGCGCGGGCATCGCGACGGTCACCAATGTCGGTCCTTTCGGGATCACCGCAGCGACGCCGATCCCGCTGCCGGAGCAAAATCTCGTCCTTGGTCTCATGGCCGGTCGTCAGACGCCGATCTGGGACAAAGCAAGCGCCAGCTTTCAGCCGAAAATGGAGTCCAACTTCATCCTCAGCTTCGACCACCGCATCCTCGATGGAGGTGCGGCAGGACGCCTTCTCCAGCGGGTCGGGGCGTTGCTTCAGAATCCGGGTGATTTGTAAACCGCGTTCATGCGTGAGTGACGGCAGAGCATTCGCTCGCTAGGCTCCTGCCATGAAAATTCATCAATCATCTGATCCTGAGACTTCAGGAGCACTCGCGGCAAAAATCGGTGCTGAGAAGTTAAGGCAGGCGCTCGAAAATCGATCTTACGCCAACATCATTGTCGCGACCGGTGCCTCGCAGTTTGAAATGCTGAAACACCTTCTCCTTGAGCCGGAAATCGACTGGGAACGCGTCACGATTTTTCACCTCGATGAATATGTAGGCCTGCCGATTGATCATCCCGCTTCCTTTCGCCAATACCTCTGGGAACGCTTCGTGAAACAACTTCCCCATCCGCCACGCGCTTTTCACCCCCTCAATGGCGAGATCGATCCCGAAGCCGAGTGTCGACGGCTCAGTGATTTGATTTCGGCAGTCACGATCGATGTCGCCTTCATCGGGATCGGGGAAAATGGGCACATTGCGTTCAATGATCCTCCCGCTGATTTCGAAACGACCGTTCCCTACCATGTTGTCGATCTCGATGAGGCCTGCCGTCAGCAACAGTTCGGTGAAGGATGGTTTCCCACGCTTGAGGCCGTGCCAACCCAGGCGATCTCCATGACCGTCTCCGAGATCCTCCGGAGCCGCCACCTCATTTGCACGGTACCCGACGAAAGAAAAGCGGCCGCCGTCAAAGACACTGTCGAAGAGCTGGTGACCAATACCGTTCCGGCATCGATCTTACAAACCCACTCCTCCACCGATCTGTTTCTCGACAAGGCTGCCGCAAGTCAGCTTTCCTGATCACGAGTGCCGTTTTCCCCAGATCCAGACGGCGAGGAAAATAGCCACGCCAAGACCGAAAGTGGCGCAGGCAAGGGTCGTCAAAAATCGATCAAAAGGCACGATAAAGAGCGCACCAAGAAACTGCGCAGCGATCACGAAAAGGAGCAGACGCACCACAAACTCGTGGCCTCGCTTCGAAATAAAGCGGGCTCCCATCGGAGCACCCAGCGCGACAATGGGCACACAGACCCACCAGTAATTCCAAATTTCAGTCGTAATCGGTTCACCTCCGCCACCCATTCCCCGCCACGCAAATCCGACGAGACTGTTCGCCGCCATGAGGATAACAGAAGTCGGCGTCGCCACCGTTTCGCAAAGACGAAAGCCGAGCACCAGCATCGCAAAGACGAGAATATCGAGTCCGCTTCCCAACAGACCCGAGATCATTCCCCCGAGAAAACCCGAGACGGCGAGAAAAAGAATCGCCCGGGGCGAAGGATCGCTGAGCTGACGATGTCTGATTTTTCCTTTGATTCGATTAATCCGCCAAAGCGCAAACCCGAACGCGAGCCACAGGGAAACGAAAAAGACCTTCGTCGGATTCGGCGCGAACCATTGCTGCACAAATTCCAGTCCGATAATCACTCCGATCGCTCCGGTAATCCCGGCTACCACCAGCGCTGTTTTTTCAATGGTGATACGTCGCCATAAAATCGCCACGGAAGCGGAAGTCATTCCCACCGACTGAATCATCATCGCGAAGTCTCTTGCCCCTTTCGGAGCGATGTCGAAACCGAGAGTCATCACCGGAAAGGCGACCGCGCCCCCGCCCTGACTCGTCGATCCGGCGATGAACGAACCGAACGCCATCGTCACGGACATGAACCAATTCTCTGAGAACAAATACCATCGTTCGCCAAGCGACATCGCGACGAGCCAGATAACCCATACTGCGGCAATAAAGAAAAGATCGAGAGGACGACGGGACATAAGACGCGCACGAGGAGAGGGCGCTGCGCAAGAATACGTTCACTGCGGGGAAAAACGAATCGGAGAACACAGAAACTTCTATTCACCGGATTGAGGCGCAGGCAACTCCAACTGGCCACTCGCAAATTTTGCCCACATTTCTGCGATCCGACTTGTTGGAATGAAAGTCGCACCCTCTTCGACGGGAGCATCCGCACTGACAATCGGCGCAGTGGCGTATCCTTTAAACTGTCCCGTAAATCCCCTGCCTCGATCAATTTCCGCTAATGCCGAAGCCTCTTCTTCGCCCTCCGGGGCTTCCGGGGCTTCCTGCAGCCGGAGAGGAATCATTTCGAGGAGGTATTCCATCCCTAGATACTCTGCCGAGGCGGACATCATTCCGCTTCCGCGAAACTCGCGCGCAC
>CAZOUP010000055.1:15319-33730 GCA_964583035.1 uncultured Akkermansia sp.
CCTAGATACTCTGCCGAGGCGGACATCATTCCGCTTCCGCGAAACTCGCGCGCACTCGTCCAGTTCGAGGTTTTTACGATTTCTTTCTGAAAAACGGTCTCGACATGATTCTCCGCTTTCCAAAGATCAGCATTGTTGCTGTACTGACCCCAGATAAACAGGACCGGAACTTTTACCGAACTTGCGCTGGGTTCCGCATTGTAAAAGGCACCCTTGCTTAACACGGCGGCAATTACTCTCTCCGGCTTCCAGTGAAGAAAGCTATAGGCTAGTGCCGCCCCCGTTCTTTCGCTTCCGTGGATGCAAAACGGGAGGCTTGCGAGATCCGGCACGTTCAGTTTCGAAGCGAAATCTTCGAGGGCTTCTATGATCACCTTCCCGCTGTTCTTTTCGACATCAGCAAAACTTTCAAGAACCGTCGGATCCTCAGTCCCCTGGTTGTAATACTCGTATGAAAAAATCGCCAGTTGATGCTTCGACTGAAACTCCCGCCAGGGGCTGATTCCAAAGTCATCACGAACCGCAAAGGGAAGCGCATTTCCTCTGTCCCCCGATGCGACAAGGAGGATGCCTTTTGGCGCCCCCTTTGGCATCTTGATAAAAAACTTCACCCCACCCCGGGTCGTCGTTTCCCAGCCATCGTATTGCGGTCGTGGCGGCTCTTGAATTGGCATTCCATCATCTCCTCTTGGGACAGCAGGCGCATAGATACCAAGATTGAGCGTGACATTTTCTCCCTCCATCGCTTTCCGATAGGCGGTGAAGATGGCAGGATTTTCGCTCTTCAACGCCTCAAGGTCCAACTTCGACCAGGGCACGCCGATCAACACCCCTTCCGCCGAAACCTGAGCGGTGATCCCCTTCTCTGTCGCCTCCTTGATCCCCGCAAATTCGACGGCCCGACCGTTTGAGCCAGTCAGTGTGATCGCGCTTGCTTTGAGCAATGATAGGCCTGCCAAAGCAAAAAATATAAGCCCATACGAAGCGGGACGAAAAGCGGGGCGAGTCCTCATAGCAATTTATTCCTACTCAATGAGTAACAAGTAGACGCAACCACCACAAGCCAAATAAAAGAGCGATAGCTCAGGGCCGCCACGATACAATCGGAGCCCGCGGGTCGCTTTTCAGCCCATGACGCATCTCTGCGTCTTTGACCGCATGCTGCCAGGCACTCTCGCCCCGCAATGCTCCGGTGGTGCGGGTGGGGAAATCAACGTTCAAGCCAGCGACCTCGCCTCTCTGGATCGCTCGCTGAAAAGAGTCGATCTGAGATTGTTGATCTTTTCGCGTGAGGTTGAAAGTGACCCAGAGCGGGACGGGCTGAGACACCTCCCAGTTCGGGCCGGTCACCGGAATGACAAACCGCCAGTTTTTCAGTGATGCCTGAGCTGATTTCCCCGGTCCGGTCGAGGCACCTTTCCAGCCGTAGCTTCCAGAATACTGAAGGTGCGCGATCCCCTCAAAGGCGAGCCGCTTCTCTGACACGAAGTCAGGAGCTCGCTCTATATCCGGGATCGTGACCGCCTTAGAACGGTCGAAGCACCCCGTGAGAAGCAGGAGCGGAACGAGAGCGGAAACAGCCAATCGAAGTTTCATAGGTAAATACCGGACTGCTGGCTGGACCGTAACTGAGAACCTCAGGACGATGCATGCCTGCCCGTAGGCAGGGGGGCGACGTTCAGCTTGAGAATAAACTAGTCTGGCTCAACAGCCCGGCGGCGCACTATGCCGCGAACTACGAAGATTCGCCAGTGATTCCTCGATCCTGCATTCCCTGCCAAACGGAGCGCTCGCCCGGCGATACGGCGGGCTAGTCAGGCTTATCGGATCCCGATTTCTCCATCGCCCATACCGCCACGAAACCAATGGCCATGATTCCGATGGCGATCAAAGTCGCGCCTGACATTTCCGGGAGATACCACTCGTAGCCGACGACCTTTTCTTTCACCTTTCCGGCGGCTTCGAAGACTTCGATTTGCGCCTTCTTCCACGGCCAGATGATGAGGAGCGAGCCCGCCACGAAACCAGTCAGCAAGGCCACCGCGAGGTCGTGATACTTTTCGAAAATCCAGGCAAGAAGGCGACTCAGGAGGACCACACCGATGACCGCGCCAACTCCCACCGGAATGAGAATGCGAAACGCATCGGGATCGAGCGTCTTCAGGCCCGCGACCGATTCGATCATAATGAGCTGATAGTTCCCCAGCAAAAGAAGGACGAATGATCCTGACAAACCGGGAATAATCATGCTCGCCATTGCAATGACGCCGCAGAGAAGGAGATACCAGATACTGTCGTTCTCGGAGGCAGGCTTGAGCAAAGCAACCCCGATCGCAATGCCGGCGCCAAGGAGGAACCCGAAGATCGCTCCGGGAGTCCAATGGGCGACTTTTTTCCCGACAAAGTAAACCGACGCCAGAATGAGGCCGAAGAAAAACGCCCAGACGAGAGCCTCGTGATTCGCGAAGAGATATTTGAGCACGCTCGCAAGGGTCAGAATGCTCATGACAATCCCCGCCCCGAGACAAAGCAGAAACCCGAGATCAATTTGCTTCGCAAAGGCGGCGAACTGCCCTTTCGCGAGCAGCTTCAGCGCGCCGAGGTCGACAGATTTCACCGCGCCGATGAGACGTTCGTAGATGCCCGTGATAAAGGCCACAGTTCCGCCCGAGACACCGGGGATGACATTGGCAGCGCCCATCGCCGCCCCTTTTAAGAAAAGGCTAATTCCTTCTTTCATCTTCACACTACGAAACGACTAACCGAAGTCTTGCTGCATTTCTTTGAGCTGACGACGAATCGCCAACTTGCGGGCGCTCGACATGCGGTCGATGAACAGCTTTCCAAACAAATGATCGGTCTCGTGCTGGATCGCCCGCGCGAAAAGACCATCAGTTTCGATCACGAGCTTCTCACCGTCGAGTGTTTCGAGTGTCGCCACAACCTCGAAGGGACGGGTAATATCGCCGCGAAGATCAGGGAAAGAAAGACACCCCTCCATGTCGGTATCTTTCTCACCGATGAGCTCCAGTTCAGGATTGATGAAGGTCAGCGGACAAATATCCTTGAGCGTTTTCTCCTCCCCGTTCACCCGCAGGTAGCTGATGCATTCCTCATCGTGAGACACATCGACGATCGCAAGTTGCAAAGAAACCCCGACCTGAGGAGCCGCCAGTCCCACTCCGTTCGCGTCATACATCGTCTCGACCATGTCAGCGGCGAGTTCACGAATTTCTGGAGTGACCTCTTCAACCCGGTCGCCGACTTTTCGGAGAACAGGATCAGGATAAAATACAATAGGACGGATCATGAACGGCAAAAAGACAGTTTAGCCGCAACTTTCAAGAGACACAAATCACTCCTCAAGGAGAATCCTCAGCGGTAGGTCACCGATATCGATTCCCGCCTTCGTCGCCGCGTCCCAGACTTCGATCATGAGACCGAGAGGAGCACCCTCATCCGCCTTCAACTCAAGTTCCACCTCCGGCTTGCTTTGTTTGTAGTTCATCAGCGCCGCAGCGAGCCCTTCCATCGGAATGACCTGCTCCCCCAGCGAAACCTGCCCGTCCTTTCCAAGAGCGAGCGCAGTGCGCAGCGTCGCCTCACCGTCGGCAGCCATCTCAGATGAACGCGGGAGATTTACCTTCACGAGGGACTCCTTTGTTTTGAAAGTCGTCGTGACGATGAAAAAGATCAGCAAAATCGCGAGAATGTCGATCAGGGTGATGATCGGCACGGTCGGCTTCTGACGGCGTTTGGCGTAGATCTTCAAAGGAGAAAGTCGCTTTGTTTTGCCTCGGCCCCACTGTGTGCGATTGCCTCAACCAATTCCGCGTCAGGTCCCGACTCAGCGCCGGTCATCGCACCCTCATCAGGATAGAGCGAAGGCCCCCCATGCTTGTAAAATTCGTTAAGAAGATGTCCGGAGATCACTTCAAGCCGCGCCGCGATCCGCTCGAGCCGACGAGTAAAGTAGGAGTGTAAAATCACAGTGATAACGGCCACGACGAGGCCTGCAATCGTCGTGTTCAACGCCACCGCAATTCCGGCAGCAATCAGCGTCGGGTCAGGATCACCGGATTGGGCTCCCAGAGTGGCGAAGACACTCACGAGACCGCTCACCGTTCCTAACAGGCCCAGAAGAGGAGCAATGGAAATCACAACCTCGAGGACACCCATCCCGTTTTCGAGCCGCACCATCTGCTCCCGCGCGGTTGCCTCAGCGGCTTCGGAGGCTGACTCCCTCGTTTTATATTCCGGCGAAACCGCGATACGACCGATTCGCCCCACGGCGCTGTCACTCTTCTTTAACGCCGCAAGCACTGCCGGAGCCTCCCCTTTGGCGAACAAATCACCGCACCGATGAAGGTCGCTTCGAAGGTCAAGCGGGATAATTGACTTCCACTTCAAACTCAGTGCCCGGTGAATGCTCACGGCGATAGCGACAAAGGAGCAGATCGCAATAAAGGCCATGAAGACCCCTCCGGAGAGCAGAAAGTCCCAGACTTTTTCGTTCACAGTCGAATCCAGCATAAGTCGCGTTTAATAAATGATAATGTCGTAAACCAGTCGCAGGCCCAGCGGCCCCAGGTCCTCGGCGACTTGATCTGACATCGCGGGCAGGTCAGCGTCGAGGATCGCCTTGAGAGAAAACTCGGCAAGAACGGAATTTGCATCATTCTCAACGACCTTTAGATCATGAACTTTCCCGTGTCGATCCACGCGACATTCCAGTTTCAGGATTCCATAAGTCACGAAGTCGCCGTGCTGAACGCGGTAGCTGTGCCATTTACGTGAAATTTCCTGCTTCACCTTCTTTTTGTAAGCTCCCGCAGCGGTCCCTTCCGCATCCACCGCATTTTGCCCGATGTTGGTCAGGCTTCCGTTGGTCGTGTTTTGCAATTCGTCAGGACTGAAGCCCGCAGCAAACAATCCATCGTCAGCGGAATTCTCCTTTTCTTCGCCCACGGCTTCTCTTGTCTCGTTCGGCTTCGAATTTTCAAAATCAACGCCGGTTCCTCCAGCACGCATTTTCTGCTCCTGCGCCGGATCCGCCATTTCACCGATCTCGGCCTCTTGATCGGGCTCAGGCATAGTCGCGGCAAATTGATCTTCCGCCCCCGCCTCACCGAATGCCGGAGTCAGAGTTTTCGAACTCGGATCGTTGAAAGAGTTCACCATCGTTGAAGTCTCCGCATCCCCATCAGTCGGACTCTCTTCGGGCCGAGTCAGAGTGTCTCCGGGATTATTTAGTGGAGGGCTATCGACTCCCTCGACAAACTCGTCACTCTCCCCCTGATCAGTTTCCTCCCCGGGAGCTGCATCCGTCATTGCCGACACCGGGTTCGGTGGAAATATCGCCCCCGCCGGAGTCGCAGCAGCCTTCGCCGACCCGTTGGAAGTCGGAGGCTGATCAAACTCCCCGTCTGTGTATTCACGATTTTGCAGCTCAAAATAAGGCAACGGCGAATCTCCGCGGGTCGTCGGGAGGTCGACCTGAGGAAGGTTCGGATCGGCGGCGAGTTCGCTCGCGGCTGAGGTATTACGATCCGACTCGAACCGCGCGTTTTCAGGAGCTTCAGCCTCAGGAGCATTGAGGTCAGTATCCATGAACGGTCTCGACTGATTGATCGGCTCAGGCTCCTCCAACTGAATCTGCTCCATGAGATCACTCATGATGATCACCACTTCCTGCGGTTTTTGAGCAGGCAACTCGTCCGATTCGCGAAGCGACGAGCCAATGCTCCGCGTGCTGAGAAGCACGAAGACCAGAATCAAAAGCACGACATGGGCAACAAGTGCTCCCGAAAGACAGGCAAAGACTTTTTGTGGCTCCGACATCGTTAAAGCCTCTAACTAAAGGGTTTTCCGGGCGAAATGAAAGAGGTATTGCTGAGCGTAACCGGCGTTGCGGCCAAAGTAGTTTTCCGCCCACGCCTGAAGTTTCGCCCCTTTCAGCCTTTTACGATAGTGCTCGCGGAGAATGCGTTCAATCCAAACATCAATCGGAAATGCGCCCCATTGTCCGCAGGAAAACAGGAGGGCACAGTTCGCAATTTTCTCCCCCACCCCGTGAAGCTGCATGAGTGCGGCCCGTGCGGCGGCTGCATCGGCGCTACTCTCAATGGCATCGAGATCGACAAGTCCGGACGAGACCGCCTCCCCGGCAAGAGCGAGAGACTTCGCCCGATAGCCGAGCGCACATTTTCTGAGATTTGCCTCACCGGCAGCAGCGAATGCCGCAGGGTCTGGATAAGCGTGAAATCTGCGGCCCGCTAACTCATGCGCCTCTCCGTAGCGCTGTCGAAGCGTCATCGAGATCGCGCGAATGTGCGTGACCTGCTTCAGCGACGAGGTGATGAAGGTCGCAAGGCACTCCCAGACCGGTTGCCGCGCGACGCGAATGCCGGGACAATAGGCGATCGCGGCCTGCAGCACAGGATCGTCCTGCGGAAATGTCGCCTGAATTTCCGCAAGCGATTGATCGAGGCCAAAATATCGGCTCACGACCGCTTCGCTTCCGGAAAGCGCGAGGACGCAATCCGGATCAGGCTGCGCAATCCAGCAAGGGCCATGATTCCCAATGCACCCTGCAAATCCGGGGACTCCCTCGAGAACGAGCTCCTCCCAGTGAAAAAGCTGACCCGACTTCAGGGTATCGGTGAGGTTGAAAGGGGCCTCAAACGGCACCTCCACGATGGAGAGGCTTCTGCTCAAGTCGTGAAAAATCCGATGCTGCCCAGTTCAGCGGCCAGATCCACATGATTGACCATGACCCTGTCCGGAAGATTCAAGACCGCCGGCGAAAAATTCAAAATCGCCTCCACGCCGGACTCCGCCAATATCTCAGCGACCTCCTGCCCCGCCGACTCAGGAACCGCGATAATCGCCATTTTCACCCCGTGCTCGCGCACATAATGCCCCAGCTCCGAAGAGTGAATCACAGGAACCCCCATCTCTTCGGTCGTGGATTTTGTGTGATCGATGTCGGCATCGAATGCCGCGATAATTTCGAATCCCTCGCGACGGAAACCCGAATAGCGAAGCAGCGCCGATCCGAGATTACCAACGCCGACGAGGACGACCGGCTGTAGAACTGACAAACCCAAAATCCCGGACAGCTCTCCGGCGAGCATCTCGACTCCGTAACCAAGACCGCGAGTCCCGAACTGTCCAACGTGGCCGAGATCTTTGCGAAGCTGCGTCGACTTTACCCCCGCGGCTGATGCCAACTCTTCTGACGAAACCGTGGCAAGGCCCTTCTCCCGGAACTTCTGGAGGCAGCGCTGGTAGAGCGAAAGCCGGTAAACCGTGCGCCTTGGGATGTCGATCTTTTCCACTTTTTCGCGGGGTCGTTTTTATGTCTACGTCTCTATCGAGACCCTGTCTCAATCTATGACGTTCCGAACAGAGAAACATTGGGGGAATTTTATTCTTTTCCAGCCCGCAATGAAAGAGAGAAGACGTGGCCCAATCAGATGTCGCGATTCGCCAAATTCCCCCGAGCGACCTGACCCGTCCGGACGATAACGCGGTGGAGTTGCGATCCCGGAGCGACTTCTGCTCCGGGCCAGATCGCTGATTCGCGGACTTCAGCCCCGCTGCCGATCACCGCACCGGGTCCGACGCTGCTGATTTCGTCAATCGAAGCATCGATGGAAATCTTGGCTTCAGGTGATATTCGCGTTTCCCCGGCCGCCACGGGATGGTTCAGCGCATCAAGATAGGATTCCCGTTCGCCAAGATCGCTCCATGAGCCGTCGTCAGCGAGGAATCCTCCAATCGGCTCCCCCGCCTCAATCGCCGCGAGAAACGAAAGGACCACCGACTCAATCTTCCCCGCCTCGATAAAGCGGAGGAACGAAGGTGACACAAAATAGATCCCCGTGAACTGATAGCGCTCCGACCACTCCGGGCGAAGCGCCCACCGCAGATCGACGACCCTGCCGGACTCGCGGTCGAAACCGACTCGCAACTCATCACCGGTCGAACGCAGCACAAGGGTGGCGAGATTCCCCGACGCAAGGTGGTGTTCTTTCGCTTTCACGAGCGAGAGGTCCGTGAGAATATCGCCATTGTAGACGACGAAAGATTCCTCCGCCGGGAGCCAGTCGCGAATGTTGTCGATTCCGCCGGCAGTGTCGAGGAGGACCGGCTCGTGCCGAAAGGCGAGCGAGGCTTCGCGATAAAAGGCATTGGGAAAGGCTTCATCGTAGGCATCGGGACAGTGATGCGTGTTGACCATGAATTCGGAGACCCCCAGCTCAGCGATGAGATGATCGAACGCATAAGTGATGAGCGGTCGGTTCAGAACCGGCACGAGAGGCTTGGGAAGACTCTCGGTCAAAGGCCGCAGGCGCGTTCCCAATCCCGCCCCGAGGATAAATGCTTTCATCGTGTCTCCCATAGAGCCGCCAAGATTCCCGCGTTTGGGCGATGATTCAACCCTTCCTCTTCTTCTTCATCTTGTTCTTAATCCTCCTCTTGATCTTGATCCCCGCTTTCAAGTCACAGTCCCAAAGGAGAGAAAGAAGATGATGAGGAGTAAGAAGAAGACGCGCTACGAAGTTTGCGTATTCAACCCTGTTAAGTCCCTCACTTAACACTGTTTAGTCTGTATTCTTACTCTCTTTTCCCGTTGCTTGATCAGAGAAAAAGAAAAGGAGTTTTCCGTTTACGGAAACAGCACTGCGCCTAGCATCACCACCGCCAAGCCCACCACCGACATCACGATCATCATGACGCTGACGGTCTTGAACGTCTCTAATGGGGTCATCCCCGACATGCGCCCGATAACCCAGAATCCACTATCGTTCGCCCATGAGATCGGCTTGGATCCGCAACCTATCGCCAGCGCCAGATAGAGAGCGGAATAGGCGAGGTCGGTTTCCCCCGCGAGCGGTGCCATGATCCCTCCGGCGGTGATCATCGCCACAGTCGCGGAACCTTGTGCCGTGCGCACAAGAGCGGTCACCGCATAGGCCAGCGGAATGAGTGTCAGACTTCCCCCTCCCTGAAACAAGTTCCCGATCGAAGCGGCGATTCCAGTCTCTTTGAGCGTCGCACCAAAGGCACTCCCCGCCGCTGTCACGAGAATGATGACGCCTCCGCTCGCGAGGGCGTCCTGCACCGCTTCACGAAGAGGCTGTTTTTCCCGTCGGAATTGGGAGGTGGCAAGAAGCATGAGGGCAACAGCCGCGGAAAGAAGCAGGGCAATATTTTTATCCCCGAAGAACTCCATCGCGCGGCTCTCCAAACCGACCGAAGCCGCAATTGTCTGCCCCCCAATCAAGACGACTGGCAAGAGAATCGGGGCGAGCGAAAACCCAAGCGACGGAAGCGACTCCAGATCATCATCCAACTCCGGGATGGCATCACTTTCGTCGCGTAGTGGAATTTCCCAGCGACGGTTCGCCCAGTAAGCGAAGGCAATTCCTGACGAGACGGTGAAAAGACCGACGCAGAGCCCACCGAGCATCATGCTGCCGATGCTGACTTCATCGCCGAAAAACCCGGCCACAGTGAGCGGCCCCGGCGTTGGCGGAACCAGCGAATGCGCCATCGTGGCCCCTGCGACAATCGTAAGAATGTAGAGGAGATAGTCTTTCCCTGTCTTCCGTCGCAGCGCCTTTCCCAGCGGCATGAGGAGATAAAAAACGGTGTCAAAAAAGACAGGAATCCCCAGGGTGAACGAACTCGCGGCAAAAGCCAAGGGGGTGCGTTGCAATCCCACAACGGACATCATCGCCGTGACGATGCGACGAGCCCCGCCGGAGTCGAGCAGACACTTGCCAATGATCGCCGCCATCGCGATGACGAGCGCGATCCCTCCACAGGCACTGCCGAGCGCACTGGTGACCCGCGAGACAAACCACGTTTGCGACTGCGTGGAGGCCGAAGCATGTTCTTGCGCGATCGCCGATGAGAGGGATTCCGGTTCCTGCTTCTGCTCGACGAGCAGTTCTCTGGCCTCTTTGCTCAGGGCCGCTTCATAGAGCGACGACTCCGGAGTCAAAAAACTCACCGCCAGCGCGGCGGTGATGAGAGCGATAAAGGGATGCCACTTGAACCCAATGATGCCGACAACGACGATCAGCATTCCAAGGAGTAACAATACAAACGGGCTCATGAGAGTCCGAAGTATCGAATTCGACAGGGAAAGACAATCAAGAAATGTCGCGGGATGGCGGCGCAGGGTCGCTGCGTGAGTCCCGCACGCAGAATTACGATTATCCCACGAGCGGGACGCTCGTGGCTACCCGGATCCGCTGCCTCACTTCATCGAGGCGAAACGGGCACCGATCAGATCAGCGGTCGTGGCATCGCCGACTTTCTCTTTTGAGGCGTCGATCCACTGCTGCTCAAGCTGGTTCTTCGTGGGACGATCCGTCTCGTAAAAGACGCCGAATTTGCCCGGATACTGCAGCGTCGCGAGTTGATAGGCGGAATTTTCATCACCGACATCGTGGCGGACTTTGTCCTCTTCGGTATCATCCCATTTCTTCTCATCGATGAGGTCAAACTCGCCACCTTTGCGGGGGTTTCCATCATCAAAGATGCCGGGGTAAAAGACGACGCACTCAGAGAGCACTTCAACAACGCTGAAGCCGGGATGAAGAATTGCCCGCTCGAAGACTTCCATCATGTGCTTGACCTGCGCGGCATGGGTCCGCGCGACAAACGAGGCACCTCCGTAGACGAGCTTTTTCATCGGGTTGATCGGCTGATCAATCGCGCCGGTCGGGTCAGTCTTCGATTTGAAGCCCTTGGGACTCGTCGGTGATGTCTGTTTCTTCGTGAGGCCGTAGACGAAGTTATCCATCACGATGTAGGTGAGGTTCACATTCTTGCGGGCCGCATGGTCGAGGTGATTTCCACCGATCGAATAACCATCCCCATCGCCACCGAAGGCGAAAACGTGTAGGTCTGGACGTGAGAGGCTCACGCCCGTCGCGAGTGGAAGCGCACGACCATGAATGAAATGGACGCCGTGGCTGTTCACGAAATAAGGAAATCGCGAGGAGCAACCGATCCCGGCAATCGTGCAGATTTTTTCGTGAGGAAACTGAAGCTTTTCGAGCACCTTGTAAAAGGCGGCGAGAACCGCGAAGTCGCCACAACCGGGACACCAGGTTGGGTGATCGGCGGTGAGATCTTTCTTAGTGAGCTTTTTGGGTTCAGCAGGAGCAGACATGAGATAAAGAGTAGAAATTTAAAATCTAAGGATCAGCCGGTGATGGCGTTAAGACGTTCGATGATTTCACGAACCTTATAAGTGAGACCGTCGGTTTTGCAGATCGAAACGATTTTCGGGTCGCAATAACGGGCGCGAAGGAGGGTCGCGAGCTGCCCGACACCATAGAGGCCTTCGTCATTCATCTCGACGACGACAACATGCTTGTAGCGGGCGAAGACCTCTTCGAGACCGTTTGGAAGCGGGTTGAGGTGTCGCAGGTGAAAGGTGCCGACTTCACGGCCTGACTCCCGCAGACGATTTACGGATTCACGAATCGGACCCCAGGTCGATCCCCAGCCAATGAGGAGAACTTCGCCGGAGTCATCTCCGTAGACTTCAGGGAGGGTAAGCTCTTCGCCGAGCGCCTTGATTTTATCACGGCGCTTCGCATTCATCTTCGCATGGGTGACGGGGCTGCCGCTCGGGTGACCCCATTCATCGTGCTCGAGGCCGGTCACGACGGGATACTTCCCACCTTCCATGTGCGTACCCGGAGGGGCATGTTTCGTGCGGCCTTCGAGGGGATAAGGTTTAAACTCCTCATCTCTCGTCTCTTGATCGATTACCGCCTCGGAAATGACGCTGGGAAGATCCGGCTCGGAAAACGCCTCAATCCGCGTCGCAAGAGCCTGATCCGACAAGACGATCACAGGGCAGCTGTATTTCCGCGCCAGCTCACAAGCTTCGACACCGATGTAGAAGCAATCTTCGACATTCTTCGGCGCGAGGACAATGCGGGGGCAGTCCCCGTGACTTCCGTAGATCGCCTGCATGAGATCACTCTGCTCGACGCTTGTGGGAAGACCGGTGCTCGGTCCGCCGCGCTGCACGTTGATCACGATGATCGGAAGCTCCGCCATCGTTGCATAGCTGAGCGCCTCCATCTTCAAAGACAGCCCGGGGCCGGAGCTTCCGGTGACGGCAGTGTGGCCTGAGTAAGCGAATCCCAGCGCCATCGAAACCGCAGCAAGCTCGTCTTCGCACTGAACGAAAAGACCACCAAACTTGGGAAGCTCAGACCGGAGTTGTTCCATGATCGATGACCACGGCGTGATCGGATAACCGGCCCCGTAACGAACGCCGCCGGCAAGAAGCCCAAGCGTAAGTGCCGTATTACCGTCGGTCGTGACTTTGTCACCCTTGCCCTGCTCCCCTTCCTTTAGGTCGAAGCCTTCTCCTAACAAATCGCCAATCGGATAGGCATAGCCTGAGTCAAAAGCGAGCATCGCATTACGCAGGATGCCCTCTCCTTTACGACCGAGCTGCTTCTCGATGAGGGAGGTTAGCTTGTCTTTGTTCAAGCTGAAAAGTTGGGTCACCAGTCCCAGCACAAAGATGTTTTTACCCCGGTCACGGGCGCTTCCGCCAATCGCTTCCACGGTCGTGCCGGTGATCGGAATCCCGACATGCCGGATCCCTTCGATCTCCTGCAACTCTTCGACGTGATCGCTGTCGTAGATGCAGATCCCGCCCGGTTTGAGAGAATCGATGTGGTTATCGTAACTGTCCTGGTAAAAGGCGACAAGAAAGTCAGCTTCGTCACCGGCCGAAAGAACCTCGCCGGATCCCAAATGCACCTGAAAGATCGAAGCCCCTCCGGAGATCGTCGAAGGGATCGTCATGTAGGTCATGACCTCCCGGGCACTTCGTCCCGCGAGTCGGGCAAGAAAACCGCCGATGGTTTGGATACCGTCTTGCGAGTTACCCGCAAAGCGAATCACTGCATTCTGGATTTCCGTGATCCCATCCGAACTGGCGGACAGGCTTTCGCTGGTTTCGGGATTTCCCGAAGTCGCGGATGCGCTCATTAATATGACTAAAAGAGGGGTTCTTTAGAAGACCGTGAGTAAATCAGGATGCTTCCTCTTTTGCAAAGAAAATGTCGCACGAATAAACGTATCACCGACGCCCCCCCCTATTTCGCCTGATACATACCGGCAGGACAAGCTCCAGCTCACAGCTCGAGGGCGAGATAAACGGGGCTCAGCGGC
The DNA here is from genome assembly GCA_964583035.1 of uncultured Akkermansia sp. Classification (GTDB taxonomy): domain Bacteria; phylum Verrucomicrobiota; class Verrucomicrobiia; order Verrucomicrobiales; family DEV007; genus Arctic95D-9. Next base: position 28,547 of record CAZOUP010000055.1, read on the forward strand.
TCAATTCCAACTCAGGCCCCTCCGGCTTGGCATTGATAGGATTGCCTCCTGGATCGATTAGATTTACCGTCAGAAACAAAATGAGGGCCTGCCTATTGACGTCCGATACCGAAGAACGGAAAGCCCTCCCAACTACCGGCAGATCGCCAGCTCCAGGAACTTTATCCTCAACATCGTTCGCCGATTCTCCGTGAAATCCTCCGATAGCGATTGTCTGACCGTCCCAGACGTTGACATTCGTGGTCTCCCTGACCACTTCGAAAATCGGCATTAAAATTTGGTTTTCCGTTATCGTGCGGAAATTACCAAACGCGTCCGTTTGAAAACCATTCCTGATAGGCGTCCCGTAGTTAATGAAACCAATAAAATCACTGAAATCCACGGAAACATTTAAATTTACGGTGTAATTGTCTCCGGAAACTGTTGGCTCCACCTCTAAAATACTCCCAAGCTCTCTTGTCTCAAATGCGGTGGGCTGCGCGGGGGTCGCAATAAAATCGTTAACATCGGAAACAATGACGGTGGGGGGAACAGTGGTAAAATCGAGTTCGATGCCAAGTGCATCTGGGATCTCGGGCGGATCATACTCCGTTGGATGGATAAACTCCCGAACTTGTTTGATAACAGCAAGCTGTCCCGATTTCGTCACAACACTTGTAGAGGTCATCACATCGGTTCCCTTTTTTTGATTCAGCGCTCGTATGATCATTTGAAACTGGGGGTCAGTAAGCAGACCTGCCACAGAAAACACGCCGGGAGCTCTTCCCGTCCCATTTGGAGAGGCACCTAGAAGGAGGTCATCAATCCGAGTGCCCGAAATGTTTCCCGATCTCAGTCCGGCCGTTACCGGCGCCATTCCAACTGGACTGAAAGAAAAATCGGCTGGCTGAAGCGGATTAGACAAATTCCCAACCGTTCCTCCACCGTAAAAAACACCTTGGCTACCCACATTCGACCCGCCAAGAAGCCAATCAAATCCCAGCTCTTTGAGAGCCCTTTCCCCGATCGAGATTCGTTTGATTGAGACGTTAACTAGGACTTCGCCTCCTTGTCTTGCTGCTTGAACTATTGCATCCACTTTCAGCATCTGTTGAGGAGTGTTGGTCACAACGAGCGTGCTTGTTTGGGGTACGAATCTAGCCGCAGCGCCTTCTCCAAAAATAACTCCATTCTGCGCAAGGAAATCTTTTGCGGTGACGCGGCTCAAAAGAACTCCATCATCGTCCTCTGAGTCCGCGAATGGGTCGGTAACCGCGCCGCCGCCTCCAGTGGGAGACCCTCCAGAGTTAACGAATCCGGGAGGCACCGCATACGTTCTCGTCATCAACGCACCTTCAACATTTGATTGCCCGGGAAAAACAACTACGGCAACTGAATCCACTCGAAAATTAAGCCCGGCCTGCTGAGTCACGTATTTTAAGGCATCCCTGAGCGGGATATTCTGGAGCCGCACGGTCACCATCCTGTTCCTGATAGCCTCGGATTCGGGGCCTGCGTCAATAACGATGCTGACTCCTCGCCTAGCCAAATCGGGTTCGCTGACATCAAGCTCTTGAGACTTTCCCGATAAGAGATCCAGGACATCGGCAATGGTCGCGCTGCTGAATTCCAACGTTGGAATAACGATTTGATCCAGCTTTCGCTCCAAACTGACGTTACCGCTCAACAATGATTCAGAAGGCAGCATCCCTATATCTGAATCAGTGATAACAATAGGATAGGGAGTTTCCCATCCTGCACTCACCTCCCGCATTTTCGCCGCCCTGGTATGATCGCGCGCCACGTCATAATAATCGAGACGATGCCTTTCGACATTTTCCAATCCTCGCCGCGCTGCGGAGTTGTACGGATCGACTGAAAGAATTTCGTGATAGGAACGCTCCGCACGATCATAATCGCCCAACTCCAGATAGCCCTTAGCAAGAATAATTTTGCTCCTGACGATCTCAACTTTCTCCTGGTGGGCAGGAGACTCGGCCATGTTGTATAGGGCATCGCTATTCTTGAGATCGCTAAGGGTCTGGCGCACGGCGGGCTCGATCAATGCAGCGGGCACACTGTTCCGCTGAGCCGTTCCCAAGACGTCTTCTAGAACTGAAATCGCCTCTTCCCATCTAGCCTCGTCGATCTTGAGGTTTGCAAAAAGCAATGCCGAAGTCTGATAGCGTTTAAAAAACACCGTTCTTTGATCGGCGACAGCAGCGACGGGAGGTACGGCTTCAAAAGCCGCTTTAAAATTATCCATCGCCTCTCCATAAGACTTGTCCGCAAGTGCTCTAGACCCTGCCGTAAACAGGGTCTGTGCTGATTGAACAAGATTCTGACGCCGCTGAACCTCACGCACAGCGATACCTGGAACGCTGGAAATGGCATCTGAGTCCTCAGCGCTAAGGAAATGCTTTCCGGCAAGACAGAGGGAAACAACGACAATCCACCTCGCTGCCTCACTATTGCTCATTTTGGAAATTTCAACTCTCACTTTTCTGTATTGATAGCTCAAACAAACGCTTCACTTTAGCAGGCGACCGACCCGTTCCGCAAGTCGCGAAATTAATTCGTAGCTCCATCTTTTTCCGGCCCAGCCCCAACATCCTTACCCACAATGCCGCAAATACGCTTGAAGAGACAAATCAGCCACTCCGAAGCAGCTTCACGAGAGGGATGGATTTATTGGAATCTCTCTTCCCGCATGAGCGGAACAGATCTGGGAAAAATTTCCATAGATAAAGACAAAAACAGGAAACTATTCCCAAAGCACCCGAGTGGTTTTGTGGACTTGGCGACAGGTTGGCAATCACTTTCGCACGCACTATTAAAGGTCGACTAATCAGGACTCAGTCCCGCGAACCCGGCGTGAGCTTGAGCGTCAACTCTTCCTCACCCCGCTGCACGACGATCTCAGTCTCTTCCCCAACCTTCAGCGCCGCCATCGCATCGGTGTAATCGTAAATATTCAAAATCTTCCGACCGGCGAGACCGACAATGATATCGCCGCCTTTCACCCCCGCCTCCCCGGCAGGACCTTTTTCGGAAACCCCGCTGAGCATGACCCCTTTGACTTCGCCCTGGCTGTAATCCGGGATCGTTCCGAGATAGACGCGGAAACCACGCGCTCCCTGATTCTTCGGCGGATCGACCTTGAGATACTTCGGCGCTTCAGAATCAATCGCGAGGCCCCGTGTGATCAGCCCCATCAGTTTCACAATGTTCGTCGTCCCCTCGTAATTGATCTTATCCACCGTGTCGCGCGGCGTGTGGTAGTCCTCATGCGCCCCCGTGAATGCACTCAGGATCGGGATCTGTCTCAGATAAAAACTTGTCGCATCCGTCGGCAAAAACGTGTCCGGCTGAATCGTGATCGGCAACCCGATCGGTGCGTTCCGCTGCTCGATTGCCTTCTCCCAGTAGTCACTCGACCCGGTTCCCTGGAGGACGAGATTCCCGTCGAGGCGACCAATCATGTCCATGTTCAGGTAGGATGATAAAATCAACCCGAGCGGCGCACTTTCATCACCGAGATAGTCCTTCGCCAGCTTGCGAACGAAATGCGACGAACCGAGGAGCCCGATTTCCTCGCCCGACCATCCTGCAAAGACAACATCACGCTTCAGGTCGAGTTTGCCCTGCTTCCGCTGATCCGCGAGATACTCCGCGATTTCCATCAAACCCGCGACACCGGAGGCGTTGTCGTCCGCTCCGTAATGGATCTCATCCTTCTCGCCGTCTTTGGCGAGAGAACCACGACCCGCCTTCGTTCCAAGGTGATCAATGTGCGCCCCGACAACCACTGCCGGATTCGGGTGCGCCGCCGTCTGCCCCGCCGAGAGCACGCCGATGACATTGCGCCCAAGCCGCTTTTCCTGATCGACGTCGATCACCCCTCCGAGCCGTGCCCCCTCGATTTCAAAACCCTGCACCATTTCACCTGTATTGAGCTGTTTCTGCAGCACCGAAAAATCTTTGCCTGCCGAAGCGATCAGCTTCGCCGCCATTTCATTCGACATGCTGATCGCGGGAATCCCCGAGTCCGCGAGCGATGCGTCGAACTGCATCGGGACCAGTTCCTCATTCACCTCCGCCTCCGGTCCCGTCACATAAATAATTCCCGCCGCAAACTTCCGTCGCGCGAGGCTGGCCTTATGCCGCAGCCGCGAATAGCGCTGCATTTCCTGACGCACCTTCTCCTCCGCGTCCTCCGGAACAAATCGAAAAACCATGACCCATTTTCCCTTCACATCGAGATGGAAATAACTCGTGTAGGATTCACCACCTTTGCCGTCCGGAATCTCCAGCCCGTAGCCGGCAAAGACGATCCCCGCCTCTTTCCGCTCCCCCGTTTTCGAAAAAGAAATCGGACGCCAGTCCTTCTCCACTTCAAGCGGGATGCTCTCCTCACCCAGTTTCATCGAAAGCTCATTGTCCTCGCCGACCGCCACTCCGGCGGTGAATTCGAAGGACTGAAAATAGCTGCCATCGTCGCCACCCGGCTCGAGCCCCCACTCCTCAAAGGCTTTCGCCACATGCGCCGTCGCGAGATGTTCGCCCTCTGTGCCCGTAAGGCGTCCCCCCATCTCAGGGGAGGCGAGGTATCCGATCTGATTCCGGATGTCCTCCTCCGAAACCGCAGGAACGGTCTCGAAGTCAGCCCCCTCGTGCTCCTCCACCGACGGAGCCTCCGTCACCATGATCTCCCCTGCGGCAGCACTCCCGGAAAGCATCGTCATCGCCGCCGCATGATCCCACTTCGCGAGGAAAATCTGCGACTCCTTCGACGGCGTCCGGTTCGTAGTCCACGAGATCGTTTCCCCATCCGGAGAGAAAGTCGGCAGTCCATCGAAGCCCATCGTGTGCGTGACCCGGACCGGCTCTTTTTCCCCCGCCGCATCGACGAGATAGAGTTCAAAATTGTCGAACCCGTGCTTGTTCGTCGCGAAAATCAGATACTCCCCGCTCGGATGAAAAAACGGCGCCCACGACATCGCCCCGAGCTGCGTGAGCTGTCGCTCCTCCGTCCCGTCGATGTTCATCGTGAAAATCTCCGCCGTGAGGCCCTTGCGATCAAAACGACGCCAACAGATCTTCTTGCTATCCGCACTGAAAAACGGCCCCCCGTCATAGCCGTCCGTATTCGTGAGACGCTTCACATTCGACCCGTCCGCGTCAGAGATATAAATCTCCATCGGG
>CAZOUP010000056.1:0-33604 GCA_964583035.1 uncultured Akkermansia sp.
ATAATTCGTGCGGCGAATTTTGCGACAAATTGCGCCCGCTCAGCATATCGACCCGTCCAATAAAGGTTTTCGCCAGTCCGGCTTGGCACAATGTAAGGTGCTGCCGGGAGGGATGTGTCGATCACCGTGGCGATACTGAATGGCTCGGGCGTTTCGGAAGAGCAAATCCAGACATCTTTAGAATCGCCTTCCTCGCGAGTCGAGACGACGACCCCGTCTGCCGTGCTGACCCGGCCAAGTCCACCGGGCATGACACTCGGACCTTTCTCGTTGTCAAAATAGGAGAACATCCGAAGGACCGCTCCGCGAGGCACGAGCGACTCACCGCGTGAGGTCGGAATCGTCGAGATTTGAATTTCCTCCTGACCAATGAAGCCGATCGGGTTGGCAAGAATAGTCGCTCTTAGTTGATCGAGCTGCTCGGTCGAGAGCCTTCGTCCGTAAAGCGTGCTGAATTTCGAATGAGATCCTACCGATTTAATGACCATCGAAGAGAGATTTGCCAAAACATGAGACAAGGCGGTCGGGCTGCCACACCACCAACTCGCGACCGGCGGAATTTTGAGTTCCTCGCCGAGAAATTCGCGGCACAATTTCGGGAGGAATGGATAAAACCCGGGAGATTGAATCACTTCACTGCCGGGATGGCTCGCGAGCGTGACCCCGCCGATACGCATGACTTCAAACAACCCGGCGACTCCGGGACGACCGCGAACATCTCTTTCCAGGGAATCGATCTCGCCGCCCGGCATTGTTTTCCAAATCACATCGACAGGAATCAATCTGCTCAGTGCTTTGATCCAAACCCGCCCTTGCCGAACCGTGAGATCGGCCGGGTGGACGCGGAGGATTCCGCAGTAGTTCGCGAGGAAACTGATCTCGGAATCTTCGTCCTCCTCGGATGAATCGACAATCACCACGAGCGGATTGTCCCCGCCTGACTGAGCCCTTCGGCTCAGGTAATCAAACCAGTCGGTAAAAAACTGCCCGACCCGCCTCACGCCGCATCGGCGAAAGAGCCGCGGGAGGACTTTATTCACCACGGTTCTGTTTTCCAGGGCCAGGCCGAGGCCAAACGGATGGTCAAAGCGATCATTGACGATGAACGGTTGCCCGCTCGCATCGCGGGCGACGTCAAAGGCGGAGATACCAAGTCCGACGACAGATTCACCCGGCGTGAGATCGTGAAGGGCCCTAATAAAGCCCGGATGCCCCAGTAAGATTTCAGCGGGGATCAGTTTATCCCGCAGCATTCGCTGCTCGCCATAAGCATCCCGGAGGATCATCTCGTAGAGGCGGGTTCTTTGCGAGATCCCATCCTCAATCGTCTCCCAGTTTTTCGCCGAATAGAGCCACGGAATAGGATCGAGGGTCCAGCCTTCCGATGAGTCCGACTCATCGATACTGGCGGGACGGTAGGCGAGGCCGCGCTCCCGGGAAATCCGGGTTGCGACATTCCGCCAATCCATGAGCACTCCGCTGCCGTGGCGACCTACGGATTCGAAAAGGGGCTGCCACTCCGGCGCAATGCTACCTTCAACAGTGACGGCTTCATCTCGACGTCCCTCCAATGGGCTGTAACCAAGTGATTCCATCAACTGTTGTTGCTCTTTAAGGGTCCCGATCGGGGCGGCAGGCATGCTCCGAACTTACTTGAAATCAGTGAGTTGGAAACTGGAAGCTGTCCTTAAATCAAGAGTGTGAGGAAACTCCCTGCTCTCTTGCTCAGGCGGAATCATTTCGACGACTTCGCCGCCCTCGCGCTCGACAAACCGACCCGCAAGCGGTCCTTCCACAGCGGTGGCTTCGATCACACCCGGGGTGTGACCGTCGTGCCAAAATCGGGCGAGACGACGTGATTCCGCCTCACGTGCGTTGACGGGGAAGGTTTCGTAGCTCCGACCTCCGGGGTGACCCACATGGTAGACGCAGCCGCCGAGTGATTTCCGATTCCGTGTGTCGATGATATCGATCACCAAGGTCGATTGAGCAGCGATTGACGGGTGCATCGAGGAAGGTGGATTCCAGGCTTTGAAACGAATGCCCCCAATCCACTCTTCACGAACCGCACCGAGATGAAGCGGAACGCGACGACCGTTGCAGGTCACGATGTGTCGCCCTTCGACAAGACCCCTCACTTTAACCTGGAGACGTTCGACCGATGAATCAACGAACCGCGAGGTTCCTGAAGCGGTCGACTCCTCGCCAAGGACATGCCAGGGCTCGAGCGCACTGCGGATCTCCATTTCAAAGCCCTGACGCCTCACGAGTCCAAAGCAGGGAAAGCGAAATTCCACGAAAGGTTCGAGCCAGCCGCTGGAAAAAGGAATCCCGCAATCAGTAAGATCTTCACAAACATCGCGAAGGTCATTTTTTACATAGTGTGGAAGTAAAAACCGATCATGAAGCGTTGTCCCCCAGCGGATTAGCTTATGACGATAAGGTTTCTCCCAGAATCGCGCGATGAGAGCCCGAACGAGCAGGCTTTGCACCAGGGCCATCTGACGATGCGGCGGCATTTCAAACCCGCGCAGCTCAAGGAGACCGAGTTGCCCCGTACTGGAATCCGGAGAAAACAGCTTATCGATGCAGATCTCCGCCCGGTGCGTGTTTCCGGTGAGATCAGTGAGCAGGTTTCTTAGAGTCCGATCCACGAGGTAAGGCTCGGAGACACCCCGATGCAAAGTCTCAAGCGCGATATCGAGTTCAAAGAGTCGATCATCGCGACCTTCGTCGGCACGAGGAGCCTGACTCGTCGGCCCGATAAACAAACCGGAGAACAAATACGAGAGTCCCGGGTGATGCTGCCAATAGGCGATGAGGCTCGCAAGAACATCCGGCCGGCGCAGGAAAGGACTCTCCGCCGGGGTGCTCGCCCCGATCACGACATGGTTGCCGCCGCCGGTTCCTGTGTGTCGACCGTCGAGCATAAACTTCTCAGCCCCGAGACGTGACTGCCGGGCCGCTTCGAAGAGCCTTTCGGTATTTGAGACCAAATCTTTCCAGGAAGAAGTTGGGTGTACGTTCACCTCGATCACCCCCGGATCCGGCGTGACTTTCAGATTCTGCATCCTCGGATCACGCGGTGGCTCATAGCCTTCGATGACAACGGAAACTTCGGTTCGCTCCGCCGCCAATTCGATGGCTGCGAGCAGCTCAAGATATTCCTCCAGCCTCGAAACCGGAGGCATGAAAACATGGAGACGCCCTTCCCTGCATTCGGCGGTCAGTGCCGTCCTCGGAATCCAGTCGTCGCTGTTGTCCGCGAGATCGCCAAGATAAGGCGTGAGCGGATTCGGGTCGAGCGCTTCCCAGTCCGCCTCCATCGGAGAACGTTCCTTGATGACATCGTCCGCCGTTGCCTCACGAATCGAATCAAGCGGAAGTCTGAATCCCATCGCCGAAGCCCCTGGAATCAAAAACAAAGTTCCGCGCTTCAGCTTCCATTCTGCGCCGACCCAACGATTTGCCGACTTGCTCACAAAAACAGGCAGGATGTATCCGGTCGGAACCTCGAGGCCGCGTTTCTCGAGTTTCGCAAGTGTCTTCCGCTCAAGCGAAGCGGTTTCCTCATCATATTCTTCCGGCTCTTCATGAACCGGCAGCGCGGCCAGTTTCCAACGATAATATTCGACATCTTCACAGGCAGGAATGACACAGTCATCCGAAATCCGGAGGACCGATGCGATTTCTTTCATGAGCCGTCCACTGTCATCTTCAGTGAAGCTTCCGGGTTTTGAAGGATCAGCTTGAGTCGAGGTGGAACGCCACATCGGGTATCCATCATTCCTCCAAAAAATTCCGTAAGCCCAGCGTGGAATCGGCTCTCCCGGATACCATTTCCCTTCGCCGAACCAGATCAATCCTCCCGGGGCAAACTCTTCGCGGAGTCGGCCTGTCAGATCAATCGCCCGCTCGCGCTTCGCGGGACTGTCTGCAGCGGTGTTCCACTCTTCCCCCTCCATGTCATCGATGGAGACAAAAGTTGGTTCACCACCCATCGTGAGACGGACATCGCCCTGGTCGAGCTTTTCATCCACGAGATAACCGAGTGCATCAATCGACTCCCACTCCGCCTCGGTATAAGGCTTGGTCACTCTCGGATCTTCGTGGACGCGCGTCACAATGTTGTCGAAACCAAATTCCGTTTCGCAAGGCTCGACGCTTCCCACTACCGGAGCCGCACTGGAAGGCTCGGGAGTGCATGCCAGAGGAATATGCCCTTCACCGGCCATGAGACCTGAAGTGGGATCCATGCCGACCCAGCCCGCGCCGGGGAGATAAACCTCGGTCCAGGCATGAAGGTCCGTGAAATCCTGAGTCGGTCCGCTCGGTCCATCGAGAGATTTCTCATCAGCATGAAGCTGCACGAGATAGCCCGAAACAAAACGGGAAGCGATTCCCAATTTTCGAAAAACCTGACAAAGCAAAAAAGCAGAATCCCGACAGGAACCTGACTTGAGACTGAGTGTCTCTCCGCAGTGCTGAACCCCTGCCTCAAGGCGAACCCGATAGTCGACGATCTGCTCAATGCGTTGATTGACTTTAATCAGGAAATCAATCGTCCGCATCCTCTCAAGATGCTTGAACTCTTCGACCAGTTCATAGAGCATCGGATCGTGATCCGTCTCGATCAGATAAGGTGCCAGCTCGGTTTTGAGCCCGTCGGGATAAGTAGCTGTGTCAGGATAGCTGAAGGGGAACTCCTCCGCCGCTTCTTCAAGAAAGAAATCGAAAGGGTTGATCGACGTCATGTCGGCCACGAGATCGACGACGAATTCAAGCTTCTTTGTCTTCTCCGGGAACACGAGCCTTCCAAGGAAATTACCAAACGGGTCCTGCTGCCAATTGATGAAATGATCTTCCGGCTGAATTCGAAGAGAGTAAGCGAGTATCGGAGTCCGACAGTGAGGAGCCGGCTTCAACCGCACGACATGCGGATGAACCGTAATCTCCTTGTCGAAGGTGTAACTCGTGCGGTGATAGAGAGCGACGTGAATCGACATTTGGGGATTTTGGGGATTTAAAAAGATTACTGTTGCTGCTGCTCTTCGATCTGTTGCTGCTGCTGGGCACGCATCCGGCTCGTAACATAGGCCTCGGCACTGGTGGGCGGCGCTTCTTTTCTAAGCAGGAAATAGCGCTGTGCTATCTCCCAGCCCATCTCGTTCAGATCGAACTGGATCGAATCAACATAATCGTGAAGCCCCATTTCGCCAATGTCCTCGACACCGGAAAAGTTGAGTCGGGCGAGGAGAGCTCCGGTGCTTCTCTCGGCTTCATTCGAATAATCACCTGCTTTGGTGGCTGAGACCTGATGAAGGAGCTCGTCTATTTTCTGAACGCAATAACGAACGGAGCGCGGAAACGTCGCGGAAAAAAGCAAAAGCGCCGACGCATTTGCCGCGTCAACTTCTCCTCCGTAACGATGGCGATGTTCCGCCGTGGCACTGCAGGCGCGAAGAATCGTGTTCCAGGCCGAGGAGACTTCCTGATCGGGAAGGAAATGCGGCAGATCGACAATCCGACTCGTTTTATCAGCACGCTCCAGGTAGCAACCGAGTTGGACAAACGCGAGCACGTCAGTCCTCGGCAGAGACGACCACTCGATCCCGCGAAAGAGAAGCGCCGACCTTGTCGTCATCTCACATATTTTCTCGTGGCGGTTTCGATCATTGGGGTCCAGTTGCTTCAGGTCGAGCCAAAGGGAATTGACTTCGATCCACATCTCTTCCGAGATCTGATCGCGGACCGCCCGTGCATTTTCCCGCGCCTGAAAGACACAGTTTAGAATACTGTCAGGGTTCTCCCCGGAACTCACCATGTAGGTGACGACATCCTCTTTGGAATCTTCGTCCCCCATCGAGGTGACCTCAAGAAGCGGGTGCCATTCGTGGCTCGTTCCCGTCATTGAGGAGGTCGCATCGAGGAGTTCGTTTTGATGGGCCGCGACGAGACGGGACAGATTATCCGCCCGCTCGATATAGCGACTCATCCAGAAAAGGTTTTCAGCAACGCGTGACAGCATATCAGTTTAATCAAAGATTTACTCACCGTCTCGCAGCACCCAGGTGTCCTTGCTTCCCCCGCCCTGCGATGAGTTCACGACGAGCGAGCCTTTCCGCAGCGCGACCCGCGTCAACCCTCCGGGAACGACGACGGTTTCCTCGCCGGTAAGAATAAAAGGTCTCAAATCAATGTGCCTTCCTTCGAGCGAGTTATCGCAAAAAGTGGGATGTCGCGACAGAGAAATCACCGGTTGGGCGATGTATCCCCTCGGATTCGCTTTCACGCGGGTGCGGAAATCTTCGCACTCTTCTTTGGTGGAAGCCGGCCCGATGAGCATCCCGTATCCACCCGCTTCATCGACCGCTTTGATGACTAGATTCTCGACGTTTTCGAGGATGTATTTCAGCTCATCTTCCCTGCTCCCTAGAAAGGTCTCGATGTTCGGAAGAATCGCCTCTTCCCCGAGGTAAAATTTGATCATGTCAGGAACAAAGGCATAGGTCGCTTTATCATCAGCCACCCCCGTTCCGATGGCATTGACGAGACTGACATTCCCGGCACGATAAGCCTTCATCAAGTTAGGCACTCCCAGCGAAGAATCCGCACGAAAGAAATTCGGGTCGAGGAAATCGTCATCAATGCGCCGATAAATGACATCCACCTGAACGAGCCCCTGCGTGGTGTGCATGTAAACCCTCTCGTTCTCAACCGTGAGGTCACGGCCTTCAACAATTTCAATGCCCATCTGTTGAGCGAGGAAAGTATGCTCGAAATAGGCGCTGTTGTACTGACCGGGAGTGAGGAGAACACAGACCGGATCGTCCTGCTGCCTCGGGGAAACCGATTTGAGCATCTTTAGAAGTTCGCGCGGATACTGAGCGACCCGCTCGACATTCAGCTGCCGGTAGAGATCGGGAAAAGTTCGCTTCATCGCGATCCGGTTTTCCAGCATATAGGACACTCCGGAAGGACAGCGACCGTTGTCTTCAAGGACGCAGTAGCGCCCTTCGCCGTCGCGAATCAAGTCCGATCCACAAATATGAATGAAAGTATCATGAGGTAGTTTGAGCCCCGAAAATTCCGCCCGATAGTGCTTTGACGTCTTCACCAGATACTCCGGAACGACGCCCTCCTTGAGGATTCGGCGCTCAGAGTAAATGTCGGCGAGAAACATGTTTAACGCCTTCATGCGCTGACGCAAACCGGCCTCGATCATGGACCACTCATCAGCGGGAATGATTCGGGGAAAGGGATCAAACGGGAAAATCCGCTCCGTCCCCTGTCCGTCAGAGTAAACGGTGAAGGTGACTCCTTGTTTCAGAAAGGCCCGTTCCAGCGAACGCAGACTCGCCTGCATCCGCTCCGGTGTCATGTTCCCGAAAAATTCTGCCGTCTTCTCGTAGGAGACCCGACAAGAGTTCGTTTCGCGGTCGAAGGCTTCATCAAAGAAGGCTTCCGTCTCGTAATTTTCAAAGAGGGGTTTCACTAACATCAAGGAATAGCAACATCAGTGCCAAGCCTAGAATGCACCCTCGTAGACCGTTCGCAATGAGGAAGCGTTGACCTCCACCGGATTAAACTGAGCGGTCCATTGATTTGAAGCTTCTTCCGCCAGTTGAGCCAGCTGATTAGCTTCGACCCCCAGATCGGAGAGGGATCGGTCCATCGCGGAAGCGGTAAGATGCTCTCGAATCCTTTCCACAAGATCGCCGGCAAAGAGCGATTCATAAATCGACGCCACCCTCTCATCGAGACGATTGAAGCGAATCACATGGGGTAGCATCGTCCCAACGGCCTGACCGTGCACGATGCGATAGTGGGCCGTGAGCGGGTTCGCGCAGGAGTGGGCGATCCCGAGCATTGAGTTCTCGATTGCGGTGCCTGCAAACGCCGCTCCGAGCTGCATGCGGGCGCGAGCTTCGAGATCTCCCGGTTCTTCGATGACCCGCTTCAGGGCCGAATCAAGGAGCTGCCAGGCTGCTTTTGAATAGGCAAAAGAGATTTCACCCGCCTTCTTACAGACCGCGGTTTCGAGCGCGTGGGCCATGGCATCGATCCCGGTGTGGGCAGTCACCGCGCGCGGCATCGTCACAGTGAGATCCGGGTCGAGGATCGCGACACGCGCCGCCGCTTTAGTGTCACCGCAAGCCATCTTCGCATGGGTCTCGGCATCAGCGATGAGAGCAAAGCTTTGGCACTCGCTGCCAGTTCCGGAAGTCGTGGGAACAGCGATCAAAGGAAGCATCGGCTGTGTTGCCTTGTTGACCCCCCAGTAATTCTTGATTTCACCGCCATTGGTGAGGATAAAATTCGCGCCTTTTGCCGTGTCCATGCTGGAGCCACCCCCGAGCCCCACAATGAGATCGACTTCACCCTCCTGCGCCGCCGCGACGCAACGGGCCACATCAGTCGTCGTTGGATTCTCACGGACCTGATCGAAAATCACCACCGCCATGCCGCTCGCACGGAGTGACGCCGCCGCCCGATCCACCGCAGACGTCTTGGCAAGCCCCGGGTCGGTCACGATGAGGACACGCCTCGCGTTCAAGGCGGCCGCCTCGCCCCCTATCGTTCCCAGTTTACCCGGCCCGAAAATGACCTTCCCACCGGGAATATCTTCGAACCGACGAACGCGCTCCGGAATATCCAGTCCGGCGCAGAGCGCCTCGATCGAGAGCGATTCAATTGACATCGGGGATACCCTGACTGATCACGCAGACTCTGCAAACGCGAATGAACGGCGAGTATAAAGGAACTCAAAGAGGTTCCCTTCATGCGGCTGATTCCAGCTGATCCGGTTCGTGGGCACGTTGCCAACGTTGAGTCGCTCAATCTCGGGGCAATCAAAAAGCTGATTGATCCAATCGATGTCTTTTGTCACCGCCGTGAAAACGAGTGAGTAGCCGACCTTGTCGAGGACTTCTGACTGAGGGCATTCGACGACGCTGGCAAAGGGGAAGAGAAATTCACGAAGCGCGAGTTCTTCATCAAACGAATCGACGCGAATGATCGTCGGCTGGAGATAGTTCATGCCATCACGCGTCTGAAAGCGATCGCCTTCGCGATACTGCGCCGTGACATCACGGGCACCCGATGACTCGAGTCCCTGCTCGACCGCTTCATTGATCCATTCGGCAAACTTCGGATTAGCGAATCCGGAAAGCTTCGCGTCAGGATCGTCCTGCGCGAGTGGCGTGATTTCGACAAGCCGCTTCGAGATCGCCTCGGCAATTTCGTCGCCATACTTCGGCACCACGATAGTTGAAGTACAGATACAACTGCGACCGGAGTTCGCAGAAACCGATTCCACCATGGAGTCGATATACTGCTCCCAGTTTTCGATTTCATCCTCACCGATAACAAATTTTGAGTAACCCGTTCCGTGCACTTCAACACGTGGGTCGTGCTCATACTGCTTCACCGTTGAGTCATCTCCAAAGAGCATGACGCGCCCGGCGCGGCGAATGATCGCACCCGATCCATCGTGCTGGGTCGGGTAAAGACTGAACGCCTCGGGAGGGCAACCGGCCTTGATGAAAGCCTGAATGATGCGCCACGGCGTCCATGGCTCCTCGCGGCCCGGCTTCAACAACACCGGCACCTTCATCGCGATCGAAGGAATCCAGAGCGCGTTCACGGCTGGAGAGTTACTTGGAAGAATGACCGCAAGCTCAGTCGTCGTTGGCGAAAAGCTCACCGGTGCCCCGCCCTGCTCGCCGTATCCTTTGTCGAGAACGTTCCAATCGAGTCCCCGGGTCAGGCCCTGAAAGATGTCGTCGATCTGTCCGAAGATGTTACCGAGACGGTTCATGTTCATGCGGATCAAGGCATGGGGAAGGCCGCTCGTGGAAGCGAGGGAAAGAACGTAATCTTCAGGAGATTGAAGTGCAGCCTCCGTTCCGATCGGAAGATCGGCTTCGAGGAAATACTCCCCTGCCTTCTTCGTCATTGCGACAAGCTCTTCGCAGCTAAACTTCTTGAGCGCTTCGCGGGCGTCACCCATGCGATGCATGTCATACTTGATCATGTCCGCGCAGGCGAAGCTGATCTCAGCGGCGGCATCGTCTGTGCCGAGCTTAGGAATGGTTTGAACGTCGAGGCTCTTGTAAACTTTGCCCTGACGAAGAACTGGAATGTGGTGAGGTGTGGTCATATCAGAAATAGATTACGACTAGTAAACCCCTTCGATCACCGTCTTTGTCAGCGCACCGAATGGGCGAACGTCACCGACACCATCCCAGGCATACTTTGCGTGGGGCTTGCGGCGAATCGCTTCGTCACGCTCAAGGAAACGTGGCATGAAGAACTCGTGGGAAAGCGTCGTCAACTCAACGCGGCCATACTCGCCGTAGTCCTTCGTGATCTCGGTCTTGTCCGCATCGACGATGCGCAGGATCGCACGCGGCTGCGGCGCGTAGTAAGTCACGCTGTAGTCGTTCTCCGGAAGCTCTTCCGGAATCGAAACGGCCAGTCCCATTAAGGTGTTGCCGTAAGTCGGAACGAAGAGCGCCTTGTTCTCGAGAACTTCCTCCTGAAGGAAACGCACATACTCAGGAGTCATTGAGGTGCCTCCACAGAAGCAGCCTTTGATTCCGTGATCGGCGATTGAAATCCGCTCACCAATCGAAGCAAGCAGCTTCGGCGTCGTGAAGATACAGGAAATGTCGCGATGCTTGATGATCTCAACGGCCTGCGCCATGACGTGCGCCTGATAGCGCTCGACCTGATCGAGTTCCTTGCGGCCAATCAGCTTTTTCACCCAACGGGGATCGAGATCGACGTGGTAACAACTTCCGCCGCGATGGTTCGCGAGGTGCTCCACCGCGAGGCGGAGACGACGCGGACCGGTTGGTCCCACCATGATCCAGTTGCCACCCTTCGGAAAATACTCGTCGCTGAGCTGATCAGAAAACTGCTCGTAGTCGTGCTTGTAGTCTTCCCAGCCAACGCGCTGTTTCGGAAGACCCGTCGTGCCTCCGGTTTCGAAGATATTGAAAGGGCGACCCTTGTAGGCGTTTGGCACAAAGCGCTCATTCTTCTCATCACGAAGCCACTCATCCTGGAAGTGAGGGAATTTCACGATGTCGTCCGAGTTCTTCACTTCTTCGCGGGGATCCCAGCCGGCTTCTTTCATCCAGTCGAGCCAGAACGGTGTTCCGGTTTCTTCTGAAAAGTGCCACGCCATCATTTCGCGGACGCGGTCGTCGAGTTGGGATTTAGCTTCGTCAGTGGTCATGTATTGAGAAGTTGAGCAGTAAAGAATGAGAGAAGTTGAGAATGAATTTTCTCAGGGGAAAAACTTACGAATGGTTTCGTCGGACGGTTTCTTTGTGAAGAGAGAAACCACGATCATGGCGACTGCTCCGGCGACGAAACAGATCGCGACAGGCATCACGCCGGCGACGGTGTATTCATGGCCACCTGACTTGAGAAAGAAATAGAGCCACGTTGCTGCCACTGTGACAACACAGGCATAAGCGCCACCTTTCGTCGCCCCCTTCCAATAGAGCGCACCAATCACGAGCGAGGTCAGAGCGGCGAATCCGGAGAAACTCCAGATCGCCAAATCAAAGACGTTATTCTGTTTCTCAAGGAGCAGCGACAGTCCATAGGTGACGAGAACAATCGCGACCACAAATCCCCGGGCGATAAAAACGATCTGCTTATCAGTAAAACGATCGGGCCCGACTTTGTGCAAGACGACATCGTTCGTGAAAATGGTTCCCAGACAAAGAAACTGCGAGTCGAGCGAAGACATAATCGCTGCGAGAATTCCAGCTGTAACCAGTCCGACAATGATCGGATTCTCCACGAGAAAACGTAAGGTCAGGCTTAAGATTGCACCGACACTCGAGTCGGGCAGTCCTTTCATCACACCAATCGCGGCAGCGGGCCATGCATCACTCGGTGAGGCGCTGAAAACTCCGGTAGCCCAAAGGCCGATAAGAACACATGGAACCCACACCACCGCGATACAGATGGGGTGAGCAATCACCGTCAGCTTGAATGACTTCGCACTCTTCGCGGTGAGCCAGTGCTGGAAGAGGTGAGGGAACATTCCCACTGAAAGTGGAATGAACATGTAGGTGAAAAAAGTAATATAGGGGAAACCCACTTCACGAATCGAGGTGCCCGCCTTTCCAACAATCTCCAGCTCACTGGGCGTTCGTACGAGGTGCTGCGGATTCGCCTGAGCAATCGCGGCACCGAGACCACCAAGCTTATCGGAAAGGAGATAAAACGCGAGAACCCCCATCGCCATGAAGACAAGCGTCTGAAAGGTGTTCGCCCATGCCGCGGCACGTGAGCCACCGGCAAAGATGTAAGTCAAAACCACCCCGCAGATCACGATACCGATAATCCAGGAAGGAATCGCTCCCCCCGTCGCGGCGAAGAGGTCAGGATACATCCCTTTCGTGAGCGGCCCGATGACACGGTAGGATCCGATCACTCCGATGAGGAGATACGGGATGACTAACAACACCAGAATCGGAAAGAGAAGATAACCGAGCCCGTTCGATTCGAAGCGTCCGCGGAAGAACTGAATCTGAGTGACGTAGCCTTCCCTCTTCGCAATCGACCAGACGCGAATGCCGATGAGAAAGAAACAGGCGGCATGGATCAGTCCAGAGGACGAAGCCATGAGGCCGTATGTTCCGACCCCCTGCTGGAACGCCTTACCGGTTGATCCGACAAGAGCGAAAGCTGTCATCGTCGTTCCGAAGACCGACATGAGCAGCATGAAGGGTCCGATCGAGTGACTGGCAACAAAGTAATCCTTGGAAGTTCCGCGGAAGAGGCGGCCACTGAAAAGCGCCAAACCGAGGAGAAGCCCGAGGTAAATAGCAAGAACAATAAGTGGCTTGGTCGACACCTCTGCGGGTGCCTGAGCGATGAGTAGATTCATGAATCCTGGTAGTAAAGAGGGTTAGGTCACCCGTGAAACAGGGTTAGTTCGAGGAGTAAACAGAGTTAAGTACCGGACCTAACCCTGTTGTAAGGAGCAGCCGGGGCCACTCCGTGAACGAGATCAATCGGAGTCAGAGTTTTCTTCCGCCCACGCTTCAAGCCGGGTCGGCCACGCGAACTTGACGACGAGTGCCCAGAAAAGCGCCGCCACCAGTGAGTAGGTGGCGTGATAGGCAAGGCCTACCGGCATGAATCCGAATACAAGATTCGAATTTGCCCAGTTCCAGTTGTCCTGATGCAGGACCGCAAGAATAATGAACACAGTAATGATGACTGATGATCTTTTCATGAAAATAAGCGGTGGATAATCCTCGCGGAAAGATCAGGGCTGGACCTGAGCGACAGCATCACCGTCGGCACCCATTTCGTAGGCGTAGAGGTGAGTCTGAGTCATCACGTAAAGAGTGCCGTTAGCGACGATCGGAGTGGCGTAGATAGGAGCAGGATAACCAACGATGGTCAGCTCTTCGTATTCCTTACCCGCCTTGAGAATAACAAGCTCCCCGTCCTCGTTTCCGAGAAGGACTTTGCCATCAACCACGAGCGTCGATCCCCAAATGTGGGAAAGGGTGTCGTGCTCCCAGTATTTCTCGCCGGTCTCGGCATCGAGGCAAAAAAGACGACCGGAGTAGTCAGCAACATAAACAAGTCCGTCGACCACTGAAGGAGTCGAAATGGTGCGGCCGATCTCTTTGAACTGCCAGACGATCGCGTCTTCACCAGTGCCTTTGGTCGGGTCGATGCAGGTCACTGCGCCAACACCTTCTCCGTGCTCAGGATCCTGTCCGATCGCGGCGTAGACCTTGTTGTTGTAAATGACCGGAGAGGCAATGATCTCGGAAGGGCCGGGGTAAGTCGCGTATTTAATCGG
The DNA here is from genome assembly GCA_964583035.1 of uncultured Akkermansia sp. GTDB lineage: Bacteria > Verrucomicrobiota > Verrucomicrobiia > Verrucomicrobiales > DEV007 > Arctic95D-9. The sequence goes on from CAZOUP010000056.1 coordinate 13,850, forward strand.
CTCCCCTGCTTCGTCGAAGCGATAGTCCTGTGGACAGCAGTCAACCGCCCATAGCTCCTGGAAGAGATTGTAGGTTTCGTCACCATCCTGCTCTTCGTCGAACTCAGTCGCGTGAAAGCCGTAAGTGAAACCGTCTCCGGCGCCGAAGACGACCGTAGGATTCCCGCCGAGATCATTGCTGAATGCGGGTGAAGACCAGTTACAGTGTTTAATCCGCTCACCGATTCCGCTGGCTTCCTCAGCAACCAACTCACCGGTCTCTTTGTCGAGCGCGACGAGGCATGGGCTGTAAGGAGCAGGGATGTTAATGTGGGACCAGTCAACACCGTTCGAAGTGCTCGCGAAGACATACTTGTCGGAAATCACGACCGAGCTGGAAGTGATGTTGTGAGGAAACACGCCAAGCTCACTTCGCATGTCGTAACCCCAGACAATGTCAGCGCTCTTGTCAGAAAGCTCCGCAGGCTCTGCCGCGTCGAGCTTTTCAAGACCACCGTTCTTGTATTTGGCCTCGTCCTGGAAAGGACCGTCGTTGCCATCGCTCATGCCGTAGACGTCGAGACAGATGACCTCTCCGCGGTTCGTGATCACGTAGCCATACTTACCGTCGACGACGAACGAAGAACAAACTCCGAGGAACTCCCAATCGGAAACTTTGCCGGCCTCGAGCTTAGGAATCGAGAACTGCCAGAGCAGCTCACCGCTCTTCTCGTCAAAACACATGATGATGCCTTTGTCGCCGGTGACCCAGTCGAGACGTGGCTTCTCATTATTCGTCCCGATGAAGACACGGCCGTCTTTCACCGTCGCGGTTCCATAGGCCTGAGATCCCATCTCGGCGACCCACTTGAGGTGCTTGGCGCCTTCTGCCTGGCCTTCGTCATTGAACTCACCGGAAGTGAAATCAATCGGAAGTCCCTTTGCAGGTGACATCATGTTATTGCTGCCGTCACGGCCCCACTGAGGCCACTCGCCACCGCCGGGAGCGGTTTCTTCAGCCTGGGTGAAGGTTGGCAAACCAATGAGCAATGCAGCGCTCAAGAAAGCGAGCTTGATAGTTTGAAGCATGATTTTCATGTATTCTGTTAGTTGGAGGTCGAGGGTAAAATTTGGTGAACGTTAGTCTTTTCCTATTCGTTGGAAGAGACGCTGAGGTTATCGATGAAAACGGTCTTCTGGCTTTGCGGCGCAAAACCGAAGATGCCGGGAGCGCCTTCTTTGTGAGCACTCTTGTGCTCGACCTCAATGGTCCAGGCTTCGGGCTCGGGCTCATCTTTGGCCCATGCTTTGCCGCGGATCATTCCGGTGCCGTCTTCGCCGATGTCGACACGTGTCTTGAGCGTGTACCACTTGTTCGCCGAAATTGGGAATGGCACGGACTCCTTCACGCGCTCGTGGTTGGAGCTGACCTCGAGAATGTTCGCATTTCCGACGAGTGAGAAGATGTAACGCTGGTTGATCAATCCCACGACCGACTTGATGCGGCGGCTACCATCTGTCATCACATCCGCCTGCACAGTGTAATTTGAAAGGTTCGGGTGACTGATGAACGAAAGCGAACGCTGGAAGAGAACCCGGTCGAGCGTCTTTGAGAGAACCATGTTCCCCTCGTGCTCGATCACTTCCCACTTCAGGCGGGCACCGATCCAAGGGAGCGGCGGAAAGTCGAACTCACGGCCGGAGACCGATCCCATCGGCTTCACGCCGAGCGTGTAGTTCTCTTCGAAATCCTCTGTATAAGGAAGGCTCGAGATGACCCGTCCACGAAGGATCCCGCTGAGGTCACCGGAAGTTGCCTTCCAGGCACCGGCGGAGAGCGCTGCGTCGGCGGCGGCGCTGATCGTGTTACCTTCGAAGGACGCATCCATTTCCGCCTTCACCTTCGCGGTGGGTGGAATGAACGTTGCCCAGTCTGCGCTTTCGGTGGTTCCAACCGGAATACCGTTCGCATCGAGGGTCCGAAGACTCACTGTCGTCGAATTTCCGGAGCGGAGAAGGACGTCACTTGGCACAGGGAGAACCTTGGCAGCCTCGCCAGCCTCCGGCATGACCACTTCAGGAGCATCCGTAAAGTCTATCCCGCTGTTTCCGATTGCAAAAGCATAGAGCTTCTCCGTCGTGTGAACGTAGACACGACCATTACAGATCGAGGCGGAACCGATTCCATTTCCGTCCAACTCAATCTTGTTCTCAATGACCGGCTTGTCTCCGGTGACATTGATCACGTAGAAATCGCCGGGAAAGGTCGGGATGAAAATGCGACCGCTCGCATAGACAGGAGAGGCGTGAAGCTGCGAGTTGGCGAGCTTCTCCTCCCAGAGGATTTCCCCAGTATCCGCATCGACGCAGAAGAGAGATCCGGTTTTCACCATCTGGTAAATCTTCCCGTCGTGAAGCAGCGGTGAGCTCGTGAACATCTCGAGCGTGGTCCGCCACATCTCGTGATCCGCACTGATGCGAGGCGCACCCTTCTGCTCAGGGTCAACTTCACCACCAGTGTTGTCGAGGTCCTCAGGAATCTTGAGGCGGATCATGCGCCCCATCTCAGTGGTATCGAGATTTTCCTTACCGTGAATCGCGATGATCGTATCGTCGTGCAATAAAACCGAACTGTTGATCCCGCCTTTAGAGAGCTGAAAGCGCCAGAACGGTGTTCCATCCATGACATTGACGCAGACAATGTTTCCGCAACCAGTCGAGGTATAGAAAACACGCTTTCCGTCACGAGTGTCGAGGTAGGGAGTCGACATCGAGGTGTCCTTCAAATAAGGAGGACCAACGCCCGGTGTCGATGACCAGAGAAGCTCTCCGGTTTTCTTATCAAACCCGAAGAAGCGGTCGCGAGCAGGACCGTCTGCGCCCCAGTAACTGGTGACGCCGCGAATGATACAAATATCGCCATCGATGACCGGTGCACCGGCACGTCCGTTCGGGAAAGTAAGCCGCCCAAAACGCTCCATCATCGAAACCTGCCAGACCTGATCACCGTCTTTAGAGTAGCAGGTCACGAGACCGTAAGTGGTCGCCACGATCACATTCTCCGTGTCAGGGTCGACGGCCACCGCTCCGATGGAATATCGATTGTAAATCGTATCGGAAAGGAAATCATGCGTCGCTCGCTCCCAGATGATGTCGCCCGTCTTTTCATCACGAGCCTGAACCACCTCTTCCAAATCAGGACCCGTCCCCCTGTAGCCCCATGAGTAAAGTCGACCATTGAAAACGACCGGCGTTCCCTGCCCTGAAATCGCATCCGTCCAGACAGGCTCTTGCTTGAAAGAGAAATCCTTGTAGCTTTCAAGGCTCACCCCGGTCTGGAGAGGACCCCGCCATGAAAGCCAGTTTCCCTGGTGAAGATCAGCTCCCTGAGAAAGGGTGGAAGCTCCGGCAGCGAGTATCGCGGTTAGTAAAACGCGTTTCAATGAATTCATAAGTGATCAATTCAGAAGGCTTCTGATTTTAACTCACGTTAGAAGGATCGAAATTAAGTGGCAATGCGATTTTCAGTCGAATTCGCGTAAATTAGCTGAACTAATCTGAATTCGAATTACTTCGGGTTTCAACGGTCATTCACGCGCCTCAACTAACTCAAGCATTAGCGTGGCTAATACGGCTTCGGAACAATCAGAAAACTGAAAAATCGAAGTCACAATTATACGGGCAGTCGTCAACTCCCCGTGTAGGATGCAGATTGTGACCATCAGTGCGACTCCAGACAGCGGAGAGCTCGATCCGGCGAGCGACAGCGACTTCACCGAGCTGGTGGAGCGGCATCACCGCGAGCTGCTCGTCTATGCCCGTGCCCTCACCCGCGATTCCACGACCGCCCGCGACATCGTGCAGGAAGCCTTCATCGTCGCCTACGACAAGATCAATACCTTCGACGTGACCCGTGACTTTGCGACCTGGATGAGAGGCATCGTCCGGAACAAGTGGCGGGAATGGCTGAGAAAGAACAAGCGCTACGCTCTCACCGATACCGACATCGCTCAGATCGACGCCGACGTGGCCGCGTGGCAGTCGGAAAAAACCGAAGACGAGAGCGACCTTTTCGAAGCGCTGCGTGATTGCCTTCACCGCCTTCCGGATAACCTCACCGAAGCGATCATGGCGTGCTATTACGAAGGCCGCACCGGTGACGAAGCGGCCGATCATCTCGGGATCGCTCCGGCGGCGGTCCGCAAAAGACTCCAGCGTGCGCGGGTCCTCCTCAAAGAGTGCCTCGACCACAAAACCAGCTCTCCTCCTTCCACGCCATCATGAAAGACCAAACACCTTTCCCTCTCAACGACCCCTCTCACGAGCGGTTTATCGATGCCGCGCTCCGCGAACATGTTCGGCTCGGGTCGGCGAACCGGGACACCGACCTTATCCGCTCCATTCTTTCGGAAACGGTGGATCGCGAGCGCCCTGCGGCAATTCGATCACCCGCGAAGGCCGACGACCGGCGCATCTGGATGATCGGCATTGCCTCCGCCGCCGCGATCCTCGCCGCCCTCGCCACGCTTCTCGCGGCGCTGCCTTTCCATGAATCCTCACGTAACACTGACGAAATTCGCTTCATCGTGCAATACGGTGACGCCCCGGAATCATTCTCGGCGCCCGGTTTTTCGATCCCTCCCCGGCAGAAAGATCCTGCTCCATTCTCCGGCTCCATCGATATTCACATCGCTCATGAGCCCGTGGAAACAGCAATCCCCTCCGTCTCCGGAGCCCCACTACTGGACCTCGCCTTCAACCCCTCTTTCTCCAGAATCCCTGAACCTGGATTTCGCGAGGAAAGACTTCAGATTGTCGCGGATAAAACCACCGAATTAGAGGGCCGCCTCGTTTATGAAGGTAATGTGGAGGTTCGGCATGAGAATTTTCGACTCACCTCCGACCACGTCGAACTGATCCGGAATGATGATGAAAAGGCCGTCCGGGCAGTGCGACTCACCTCGCGGAATGGACTCCTCGAACAAACCTCGCCCGCAAGGAAAGCCCTTGCCGAACAGATTGATTATGAGCCATCAACCAATCGTTTTTCTCTTTCAGGTATCGCATTTCTTAACTCTCCCGAGGGCCACCTCAGCGACTTCGACCGGGGCGATCAAATCTTCCTCATTGGCGAAACCTTGATCGTTCAAAAAGAGGCGCAAGCTCGATAAAATACGCAAACCGGTCGCTCTGAAACGATTTAGAGAATGACAAAGCCGAGGAGATCTCTAACATGGGGTAGGTCTTCAACCTTTCGGCCGCCCTGATTAGGATTCCGCACAAGAATCCCTCCTTAATCTCTCTAAAGACCGGCCTCAAAAAGGCCGGTCTTTGTGTTTTTACCGATTCTCTTTACTTGCCCCCGTCATGAATCAATCCCTCCGCATCAGAGTCGCCGCCGCTGTCATTTTTCTCGGCATCGCCCTTGGAGCATTCGGAGCACACGGCCTCGCCGATCAGCTGGAGGCAACCGGAAGAATTGCGAATTGGGAAACGGCAACGCTTTACCACCTCATCCACGGGCTCGCCATGTTCGTGATCGCCCGGAGCGAGAAGCCCCTCGGTTTTTACTGGTTTCTAGCCGGAGTCATTCTCTTTTCCGGCAGCCTCTACGCACTCGCCCTGACCGACATCACGAAGCTGGGTGCGATCACCCCTCTCGGCGGCATCTCCTTCCTCATCGGCTGGGCGCGCTGGATTTTCGCGAAGCAACCCGCGGCATGATTCATAAGTTCCAGCGCTATGAGGAAGCTTCACTCTTCGTGGATGAAAAACTGGCGGAAGGCTACCATGCCTACATCACGAACGAAGCGGTCGGATTCCTCTGGGGACCGAGGACCGTTGGCGGGTTCCGGGTCTATGTCTCCGACGAACCGATTCCCGAGGGCGCGAAAGAGACTGCGCCTCTCGATCTCGACGATCACGCCACAAAGTTAATCCGCACGGTCGTCCTCGTCATCGTCGCGATCGGTACCCTCGCCGGGGTCTTTTTCATATTCGCCGCGCTCCCCACCGTCCTCACCCTGCTCGCGACTCTGGGTGCCGTGATTCTCGGCGGCTATTTCATTTTCAATCGTGACAAGGCCCCCCCTCGTCCTTAGCCTCCAGATTCTATCACCATGAAAACAACCTTCTTCGCTCTTCTCATTTTTCTTTCCCCCCTTCTCATCGCCGAGGCCGACGAAAAACTCACCTGCTACGAACTTCGCACCTACCACGCCAATGAAGGCAAGCTCGACGCTCTCCATGCCCGGTTTCGCGATCATACCGTCGCGCTTTTTGCCCGGCATGGGATGACAAACCTGATCTACTGGACACCGTTGGAAAACGAAAAGAACCTTCTCATCTACCTCCTCGCCTACCCTGACAAAGAAGCGCGCACCACATCCTGGGCGGCTTTCCGCGAAGATACAAATTGGCAGGCTGCGTATAAGGCGTCGACCGCTGACGGCAAGCTCGTCGCCAAAGTGGATAGTGTTTTCCTGGAACTGACCGACTACTCCCCTCTCGCCACTTTTCCTGACACTGAAAACGCACCACTTTACGAAATGCGCCAATACACGACGAACGAGAGCAAGCTCGACGACCTCGATGCTCGATTTCGCGATCACACCGTCAGTCTCTTTACGAAACACGGGATCACCAACCTCCCCTACTTTCATCTCGCTACCGGACAGGAAGGTGCCGACAACACGCTCCTCTATTTCATCTCCGCTGAATCGGAAGAAGCACGCAACGCCTCTTTCAAAGCGTTTTCGCAGGATCCCGCCTGGGAGGCGGCGAGAGATGCCTCGGAAAAGGCAGGAAAGCTGCTCATCAAAAAAGGGGTTCAGTCCACCTTTCTCAAGACCACCGACTACTCCCCGGTTAAGTGATCGTTTTTCTCCAACACTGACTTCCGGACCATGTCCTCTCCCAATCTCATCGCTTTTTCCGGCAGCACCCGACGCGGCTCTTTCAATACTTCACTCGCGAAAGCGGCCGCCGAAGCAGCCTCAACGGCAGGTGCTTCGGTCGAGTTCATTGATCTCGCTGATTATCCGCTTCCGCTCTTCAACGAAGATCTCGAGGCCGAAGACGGCCTTCCAGACGCGGTCAAAACGCTGAAAGCCAAATTCGCGGCGGCTGATGGCTTCCTCATCGCGAGCCCTGAATACAACAGCGCCTTCAGCCCGCTCATGAAAAACACGATCGACTGGTGCAGCCGGGCAGAGTCAGCCGATGAGCCACCTCTCGCCGCCTACGCCGGGAAATCCGCGCTTCTCCTCGCCGCTTCGCCCGGAGCACTGGGAGGCCTCCGCGGACTCTATACGATGCGCAGCCTTCTCCAGAATATCGGAGTGACGGTCTACGCTGAGATGCTCGCGGTGCGATCCGCGCATGAAGTCTTCAGTGAAACCGGTGAGATCACTGACGAGCGATGGGGCGGGAAGATTTCAAAATTGACATCCTCCTACGTTGCTTACGCGGCGAAACTCGCCTGAAACGAAAAAAGCCGCCCTGCGTGAACAGGACGGCTTCTTGGAAAAGTGATTCGTTAAGACGCTCGCTTACTCGAACGTCTCGAGAGTGCCGGCTTCTTTTTCCTTGCCGTCCCACTCGACGCCTTCCTGAGGTGCCGCATCTTCAGTCCAGTCACCGAAATCCGCGCCCTCCTCGATCCACTTGGCGAAAAGCTCTTTCTCAGCATCGGTCCACTGAGGCGCTTTGCCATCTGGTGGGAAGTGCATGTCGTCATCGATCGGAAGATGGGTCACTTCGAGCATCCGACTCTCATCGGGCTTGCCGGGAACGAGAACAAGTTCACCCTCTTCGTCCTTGGCGGAGAGGATGCCTTCTTTCGTGGCAAAAACGATGTCTGCCTTGGGCTTCCGGGTGCGACCGCGCTCATCCTCGTAGGCAGGTGAGTGGCACTTCACACATCCCGACTTCACGAAGGGATAGATTTGAGTGGCAAAATCGATTTTCTCTTCGGCTTGCAGGCTGAGTGCCGGCACGCCGAGACCAAGGAGAGTGAGAATGAGGATATTCTTTCGCATAATAGAGGTGTGTTTTTTCACAAACGCTTCAGAATATAAGACGATCACGCGATGACTTCAATTCACAAATCTCCCCTTTTCATGGACCTGTCAGCCCTGACACGGCTGAGCATCATTTTCCTCGCCCTTTCCATTCCGGCGTTCCTCTCCGCAGATGAGAAAGAGGAGGAAGATGCAGAAGCTGAGAAAGATAAAAAGGAGGAGGTCACCATCGAGAAAATCCTTGAAGACTGTGACACCCTCGTCGGCCTTTTCCCGGTTCACCAGAATCGGAAAAACGGAAAGATTTATCTCCAAGTCTCAACCGATCAGCTTTCCGATGAAAAGACGACGAGAGAATACATTCACTTCAGCCACACCCTCGACGGAGTCACCGGCCTTGGATTTTTCCGGGGGCAGTTCAGCGAGGCAAGAGTCTTCAAGATCCGGCGGCACTTCGAAAAAATCGAATTCGTGGCCCGGAATACCTCATTCTACTTCAACCCTGACAATGCCCTGAAGCGAGCTTCTGAGGCCAACATCTCCGAAGCGATTCTCGCGAGCCAGAAGATTGAAGCCGCTGACGAAGAGGACGGCCGTCTCCTCATCGAAGCTGACGCTATTTTCCTGAAGGAATTCTTTCGCCAACTGAAGTCAGGGAAATCGAAGGACGACAAAGACGACACCTTCAAACTCGGAGACCTTTCCAAGGACCGGACCCGATTTCTTGAGTCAAAAAGCTTTCCGGACAACACCCTCTTCCGCGTCCAATACGTGTTCGAGAACCTCCATCCCCCGGAGTATGGCGACGAAGATGTGACGGACTCGCGATTTGTCACGATCAAGGTTCAACACACGCTCATGGCATTGCCGGAAAACGACTACGAGCCTCGCTTCGACGATGCCCGCGTCGGCTATTTCACGACTCAGGTGACAGACCTCACTTCGAAATCGAGCGCCCCTTACCGTGACTTCATTCATCGCTGGCATTTGAAGAAAAAAAGCCCGGAGGCAGAAAACTCCGACCCGGTCGAGCCAATCACCTGGTGGATTGAAAACACGACCCCGGTTGAAATCAGGGACACGATCCGCGACGCTGTTCTCGGGTGGAACCTCGCCTTTGCCTCCGCCGGAATTACCAATGCGATCGAAGTCAAAGTCCAGCCCGACGACGCGGAGTGGGACTCCGATGATATTCGTTATCATGTCCTCCGCTGGACCTCTTCGCCTGACCCTCCTTTCGGCGGCTATGGCCCCAGTTTTGTGAACCCGAGGACCGGGCAGATCCTCGGCGCTGACATCATGTTAGAGTATGTTTACCTCACGAACCGGATTCGCCTTCAGGAAATTGTGAAGCTGGGCGGAAGTGAGGCGACTGCGTCCTCGCACCCCGGGCTGCAACGCGGACACCAGTGCGCGCATGGGGCCTGCCTTCATACCAGCCGCATCGCCGGCACCGCCATTCTCAACGCGCAAGCCGCTCGACTGGGGAACGGTCCCGTTGACGATGGAGAGTTAATCCGCCAGGGACTTACCGAGCTGATTCTCCACGAAGTGGGACACACGATCGGACTCAATCACAATTTCCGCGCGAGCCATCTCTATGACCGGAAACAGGCTCACGACACGCAACTGACCTCGAAAACCGGGGTTTGTGCTTCTGTGATGGATTACGCTTCGGTGAACCTGGCCCTCAACCCCGACGAGCAGGGGCATTACTTCTCCATCGTTCCCGGCCCCTATGATCACTGGGCAGTCCGCGCTGGATACGGCCCTAAAGACCAGCTTGATGCGGTCCTCTCAGAGTCGACCAAGCCTGAACATGCCTTTGCGAATGATGCCGACGACATGCGGGCGACCGGACGCGGCATCGATCCCAGAGCGATGATCAGTGACCTCACGAACGAGCCCATTGAAAACGCGGTCGACCGCATGACGCTCGTGAAGGAAACCTTTCCTAAACTCGAAGCACAATTCCCTGTCGATGGCGAGAGCTACCACGAACTTCGCACCTCGTTTGCAACTCTGATGCTGGATTACGAACGCGCTACGATCGCCATCTCAAGATTCATCGGCGGGGTGCAAATCGACCGTTCCCTCCATGGTCAGAACGGCGCGGCACCAGAACCCTTCACGCCGATTCCGAAGGGAGAACAGCAGAAGGCGCTGACCGCTCTTGAGTCCCATCTCTTTGGTCCCGGCGCGCTCAGCTATCCTGACGGTTTGATCTCAAAGCTCCAATTGCAACGACGCGGCTTCGACTTCTTCGATCTTGATCAAAACGAAGACCCGAAGATTCACGACAGCGTCCTCGGAATGCAGAAGCGGGTTCTCGATCAAATCCTTCACCCACACACTCTGGAGCGGATGATTGATTCAGAACTCTACGGCAACACCTATGACATCGGGACCTTCATGAGTGAGCTCGACAATCTCGTCATGGAGGGAGATGCCGAGCAGAAACCGGATACTTTCCGGGAAGCGTTGCAGTTGGAATACATCGACCGCCTCATCAAAATGAGCGGACTTGAGGACGACTCGAAACATCCCGCAGCAGCACGCAGCGAGGCCGTGCACCTCCTCACCAATCACTTAACCCTCCTCGACGCTGGACAATATCAAGGCCTCCCCCGCCATCAGATTTTTCTCACCCGTCGAATCGCCAACGCCCTCGCCCCCAAATGAAAACCCTCTTTTTTGTTCTCATACTCTGCACCTCGCCAGCCTTTGCTATTTCCCCCGAACGACTCAGTGAATTGCTAGAGCGCTCTCCCGGGGCAGACAGCGATCAAAATGGAATTCTCACCGAGGCCGAAGCCATTGCCTATCGCAATTCGATGCAGGATCGCTCCGGCGACGACCGGAAAGGAAAACAGCGGGAACGGATTGCCCCGACGCACTCCGACGTGGCCTACGGCGAACACGAGCGCCAACGCTTCGATCTCTGGGTTCCCGAAAAGACCGACGATTCGCGTCACTTTCCCATCCTGATTTACTTTCACGGCGGCGGTTTTGTCGGGGGCGACAAATCGCAATTCGATCCCACGACCTACCTCTCGGCCGGCATCGCCTGTGCGAGCGTGAACTATCGTTTCGTCGATGGCGCGGGAACAATCAGCCCGGTCCCCTTTGAAGACAGCACCCGCGCGCTTCAAATGATCCGCCACAAGGCACTCGGCTGGGGACTCGACCCCGGCCGCATCGCACTCTCCGGCAGTTCTGCCGGGGCGGTCATCACGCTTTGGCTGGGCTACCATGATGACCTTGCTGATTCTGAATCAGAGGATCCTGTGAGCCGGGTTTCAACACGGGTTAATTGCCTCGTTCCAATCAATTGCCCGACCAATCTCATGCCGGACTGGATCGTCAAAAACATCGGAGGAAGTGACTCCGTTCACGGCAGTTTTCCAAAACTGTTCGGAGAGCCCGTCGTCCATCCTCCGGGCGAATCCCTCACCGCGAAAGTCATGGCGATCTCTCCCTGGGAGTTTGTTAGCGCTGACGATCCTCCCACTTATCTCGTTTACTCTGGCCCCCTTGACGAAACCCCGCTTCCGGAAACGGCAACTTCAGGCAAGGTGATTCACCACCCCGCTTTCGGAAAAGCATTGAAGGAAAAGCTCGATGCCCTTGGCGTCGAAAACGACTTCCGCCACGGTTTCGATCCGCGCGGAACCCCCCGCCTTGCCGAGTATCTCATGACGCAGTTCGGGATGCTCGATTGAAGCGTTTACCGCTCCCGGGCCGGTCGCGGATCATCCCCGTGCGCGAGCGCCCCGATGTAGTCCACGAGGAGTTCGATCTCATCATCACTCAGCCCCGAGGTCACGTTCACCATCTTATTTCCCGAAGCATCTGTCTCAGCAGCACCCCGCTTTCCTTCGTGAAAATTCTCCAACTGCCGACGGAGATAACTCCGGTTCAGTGAGATCAGCTGCGCACTCTTGAAAACGACTTCGCCCTTCCCGTTGTAGCGGTGGCACTCCATGCACTCGTTCGCAAAGAGGTAGCGTCCTTTTTCAATCTGAGCCTCCTGACCGGGGGCTTCGGTCAGGATAATCGGCAGCGCCGAAACCGTCGTAGAGGCCTCCTTTATCTGCTCTTCGGTCAATGTCAGGGCAATCGCCCTCATCTGCTGCCCGGCCGCGTCGTCCTGATGGACACCACGCTCTCCTTCGCGAAATTTGCGAAACTGCTCTTCGATATACCAAGCAGGGAGCCCTGCGATCGACGGGCTTTTGATTTCTTCTTTGCCCTCTCCCTTCGCACCGTGGCAGGCCGCGCAGACATGAGCATAAGCGCCACCCGGATGATCCATCGCCGCACCTTCTTCCGAAGTGACTTCAGCACCCGGAGCCTCTTTCCAGAGTGATTCCGCGTCAGCCTCGGAAAGTTCCACCACAGCATCCGAGTCCGCTTTGTCCGAACAGGAAAGGATAGTCCCCAGTAAAAACGGAAGCGCGACTAGGGCAGTCAGCACCAAAGGTTCACGGAGCAGCGCGTGAATCGGTGACAGGTCTGATAAACTCCCGGTACGTTTCATGATCGATGTAAAAGACGTCGCGAGCACTATCGCCCCCCTGAGAATTTTCCATGATCCCGAAATACACGTTCCTTGTGGACGGAGCGAAGTGAAGCATCCTCGTCACCTCCTGCGGATCGCCCGTTGCCGGGTCCAGTTCATTGGTCACGATTTCAAAACTCACACTTGGAGTCTGCAGCGCTTCATAGGCACTCCCGAGAGAGAGAAACCACCCGCTCGCGGTGAGGGAACCGAGCCGGTTGCGAAGCAGCGTCGCCGCCGACTTGTCGAGATTTCCGCTCACATCGACGCCACTCCGGAGTGCCTCCCAGTCATCCCGGCGGTAGTCATACACCAGCTTGAGTTTCTCTTTACCCGGCTGCTCGCGAGTGATCGACTTGAGGTGAAATTGGTTAAATGTTAGGACGCTGAGGGAACGCCACTTGATCGGGTGAGTCGGAATCAGTCCCGCGAAAGTTGGATCTAACTGATAGACATAGGGCTCTCCTTTAAAATTGGCAAAGAGCCGGTTTTCCTCTCCCTCTTTCCAGCCCAACTGCAAAATTCTCGCAACTTCCTGAACCTGACCGGGATTTCCCGCCTCATCAGGTGCTCCCGGAAACTGAAGATCAAAGCGAATTGCCTGAGCGGGAGGCATGAGACCGAACTCCGCCATTTTCTCAGGATCATCAGAGGCAAAGTCGAGAATCGCCGCTTCGTTGACGCCAGTGACCAGTTCCCCGACCTGACTTAAATTCGCAGGGAGGAACTTGTCATTCACCATGACATCCCAGGACATCCGGTCATCCGTGGATTCCGACCTGAGAAAAACCCGTGGATCGATCCGACTCTCAATCGTGACAGATCTGAGGAAAGACATCGGAATCCGCGCGAGGGTCCGGTCACGGAGGTCGTTCGCCTTCGCCGGAAGCTGCGCGAGGATGCCACTGTTAAAACGATAGACGCCGGGGCGATCCGACATCCTTGCTTCGACGACCGCGGGCGCGCCTTCAATCGCGGGAGCCTCCACCTGCTGAAGATAAATCGTGAGCGGTTCTTCAATTCCATAAACGCGAATCTGCAAGACCGCTGCATTGTCCGGTAGAGGATTCGGGATCGCCTCATCGGCCTTTGCCTGAATCACGACTTCTTCGATGGCGAGGCTCGCAAGCTCAGTGAGTAATTGGTCGAGCTTCTCGCGATCTGCCCAGGCCTGAAGCGGCTCGATGATGGACCACTCCTGCTGCGGTGGTGTGAGACGCCGTTGCAGGACGACCTCCCCCGTCGAACGACCGATCCCCAACTGCACGATCGCTTCGACCGGCGCACTGAGAATCCTCCGGTCACGCAAAGTCTGCAAGGGCTGCTCAAGCCACCCGCGGAGACTTCCATCGACGACTTTCACTCCCCCGGAACCTTCAATCGTGGCATAAAACGAACCCTCTCGCGGAGCGCTTTCGCCGAGAGTGATCGTTTCGTCGAGCGTTTCGCCGTCCTCCGTCTTGCCGCCCAGAGAAACACGGATCGCCTTATCCCCTTTCACCCCGAGCTGGACGGGGGTGAGCCCATCTTCATCAGGATCGATCACATCCATGATGCTGAGATGATTCAACTCATCGAGAATCGCGGCAATGGCCCGACCATCAACGCGATCCACTTCAGGCTCCTTGAAAAACCAGACGCCGCCCATCTCTTCGATCACGGTCTTCGTTGTGCCCTTTTCGATCACGATTCTTTTGACCGATTCCGGGGCAAAGCGCACGAGGACATTCGCGGTTGAGGCAGCGCCACGACCCTCCGTGGACTTCCGGTCGAGCGACGCGCTCACGATCGCCAGAATGATGGCGACGACTCCGAGGATTACTGTCGTTTTGACTCTCATCGATATCTCTTTGTCAGGCTCTGCGCTTGAACCACACTAACCCTCCCACAATCAGGGCCATTCCCGGGATCAGGAAAATCGTCAGTGATTGCAGTAATCCGAAATCCGCCGGTGAAATATTCAGAGTGAAGGCGGTGGGGCGGCGGGGTGAAATCCCCATGAGCGACTCCCGGTTCATGACCCAGTTCAGGGAAGCCATCGTAAAATCCGCCGCGACCTTCGATGTGTTCCCGTCGGGGGAGATGAGGTTTGGATTGCCCACCACGACGAGTCGCGAACTCCCCTGCGACAAGTCAGGATCGCCCGGCATCCCTTTCTCCACCGAAGCCGCCGTGAAGACGAGATTGGGAGGCCCGCTATCCAGATCAGGATTAAACGAAATCTCCTCACTTTGAAACTCTGTCTCTCCCCAGAAACCATCCCCGGCAACCATGAGCGGGCGCGGGCGAATATTTTCTGAGAGAAGGAGGTCATCCTCGAAGAGCACGTTGAAGGACTGCGTCCGGCCAAGAAGACGCGCCGAGAGCGCCGGTAGATCGCGGGTCGGTCCACCTCCCGGCATGAGTGCGACCGGCACATCGGAGATGCGCTTCGGCGACAGCCCCGGGAGACTGATGACACTGAGGACGCGATCGCGATTCGGAGCGACCCCATGCTCCCGGAGGAGTTCATCAAAGTTCGGCGTTTCCGCTCCGGGGTCGAGAAAGATGACAAGGCCACCTCTCTCTGCATCCCAGTAATTCCGAATCATCTCGGCTTCGCGAGCCGACAGATCTGCCGTATTGCCGGGAAAGAACAAGGCGTCGGCGTCTTCCGGAATCTCCTGCCGCCCTTCGAGAACGAGGCTCTCAAGCCTCGCGTTTTGAGCATTGGCGAGCGGCTGGATCTGCTGCGCAATCGGGACGAGTTCATCCGCACGCCGCCCTCCGGTGACGAGATAAACTTTCCGCTGCTGTTGCTCTGTCACTTCGAGAAGCGCTGAAGTCAGCACTTCCTCACCTTTGAATTCGATGATCCGTCCGGTATTCGAATCGCGGGTCACGAGTTCCTCCGCCGCGATCACTTTAGTGCGACCGGTCTCGCCGAGAATCACGACCTGATCGCCCCCGAACCGGAGCTGATACTGGTCTTTCAGTTCCGCGAGGCGGGAGCGACTGCGACTGAGATCAAGATACTCGGAAACCACGGCGTCGCCGCCGACGCGGTCATACTCAGAGAGGAGCCCTCGCACTTCCGGGTAAAGATCGGAAGTCCCGAGAAAGGCCATCACAATTCGAACTTCACCGCCAAGGGATTTCAGATAGCTCGCCGAGGTCTTGGAAAGCGTGAAACGTCGATTCTGGGTAAGATCCCAGGTCGTGTGGCGGCGGCAGCTGAGATGATTGATCTGAAAGAAGATAATCGTGACAATGATCAGCTGCACCGCGACGAGACCTGCCGTCCGGAAACGCTCCATCTTTCTCGCGTGCACACGAAGCCGCGACTCCTCTCCAACAGAGGGGGCTTCCTTTTTAGTTTCCTGTTTTTCTTCTGCCATGGTCACCGGTCAGGTCCGCCACTTGCGGGATTCCAATACATGATGCGTGATCGTCAGGAGCACCGCAGCAAAGCTGAGATAATAGACGATCGGACGACTGTCGATGAGTCCCTCCGTCAATGAGTGCATGTGCTCAATCGTCGAGAAATAGCTCAAGCCTTCACTCCAGGTCGAACCGGAGACGAGCCCGAAGCGCTCCATGAATCCGAGGAAATAGTGAAGCATCACGAACACAAAAGTGATCATCGCCGCGATGAGTTGGTTCGCCGTGAGGGCGGAAGCCAGCGTCCCGATCGCGACGTGAAAAATACCGACGAGAAGTAACCCTAAAGCAGTCCCCCAAAGCGCCCCGCCTTGAAAAGCCGCCTCCTCTCCCGTGATCCACTGAAAGAGCGGGAAAAAGAAAAAGAGCGGCGCCACAATCACGAGATAGACCACGACGGTGGCAAAATACTTGGCAAGGATCACCTCCGAAGTCCTTACCGGCGCAGTCAGCAATCCTTCGATCGTTCCCATTTTCCGCTCCTCCGCGAAGAGCCGCATCGTGATGAGTGGAAAGAGTATGAAAAAGCCCATCCAGAACCATCCGGAATCAAAGAGGTTGTAGACAAGACTTCGCGAGCTGACCCGAAGTCGCATCGCATTGATCATCCCGGCAAAGAGCCAACCGTTCAAAAACGTGAATAGCGCCATCACGATCCACGCAAGCGGCGACAGAAAAAATGATCGCAGCTCTTTGGTAAAAAGGATGAAGAAGGCTCGCATGAGAGAAAAATCCCGGATCAGACAGGGTTAGGTCGAGGACTTAAGAAGGTTAAGTTTTGCGAAAAACAAACCGCCTTCTTGAGGACAGTTGTGCGCACTATTCATCCGTGCCCTCCTTTTTTGCGCTCTCACCGGGACGCTGCACGAGATCGACGAAGGCGTCTTCGAGGGAAGCCGCTCGGCTCGCCAGCTCACGAATCCGCCAACCTGACCTCGTGACCAATTTAAAAACATCCTCTCGTGCGTCAATGTTAGGGTCCGTGTGAATCAGGAGAGCTACCCAACCACTTCCGCTTTCGGTCTTCTTCACTGCATTGACGCCTTCCAGCTTCTCAATCTCCTTCGAAGCCTTATCGCCGTCACCCTGCATTTCCAGCATGATTTCCCCGGGACGGCGCAGGCGGCGGATCAAATTTTGTGGCGTGTCACAGGCCCGGATTTTGCCCTGATCAATGATCACGACCCGTCCGCAGGTCATCTCCACTTCCGAAAGAATGTGAGTCGAGATCAGAATCGTGTGGCGCTCGCCAAGCCGCTTGATGAGTTCACGGGACTGCCGGATCTGGTTCGGGTCGAGTCCATTTGTCGGCTCGTCGAGAATGAGGAGGTCCGGCTTATTCACGAGCGCATCGGCGAGCCCGACCCGCTGCTTGTAGCCTTTGGAAAGGGTTGCGATGATCTTGTGATCCACCTCGGAGAGGCTGCAGACATCCATCGCCTCGTTCACGGCGCGACGGGATTCCCGGTAGCGAAGTCCTTTGATCCGCCCGCGGAACTGAAGATACTCTTTCACCCGCATGTCAGGATAGAGCGGTACATTCTCCGGCATGTAGCCGACATGCTGACGCACCTTGATCGAGTCTTCGTAGGTGTCGTAGCCCGCGACCGAGGCGGTGCCTTCGGAGGCGGAGAGGAAACAGGTCAGGATGCGCAGGGTCGTGCTTTTCCCGGCACCGTTCGGTCCCAAAAACCCGACAATTTCACCCTTCTCGACTTCGAAAGAAATCGAATCGACAGCCGTTCGTCCGGCATAACGCTTGGTGAGGTGATTGACTTGGATCATGAACGGAAATGTCCCGACCGGTGGGGGTTACTCAATGCTTACATGGAATGGCAAAAAGATTCAACCATCCAAATCACTTTGCGATTGTGACACGGGAGATCTTTTCGGCTTATCCCGATGCAAAATCAGAGTGAGGTTCGCGCCGGTTGCTGAGAAGTAAAACCACGGATGGACACGAATTTTCACGGAATTCCCCGGAGGAAGTCGACTCGATTCGTGTCAATCGGTGTCCATTCTTGGTTTTTCAACAATCTCCTAATCCAAATGCCCGATATCCAACTGCGGTCGGCGGCGCTGTGCCTCGGGATCAACCCGGTGCACCCAGACGCTCTGCACCAGCCCCATGAGAAAGAGGAGGACGATGATGAACGTTCCCCCATAACTGATAAAGGGCAGCGGAATACCAGTGATCGGCATGATGAGGAGATTCATCCCCACGTTTTGATAAATGTGCGCAAAGAGCAGCCCGACGACGCCGACGACCAGAAGCCGACCGAGCATATCCCGACTGTAAAACGCGACATAGATACACTGAAGGAGGAGCAAGGTGAAGCCACCCAGCAGGAGGAGAGCACCGCGGAATCCCCACTCCTCGGCGAGGACCGGGAAGATGAAGTCGTTAATCGCCGTGTCAGGAGAGATGAACCCTTTATTATTCACTGTTTCAGGATTTTTGAATCCCTTCCCGCTCCAGCCTCCGCTGCCGATCGCGAGGAGGTTATTGTAAGCACTGTAAGCCTCGGCGAGAATGTTGACCTTCTTGCCCTGGAGCATTTCGATCTGAGTCGTGATCCGCTTTTTCTGATAATCCTTGAGCCCGAAAAAGAAGGCAAAGGGGAGAAACATCGTCACGCTGAGAACGATCACGATCATGAAGCGGAACGGGATATTCCCGATCAAAACCATGGCTCCGAATACCGGCACCCACACAATCGCGGAACCGAAGTCACCCTGCAATAAAACGAAGGCAAAAGGGACGAGAGCGACGAGGCCCGAGACGGCAAGACGGAGAAACGGATTCCGCAAAATCGGATGCCACCGGTGAAGGGTGCAAAGAACCACCGCCAACAGGATCAGACCTGCGGCAATCGCAAGCTGGGACGACTGAACCAGAACCGGCCCGACACTGAGCCATGCTCGGGTTCCGTTGATCTCGACCCCGAAAAAAGTCGTAAAAATGAGGAGCCCAACCGCGACGAGATAGACCGGCAAACCGAGAAATTTCGTCCATTTGTAATCCATCAGGCTCGTCGCTGTGAAAACCATGAGCCCGAGGAGAATCCAGTAAACCTGGTCCTTCCACTTCGACGCCAGCTCCGCATCTTCACGCATCCAGCACGCGCTGTAGATTGCAAAAACTCCGAAAATAAGGAGACCGATCATGTTGGCAATCAAAAGCCAATTCATGCCGAGAAATTTTCTAAAGAGAGGAGTCATGGATCAAAGACAGCAGCTCACGAGCCGCCGGGTGTAGTCGTGCCCGGGGCGATTGACGACGGAATCGGCGGGGCCAATCTCCAGGAGTCGCCCCCGATGCAAGACGCCGATAGCATCGCCTAGTTGATGGGCCACTGCAAGATCGTCTGTCGCCACGAGCAGGGTGAGCTTCATCTCCTCCCGCACGTGCCGAATCAGGTTGAGGAGCTCGGCCTCCTGCACCGCGTCGAGCCCTTGCGTGAAACCATCGCAAATGAGCAACTCAGGGCCGACCAGCAAAGCCCTCGCCATCGCTGCCTGCTGGCGCTCGACCGCATCGAGTTCCGCCGGATAAAGAGGTCGTATCACTTCGGGGAGCCCGCAGAGGACCATGACCGCTTCGGTGCGACGATGCCATTCCTCGCGGGATTCTTTTGGAAACCAGAGCCGCAACACTTCAAGAAACATCTGATCAATTGTCATTTCCGGGCTGAGTTGTCCGGCAAGATCTGAAAACACCGCCTGAACTTTTCGCCTCATTTTTCGAAAATGACGATCCCCCAGCGCGGTCGT
>CAZOUP010000057.1:0-32160 GCA_964583035.1 uncultured Akkermansia sp.
AGGGTTAAGTCGAGCACGTCACCCTGTTAACTCTGCAATCACGCCAATTTTTGCGTTTCCATTTTTCGAGTAGGTTGCTAGGGTCGCGACTCTGAATTTTTTGTCCCATGAGTAACAATATCGAATCGCTGCAAAAGGAGGACCGGGTCTTTGCTCCGTCTCCTGATTTCTCCGCCCAGGCTCACGTTAAATCGATGGAGGAATACGAGGAGATGCATCAGCGCTCGATCGAAGACCCCGAAGCATGGTGGAGCGAGCAGGCTTCGGCCCTGAGCTGGCAGAAACCCTGGGAGCAAACCCTCGATTGGTCGGACGCGCCTTTTGCGAAATGGTTCGTCGGCGGCAAACTCAATGCCTCGGAAAACTGCCTCGACCGCCATGTCACGGCCGGCAAAGGCGATGATGTCGCGATCCACTTTGTGGGCGAGCCCGGCGACACCCGCGACGTGACTTTTTCAGAACTCCTCAAAGAGACCTGCGTCTTCGCGAACGCGCTCAAGGCTCGGGGGATCAAGCCTGGAGATCGGGTTCTCATCTACATGCCGATGGTCGTCGAAGCGGCGGTCGCGATGCTCGCCTGCGCCCGGATCGGGGCGGTTCATTCGGTCGTTTTCGGCGGATTTTCAGCAACGTCGATCAAGGACCGGCTTGAAGACTCGGAGGCAAACGCGATCATCACTGCAGACGGGGGCTGGCGTCGTGGAAGCGTCGTCCCGCTGAAACAAAATGTCGACGAAGCGCTGAAGTCCTACGGCGGGGTTGAAACCGTTTTTGTCCTGAAGCGTTGCGATAACGAAGTCACGATGACGGATGGCCGCGATCTCTGGTGGCACGAAGCGACGGCGGGCCTGTCCGACGACTGCCCGGCGGAGGGCTTTGACGCCGAGCATCCCCTTTTCATCCTCTACACCTCCGGATCGACCGGGAAGCCGAAGGGCATTCTCCACACCACGGGCGGTTACCTCACGGGGACGGCCTCGACCTTCAAATACATCTTCGATCACCAGCCTGATGATGTTTACTGGTGCACTGCCGATGTCGGCTGGATCACGGGCCACAGCTATATCGTCTACGGTCCGATGGCGAACGGGGCAACTCAAGTCATGTATGAGGGGGCTCCGAACTTTCCGGATTGGGATCGCTTCTGGAAGATCATCGCCGACTACAAGGTTTCCATTTTCTACACCGCCCCGACCGCGATCCGGGCCTTTATCAAGGCCGGCGATGAGCATGTCGATAAGCATGACATCAGCTCGCTGCGCCTTCTCGGAACCGTGGGCGAGCCGATCAATCCGGAAGCCTGGATGTGGTATCACCACAAGATCGGCGGCGGCCGCTGCCCTATCGTCGATACGTGGTGGCAGACCGAGACCGGAGCGATCATGATTTCTCCGATCCCCGGAGCGACGCCGACCACTCCCGGCACCGCGACCCGGCCCTTTTTCGGAATCGATGCCGCGATTCTCGATGAAGAAGGCAACGAATGTGGGGCGAACGAAGGCGGAAAGCTCGTGATTCGCCAGCCCTGGCCCAGCATGTTGCGGACGATCTACAAAGATCCAGAACGTTTCAAGGAGACTTACTGGAACGAATACGAGGGCATTTACCTCGCCGGTGACGGCGCGAGAACCGACGATCACGGCTATTTCTGGATCGTCGGTCGTCTCGATGACGTCCTCAATGTCTCCGGGCATCGTCTCGGCACCGCTGAGGTCGAAAGTGCTCTCGTTTCGCACGATGCCGTCGCCGAAGCGGCGGTCGTCGGACGCCCTCACGAAATCAAAGGGCAGGCCGTGATCGCTTTTGTGACCCTAAAAAGCGACGTCGCTCCCAACGATGACTTGATGAAAGAACTCCGCAACCATGTCGGCATCGAGATCGGAGCAATCGCAAAGCCCGATGCGGTGCTTTTCGCAGATCGTCTCCCGAAAACGCGTTCCGGAAAAATCATGCGTCGATTGCTGAAGGAAATCGTCAGCGGTGGCGATGTCAAAGGCGACACCACGACCTTGGAGGATCACGAGGTCGTCGCTCAGCTTCAGGAAGAGTTTCAGCGAGTCATTGGCGGAAATTAAGAGAGCTTAATATCTGCTCATTCTCCCGCTTGACGGGGGCGCAATTCTCCCCTAGAGTTGCGCCCTTCCTAACTGGAGGAAGTTCCAGCACTCCAAAGTATCTTATTTCCACCATGCCACAAATCGAAGTCAAAAAAGGTGAACCCATTGATCGCGCCCTCAAACGTTTGAAGGGTAAGATGGAAGCTGAAGGCATCATGGAGGAAGTTCGTCGTCTTCGTGCCTTCGAGACACCTACTCAACGCCACAAACGCAAGCAGCGCGCTACGGCAAAGCGGAATAAGAACCGTTTTCGCTGGACTCTCAACACTCGTTCCGAGTCTTCCTCAGACGACGGTTGAGAACCCCCTCTCCGGTTTGACCGGAAAACGCGAAAGCCGCCTCAAAAGGCGGCTTTTTTTGTGCCAATTACTCTGCAAAACCTTCGAAGCTAGCAATAGCGTTAAGGGCAATTACCTTGCAGGTGAGATTGGGGCAGAAGGATCAGCAGGGTGATCCGACATTCCAGTGTTTTGGGGCATATCCCCACCTCTTTGATGCTGATGTAAATCATCCGCTTCCTTTGACGCATCCCAACTTCGGACAGCTTCGCCAGTAAAGTAATCTTTTAAGAAGGATCCAGCAGCTTTAGCAATGAAATCGACTTCATCTGCATGGTGGTGAAGAACTACCAAGCGATGCCCTTTTAACAAAACAAGAAGTAGGTTGCCCCCATCGTAACAGAACGAAAGGATGTCGGGATTTCGCCCTTCCTGGTCAAAGTAGGCTATGATGTCATCGAGAACAGAAACCATCACCTCGACACGCTCAGGAGAGTAGGCGAGATCAGAGAAGATCTCTTCTGTGCCATTCGAAAAGAGCACTCCGAAAACCGATCCGGCGTGACGCATCGAGCCGAGGGTGGCAATGAGCGATTCAGGAGTCATCGGTCAATAAAGTCGCGGATGGAGCGGTTGAATTCACGAAACGACATACGCCGGTTCACCATCCCGCCGGCCACGTGAGGGTCCTGCGGGTTGGAATTCTGGTCGAAGCAAAACCCGACGGTCTCACTTTTCTCGTAAAGCGTCGCCGAGGCAACCGCATGCATTCCGAGCTGCTCTCCGAGGAGGATCGCACACTCCTGAAGGGTCATCAGGTTTTCCGCAAAGCGGGCGGTGTCCTCGCGCCCACTTTTCCCGCTCGCAGAACCGCGACCGGCGGTGAAGAAGCGAATCTCCCCCCGTTCAAGCGCTTCCTTGAGCACCTCATTCTCTGACTCTTCACCTTCTGCCATGGGCATCTATTGGCCTATTATCGACCCTGAAGATGTTAACCGAATTCGTCTGGATGTCGAATCTTTAGGCTTTGTTCACTATATTTAGAGGCTAAGCTTGAGGAACGATGACTCTGGCCAATAAAATCACGATCACCCGGCTGTTCTTCATTCCGGTCTTCGTCGTTTTTGCTGCCTACTACAGCAAGAGCATTGATGCCGGGCAGGAGGACGCATGGCTTCGTGTCGCAGCCCTCGTCGTGTTTGCTCTTGCGGCCCTGAGCGATGCCCTGGACGGCTACATCGCGAGACGCTACAACCAGAGCACCCGCCTCGGGCGAGCTCTCGATCCCGTCGCGGACAAGCTCCTCCTTCTCGCGGGAATCGTCACTTTGAGCGTGACGAACTGGCACACCGGCCTGCCAATCTGGTTCGCAGTTCTCGTGATCGCGCGGGACATTCTCATTGTCACAGGGGTGATTATCATACATTACACGGCCGGAAAGGTGAAGATGGGGCCTCTTATCACCAGTAAAATCTGCACCTTCTTACAGTTGAGTTGCGTCTGCTGGGTTTTGGTGGACTTTTGGAGCGTTGGGGCCCGCCCTCTACCGCTGGACATTCTCATTTATCTGGCGGCTCTGTTCACCCTCGTTTCCGGCTACCAATACGTCGCCGAGGGTATCAGGCAGTTGCGGGAGCAGGGCCACACCACTCCAGATACGCATGTCCCGTAAACATTTACCCAGTGTCGCCATCGTTGGCCGCCCCAACGTTGGCAAATCAGCCATCTTCAATCGCCTCGCCGGTCGGAGGATCGCGATCGTGCACGACGAGCCCGGCGTGACCCGCGACCGCATTGCCGCCCGGTGCAAGCGTGGACGCTTTGAATTCGAACTCACCGATACAGGCGGGATCGGCGCGGTGCTCGACGATGGCTTTGCCGAGCAGGTCAGGGCTGAGGCGGACATTGCGATCCACTCTGCGGATATCATCCTTTTCGTGGTCGACGCCCGTGAAGGCATCCACCCCATTGATCAGGAACTGTCAAAGGTCCTTCGGAAAGAAGCGGCTCAAGGCAAAGTGCTCCTCATCGCCAACAAAGTGGACACGGCGAAGACAGACAACGACGTCGATGAGTTCACTCGTCTCGGCTTCGCGGATTTAATCGGTCTCTCCGCCGCTCATGGTCGAAACTTTGATCTCCTCGAAGGGGCGATTGAGGATCACCTCGAAACCCTCTATGTCGAGCCTTACGGAGAAGACGAAGAAGCGGAGGGAGATCCTGTCAAAATTGCCATCGTTGGTCGCCCCAATGTCGGCAAGTCATCACTCATCAACGCGATTCTCAACGATGAACGAAGCATCGTCTCCGATGTCGCGGGGACGACGCGGGACGCCCTCGATGTCCCTTATCGTTGCAATCACAAGCCCTACCTCTTAATTGACACGGCCGGAATTCGACAGCGAAACCGCCGCGATACCTCGGTCGAGCAATTTTCGGTGATGCGCTCGGAGCGCTCGATCCGTCGTGCCGACCTCTGTCTTCTCGTCATCGATGCGTCTTCAGGAGTAGTCTCCCAGGACCGCCGCATCGCCAAGATGATTCTCGATGAAAACAAGCCCTGCCTCCTCCTTCTCAATAAGTTCGATCTCTATCATCCTGATGCCCACTTCCAAGACCGAATCGATCAGTTCCGTGAGGAGCTCGGAGACGATCTTTTCTTTATTCCCTATGCTCCGAAGGTCGCGATTTCGGCAAAGCATAAGCAATACATCACAAAGGTTTTTGATGCCGTTGAAAAGGTCATCGAAGTGGCTGAGCACCCCGTCTCGACGGGGATCCTGAACCGACTCCTTCAGGCGGCGATCGAGCGGAATCCCCCGCCGGTTCGGCAGGGCAAACGCCTGAAACTTCTCTACGCGACCCAGCGTCGGGATGACAAGGCCGGTCCTGTGCCGGTCCCTGAATACATGCTCTTTGTGAATCACGCGAGCCTCCTCACGAGAACTTACGAGCGCTTTCTTGAAAACCAGATCAGGAAAGAATACCCGATGGAGGGCCTTCCCTTTGTCTTCAAGGTGAAATCACGCGTCTCTAAGAAGAAGGGTGCCTGATCAGCGGGCCCTTTTCTATCGGGAACGGATATCGTTGATCTCGTCCTCCGTCGCCGGGAGGACGTTCATCTTTACCTCGTTCGGAATCTCGACCTCGGGATTCTCTTCATAAAGGTATGACTCCATAATCATGTAGACCTTGCCGCGGCTGTTAGGGCGAAACGTTCTCGATCCAAGGGCGCGCGTGATTTTGATCGGCTCTTCACCGGTTTCAATTTCAAGGACGAATTGCTGCCCCGAGAGCCCGAAGGTCGGATCCACTTTGCGCATTTCATTCTGAATTTCCACGAGGGGCCGGAAGAGTTCCTGATAGCTCACCTTACCGTCTTTGATCTCAGGTGGAGTCACTTTAGGGACCTCCAACTCGACATAAATATTCAACGACCCGCGCGGCTGATTAGCAACCAGGTCAGGGTTCAGCTCAAGCAGGTCCTGACGAAACGGGACAGTCATGAAGCCATCATTGTCGACTACGAGAACAAGGGGGGCATCTTCCAAATCGAGGAAGAGTTCGATATCGTTTGATTTGACGCTGGAGTCGCGACTTTGAATTCGGAGACGGTATTCCTTCACCTCTTTGTCCGAACGGGCATCGCTCTGCGCGATCTTGATGAGATGCTGATACGGAAGACGGGCCAGATTATTAAAATCAAGCGGACGCCCCGAAAGGGTTTCCGGAGTCGCGACACTCTCCTCATCCTGCGCCGTCACAGAAAATGAACAGGCACCGAGAACAAGGGCAAGAACGACGGTGGCTTTTTTCATCATTGATTTCAGAATCTCCGTAATTGAACACCCCTGCACGATGCAATTCAAGCCCGATCATCAGTAAGCTTCTCCCAATAAAGGCGAATCCCATCGGCACACATCGCGGTTCCGTTGATGTCCTGAAACGTGGCCCAGTCGTCAGAGCGAACCCGCGCCCGGAATGCCTGCTCCATTTGAAAGGCTTCGTAAGCGACCTCGAGGGACTCGGCGTCCATGCCTTCTTCGAGGCGCTGCTGGATGAAAAGGGCGTTCAATTCCACCGCTTCGTAGTAGGCCTCGAGGTGAGCCTCGGGGTTATCGACTTCGCCAAAGTGGGTCAAATAGAGCGACGCCGGGGCGAGGTCGATGAGATGATCAATACTCGACAAGGTGTGTTCGAGGTGAAACTGAGGCGGCGCTGAAGTCACCGAGATATAGCCCGAGTCATCGATCCGCGCCCCGGCCGCGTCCCCCGCAAAGATGACACCGCCAATCGCATAGGCGTGATGATGAAAGCAATGCCCGAGCGTTTCGATCGCGCAGACCTCGAGCCCGGCCACGGTGATGATCTCGTCGTCCTCGACTGCGATCACTTTATCGGCAGGAGCCGGAACCATCGCCCCCCAAAGTTCATCGAAACGATCGCCATAAATCTGTCGGGCACTGGCCTCAAGGCGCTCCGGATCAACGAGGTGACGGGCACCCTTCGGGTGGACATAAACAGGAACGCCCTGATGGGCCCACCATCCAGCCCCACCGGCATGATCGAGATGAATATGAGTGACAAAAATAGCCGCGACCTCGGCCGGATTGATCTCTTTTTCTGCAAGCTCGGAAAGTAACCGCTCCCGGCAGGACTCCGGTCCGGTTTCGATCAGGATAAAGCCATCAGGCCCCTCGACGAGAAAAGAGGCGACGGCCCGCTCGTGGCCATTAAAGAGAAGATCGATAGTTTGCACCTGCATACGGGAGCCATGATACCGATTCCCGCTAACCAGCCAACTCAAACTTGCCGGATCGTTAGGGCATGTCTAAGTTGCGCGCCATGAGCGCCGACACCGTTTCAGAAATCCCCGTCGAAACTGACGATCCGATCAACACGCAAATCCTCGAGGTCTCCGAAGACCTCGTGAGTGGTTTTCAGCGTCTTCCTTTCCAGCATATTGCGGAGAAATCCGGAGTCGCTCTCGATGTCGTCCTCACCCGCATCCGTGCGATGCAGGAAGCCGGCGTGATCCGCCGCACCCGCCAGACTTTGCTGGCCACGAAGCTCGCGCACGGCGCGCTTTGTGCCTGGAAGGTCGACGCCGACAAGCTCGACGCGACTTTCGACTTCATGTTCAAAGAGGATCCATTCAGCGGCCATGTTGTGACCCGATCCACCGACCGCGAGATCTCCGGGAGCGATTACAAGCTTTGGACGACGCTGAAAGTTCCCCAGGGCGAATCACTTGAGGAACATGCCGAAGTCCTCAGAAAACTCGCCGGAGCACACGAATTCGTCCTCATGCCGGCTCACGGCATTTTCGCCCTCGGCGTCGGTCATATGCGCCGGAAGTCGATGGAGCCGGGCGCCCGCTACGACGCGCCGGTCATCATGAACACGACCACGACTGTGGAATTGACGAAAGAGGAGTGGGAAGTGCTCCTCGCCATCAAAACCGAACTGACGCTCGATGAAATCAACGAGGATCCCTGGGGTCCCCGCGCCGACGCCATCGGAATGGATCGGGAGAAGTTCTTCGAAATCGCAGAAGTCCTTGATCATAAAAAGGCCATCGGTCGTTTTTCCACTTTTCTTGAGCACGTCAAGCCGAGCGATACCGGCAAGCGTGTCACCAAATTTAACGCGCTCTTCCATTGGAAAGTGCCGGAAGGCAGGCAACAGGAAGCCGGCTCTGAAGTGGGTCGCCACCAGATCATGACCCACGCCTACTGGCGCGAGGGTGGCCCCCGTTTCGGCGGCGTAAACATCATGGGCGTCATCCATGGAACTGACAAGACCCGCGTTCTCGAGCACAAAGCGGCGATCGATGCCCACCTGGCCGAAGTCGGCATTCCGGTCGAATACACGAACGTCTTCTGGGGTGGTCGCAGTGAAATCAAGCCCTCGGAGATTTCTCCGAAAATCTATGCCGAATTTCACGAAAAGTGGAAAGACTCAGGTCAGGTCCTCTAAATTCCCCTCCCCCGGAATCCCATGAACGTAAGAGACGTCGCCCGCCTCGCCCGCATCCATCTCACCGATGAAGAGGTCGAACTGTATCAGGATCAGGTCGGGCAGATTCTGAAATACGTCGAGCAGCTGAAGAGCATCGATGTCGACGGGATTGAACCAACCGCCCATGCCGGTGCCGTTTTCGATGTCATGCGCGAAGACAAAGCCTCTGACGAGCATCGCCTCGGGCAGGAGAAAGCGATTGCGAACGCACCCGCGACCGCCCACGGTCAAATTAGGATGCCCAAAGTGGTTGAGTAAACTTTTGCTCCCGCTTCCCCCCTCAATCTGAGCCTCTTTGATTCCCGTGAACGCCGCTGACCTCTCCATCACCCAACTGAAATCCGCCTATGCCGGTGGCGATCTTTCCCCGGAAGAGGCCATTCGCTCGATCGCCTCCGCGATTGATCAAATCGACGGCGATATTGGGGGATATCTTTCCTACGATCTCGATCTTGCCCTCGCGGACGCGGCGAAAGCCGACCTGAGTCTCCCCCTTGGCGGTATTCCGATCGCGATCAAAGATTTGATCAATGTGGAGGGCCATCCCTGCTCGTGTGCTTCCAAAATGCTGGAGGGCACCTATCAATCCCCCTACGACGCCACCGTGATCCGGAAACTGCGCGCGGCCGGGGCGATTCCCTTTGGTCGGACAAACATGGACGAATTCGCGATGGGTTCCTCGAATGAGAACTCCGGGATCAAGCCCTGCCGAAATCCCCACGACCTCGATCGCATTCCCGGCGGATCTTCGGGAGGCTCGGCGGCCGTCGTCGCGGCAAACACCGCCGTCGCCGCCCTGGGAACGGACACCGGCGGATCAATTCGCCAACCCGCTGGACACTGCGGCGTGGTCGGTCTCAAACCCACCTACGGTCGCGTCTCCCGCTACGGCCTCGTCGCTTTCGCGTCCTCGCTCGACCAGTGCGGCCCCATGACAAAAACGGTCGCCGACACCGCAATGCTTCTTCAAGCCATCGCCGGGACTTGTGATCGCGATTCCACCTGCCTCGATGATGCCGTCCCCGACTACACTGCCGCGCTCGGGGAGGACATCAAGGGGCTGAAAATCGGTCTGCCGAAGGAATTTTTTGCCGAAGGGCTCGATCCGGTGGTGAAAGAGAAAGTCGAAACGGCGATCAAGCAATTGGAGAGTCTCGGGGCGATCCCGGTTGAAGTGTCGCTTCCACACACTGAATACGCCGTCGCCACCTATTACATTATCGCGACAGCCGAAGCCTCGGCCAACCTCGCAAGGTTTGATGGAGTCCGCTACGGCCACCGCGCCAAGTCAGACGATCTCCTCGGCGTCTACGAAGACTCGCGGGAAGAAGGTCTCGGAGCCGAGGTGAAGCGGCGTATCATTCTCGGGACCTACGTCCTCAGCTCCGGCTATTACGATGCCTATTACCTTCGCGCTCAAAAAGTGCGGACCCTGATCCGGGAGGATTTCATGAAAGCCTTTGAGGAAGTCGATCTCATCGCTTCCCCGGTCTCCCCCACTCCCGCTTTCAAAATCGGCGAAAAGGCGAGCGACCCTCTCTCGATGTATCTCGCCGACATTTACACCATCTCCGCGAACCTGGCCGGCATCTGCGGCATTAGTGTTCCTTGCGGGACCGCCGAAGTCGGTGGCAAGGCTCTGCCGATCGGACTGCAGCTTCTAGGCAAACCCCTCGGCGAGGCAGAGTTGCTCAAGGTTGCGCACGCCTACGAGACGGCTTGATTGAAACGGTTGGAAAACAAGCCATTCAGTTCTGAATCACTGCGTAGTCGCCGACCTGAAGTTTCCCGAAAAGATAGCGGGCGCTCTCGTAAGGCAAACGAATGCAGCCATGCGACGCCGGATAGTTAGGAACATAGCCCTGATGCAATCCGAAGGCGCTGAAACTAAAACGCTGAAAGTAAGGCATGCTCGATCCGTAGATCGAAGAGGTGTGGTGACGATTACGGTCACTGATGACGTAATCGCCCGCCGGAGTGCGGTAACCGGACTTGCCGGTTGAACAGCGGGTTGAGTAGGTCGCGACGCCATTCTCATACAGGGTGACCCGTTGCGAAGAGAGATCGACGACCACCTTCCGCGGCTGCACCTCGGGCACCTCCCCGAGAAGCGCAATCTGCTGCATGTCCGCGTCTTTATACCAGGAGCCGATGATGGCAGCCATAAGGTACTTCGGAGTGTAAGCCCGACCGTTGGCACCACCATCCATCAGAAGTTGGGCTATCTCATGATTGCGATGCGCGGCCGCCATCATGATGGGACGGATTCTTCGATCGACCTGGAGATGATAGCGAAAGGTCTTGCTCTCAAACATGTCGCGAAACTCAGAGCGGGCCGGGTTCCGCTCATCGGCATCAGGATCAGCGCCCGCCTCAAGGAGCGCTTTCACGACTTCAGGCATCTGATGAGCGACGGCCCATCCGAGTAGCGTGTGTCCGTCGCGGGCCTTCACTCCCTCGACGGTCGCGCCCGCCTCGACGAGTGCTTTTGAGATCGGTGCGTTTCCTTCACGGATCGCTTTGGAGAGCCAGGTTTCATCCGCATCAAATCGGGCATCCGGGTCGGCACCCCCTGCCAGAAGAATGCGAGCTGCTTTGTATCGTTGGTTGGTGAGACAGAAATTCAAAGGATCCTGTCCTGCCGGTCCGGCCTGCCTCGGGTCCGCCCCGGCATCAAGAATCAGCCGGATGAGATCGTCTTGACGGGTTAGCAATGCGGCCCAGAGATTGTCACCGATACTGGCACCGGCATCGAGCAGGGTCCTCACGGCACTGGTAGCGCCGTCCTGCACCGCAAGGTCAAAGACACGGGTTTCCGTGCCGGGAACGAGCGACTCCGGATCGGCCCCTGCGTTAAGGAGAAGACTCATGAGCGGGTCATCGCGACGCACGTAGGACGCAGACAACAGGGCGGGACCATCCAACTTTGCTCCCGCAACAATGAGCTGATTCACGGCGGCAATATTTCCCAGTTCGATCGCGGCGAGCAGTGGAGGGTCCGCTTTCCCGGTGGCAAAAGATGGATCAGCGCCGTGATCAATCAGAAGGTCAATCAAATCGAGCGACTCCTGACTGATCGCTGATTTGAGCGGAGTCATGCCATCGCTTGCCTCGACATTCGGCTCCGCCTTATGCTCGAGCAAAAGCGCTGCCGTTTCGGCATCGCCGGTGGTGACGACCTCGTGGAAAAGCGGTTCCCCACTCACGCTGAAAACATCAGGGGAAGCGCCCTTGCCCAGGAGAACGGTCTGCATGCGACGGTTACCGGCTTCGATAGCGTAGCTCAATGCTGAGACTTCGCGCCCGGCAGCCTCCCCCACCGTGACATGAATATCGGCATCATTTGCAACGAGAAGATCGAAGAGCTTATCATCTTCCTCCTTCACCGCTTCGATGAGCAACGGTTTCCCCGACAGCCCCCGGGCATTCGGGGTCGCGCCGCCATTGAGAAGGCGTTCCATCACCTTGAAGTCACGGTTTGAAGCGGCCACCGAAAGGACACCGACCGGCTCCGCACTGCGATACTCAACGCTCGCGGAATTAACGAGAAGGTAGTCGATCATTTCCTCGTCCCCTTCACGAACCGCATGAGTCAAAAGAGGCAACCCGGCTTCCTTATCGACATCCGGACTCGCTCCTGCCGCGATGAGTCGATCCGCGAGTTCGAAATCCCGGTCAAGAAGTGCGGTGGCGAGCGGTGTGATCCGTTCAGTCTCAGTGAACTGGTTGATGCTCTCTTTGACCGGTTCCCGATTGATCAGGAAGTTAATCGCCTTAAGATTTTTCTCCTGAACAGCCACGAGGAGCGGAGTTCTCCCTCCGTCGTCGGAAAGCCCCAGCCCGACACCGGCCTGCTCAAGTTTCTCGAGCAATAATACCTCGCCCTTTCTCGCCGCTGCAATCGCGCTGGCGGGCGTGAGTTCAATTTCGTTCTGAGCGAGGAAACGTTTCGCCTGACGGGTGACTTCGTGCCGGAGATAGTAATCAGTCACAATCGCCCCCGCGAGGAGTGAAAGGGTGAACAAAGCGAGGAGAGCTGTTCGGAAAAGAAAACCGGCTGGCTTCATGACAAATCAATCTTCGGGGAAATCAGGGAGTTGGTCTGTCGGAATCA
Organism: uncultured Akkermansia sp.; assembly: GCA_964583035.1. GTDB lineage: Bacteria > Verrucomicrobiota > Verrucomicrobiia > Verrucomicrobiales > DEV007 > Arctic95D-9. The sequence continues at coordinate 12,531 of CAZOUP010000057.1, forward strand.
TTTTGTTTCTGTCGGGACTATAACACAGAGAACTGATCACAAAAACTGAATCGCATCACGTCATCGCCTGATTGGACGGACTGACGATTTTTATGTTCAAACCTTACTCTTCGAGATCGAGCTCAGGCTTGAAATCGGCCGCGTGATAGGAACTGCGCACGAGCGGGCCGGAGGCAACGTGGCGAAACCCCTTCTCCAGGCCGACCTCTTTGTAGCGGTCAAACACCTCGGGAGCGATGTATTCCACCACCGGAAGATGCTTCACTGAAGGGCGCAAATACTGGCCCATCGTCAAGACGGTGACGTCATGATCGCGGAGGTCATCCATCGTTCTAAAGATCTCGTCCTCCTTTTCGCCGAGACCGAGCATGATCCCGCTCTTCGTGGCGCAGCGATTCCCCATCTCCTTCGCGATACGTTTCGCGCTCTTGAGCACGGCGAGGGAACGCCAATATTCGGCCTTGGACCGGACCACGGGAGTGAGACGCTCCACCGTCTCCATGTTGTGATTAAAAATTTCCGGCGCGGCTTCCATGACCACCCAGAGAGCATCATCTTTGCCAATGAAGTCAGGAACAAGAACTTCGATCACCGTTCCGGGATTAACTTCCCGAGTTTTATAAATCGTGTTCGCGAAGTGACAGGCACCTCCGTCAGGAAGATCATCACGCGCTACGGCAGTGATCACGACATGATTGAGCTTCATGCGCTTCACTGCCTCCGCGACGCGATCAGGCTCGTCGTCTTCAAGGGCAAGGGGGCGGCGGGTATCGACCGCGCAAAATCCACAGGCGCGGGTGCAGCGATCACCGGCGATCATCATCGTCGCGGTTCCCTGACCCCAGCATTCCCAACGATTCGGACATTGCGCCTCTTCGCATACCGTGACCAGCTTGAGATCATCGATCAGTCCTTTCGTGTCCCAGAAGACAGGATTACTCGGAAGTCGCACCCGAATCCAGGGCGGCTTCTTCTCTTGATGCAGGGTAGGATCGATTTTAACGGGCATGAAATCTCTCGTGTCGTTCGCGTTAACCGATACGCCGAAAACCGGATTATTTCTCCGGAAAAAGCGCGTGAATTGCGCTTTCTGTGGCGTCACAAATCCCCCTCTCTGTGATCAGTCCCGAGACGAGCCGCGACGGCGTCACATCAAAGGCATAGTTCGCGACCGGGCTGCCGGGGGAGACGATCCAAACGTTGGTTTCTTCAAAGACTTTTTCGTCAGTGACGCCACTCATCATCGCAACCTCTTCGCTGCCACGCTTCTCGATCGGGATGCCGGAAACCCCGTCGCGCGTTTCCCAATCGATCGTCGAAGACGGGAGGGCGACATAAAACGGGATCCCGTTGTCTTTTGCGGCGAGCGCTTTCAGATAAGTTCCGATTTTGTTCGCGACATCGCCGGTGTGAGTTGTCCGGTCCGTCCCCGTGATGACGAGATCCACCATTCCGTGCTGCATGAGATGGCCTCCCGTGTTGTCAGGAATGACGGTGTGGGGAACCCCGTGTTTCCCCAATTCCCACGCGGTGAGCCGGGCGCCCTGGTTTCTCGGGCGGGTTTCATCAACCCATACATGCACGGGAATCCCGGCATCATGCGCCGCGTAGATTGGCGAGGTCGCAGATCCGTGGTCGACAAAGGCGAGCCACCCAGCGTTGCAATGGGTGAGAATATTGACCGGATCCAGACTGCCTTTCTCTTCAAAAAGGTTTCTGATCAGGGGGAGACCATGCTCGCCGATTTGCCGACACCAGAGAGCGTCTTCATCTGCGATTTCCTGAGCGAGTTCGCGCGCAATCCGAACTTTTGCATCGACGTCATCCCCTTTCGCGACCGCTTCAAGCTGGCGCTTCACCGCCCACTCAAGATTGACTGCCGTCGGTCGCGTCGCACAGAGTTCGCTTCCCTTTTCCCCGAGTCGCTCATCGAACGCTTCCGCATCGAGCCCCTCCTCCCGACACTCTTCCGCAGCAAGATACATCCCATGAGCGGCGACCGCTCCGATGCAACCGGCTCCCCGGACATACATTTCCAAAATGGCGGTCGCGATCCCTGAAGTGCTCGAAAGCTGAACGGTCTCGAACGAAAAAGGAAGTTTGCGTTGATCAATGATCCCGACCGACCTGGCCGCAGAATCGAGCCAAACTGTACGATAGGGTTTCCCGTCGACTAACATCCTGAAAGGCTACTCTGCGCCAAGGCCGGAACGCAAGGCTCCAAGATACCAAACCCAGATCGCAGGCCCCGTGAAAAGCCAGGTGAAGGCGCCAAGTGCGAGGTAGGGACCGAATGGCAGCGGACGTGACCACTCCTCTTTGACGACAAATTTCTGCACCAGTCCCACAATTGCCCCGACGATCGAGGCGGCGAACAAGGTGAAAAAGGCACATTCCCAACCGAGGAAAGCACCGATCATGGCGACAAATTTCACATCACCAAATCCCATCGCCTCGCGGGGAACGACCGCGCTCAAGATTGTTCCCGAGACCTTCTTGACGGTCTCAAGCTCAAGCCGCTCACCATTTAAAACAAAGCCGTCTCCGGTCACGACGAAGGACTCAAACTCTTTCTCCTCGTCATTGATCGAGAGCGTCTTGACGTCCATGATGAGTTGATCCCACTTCCGGAAAAAGACGTCACCCCACTCATACTCATGCTCGCCCAGCTGGATCATGATCGGCGCATCCTCGCCTCCCGGCTGAGAAATGAGGAACCCGGACGGCTCGTCGAAGTCGTGTTTGATTTTACCGAAAGCCAGCTTGCCCATGAGGACAACGAGATAGAGGAGCGCGAAACCCACGGCTGCTCCGAAGACTCCCTGAAGGCCGCCGCGCCACCAAATCTCTTCCCCGTGTAAGACCGGGAAAGCGAAGCTGGCGAGAATACCCGCGACGGTGCCACCGATCGTGATCCCGTCGGGAATGATGAAGTGATCAAAGTCGATGAACGTTGCCGAGATCAAAAGCGAAGCGAGAACCCACAGTGAAACGACACCACCAAGACCGACGGTCCCGATTGAATTCTGCCAGATGGCGAGGAAACAAATTCCGGTGAGCAGCTCGACCATGAAATAGCGGAACGCGATCTGCTCCTTGCACCACTTGCACTTCCCTCGAAGCATCAGCCAGGTGATCAGCGGAAGATTGTATCGGGCAGGGATCTGCGTCTTGCAGCTCGGGCAGAAAGAGCGCTTCGGCTCGTTCACACTCATCCCGTTCGGGACGCGGTAGATGACCACATTAAGAAAGGAACCGATGCTCGCTCCGATCACGAAGGCAAAAAACGGAAGAACATAAAGAAAGACGAATTCGGGCTGAGGAAGGGCCATAAGCGAGGTGAATATCGCTTAATAAACCCAAAGAGTCTAGTTTTTATAAGAAATCGAACGCAGAACCAGAGGTCCTCGTGGCGATCAGACTCAGCACTCCGTCGGGAGGGTCAATATGCAAGCTGGCGAAAAGTGCGGTCCTGCCAGCTGTAGATGTTTTCCCGCGTCATCGATCCGGTCTGTGACGCACGAATTCCCTGAACCGCAGGATCTTCATCCTGATTTTTCGTGGTGCAACTCGTCAACGCTGAACTGAGCCCGACAAGAGCGAGAAGGAGGATCTGATAGGACTTCATAATGGAAAAACGTTTTCTCACCTTAATCATCGAAATCAAGAGTGGTCGAGTGGAAAATGGAGTCATTCGGCCGGTTCATCCGGGGCTCGATAGAACCAATCAGGAAAACGCGCCGCCTCCATGCCGTCTGCTTTCCGATGGAGAAACTTAGTTCCACGATCCGGAAGGAGCGGCATTTCGTTGCCGCCGGTTTCCTCGATAAGCTCGAAGAGTCGCGTATTCAGCTCGGTCACGGTGTCGGCATAGGCGGGGTCATTGATCAGATTGATCCGCTCTTCCGGATCCTGTTCGAGGTCAAAAAGCTCATCGAGATCCCAGATCCCATGGTAGCGAATGTATTTGAAGCGCTCCCCGAGAACCGCGTGCGTCGTCGGAGTTTGGGGGTAATTCCGCTCCCAGTAATACTCGTAAAGCAGATAGTCGCGCCATTCGTCTGAGGCTCCTGTCACGAGTGGCTTCATGCTGCGCCCGTCCATGTAATCAGGGATCGCGACACCGGCGAAATCCAGCATTGTCGGGGCGACGTCGATATTGGCGACCACCTCGGTGAGGGTTTGGCCGCCTTTGACCTCTCTCGGATATCGCATCAACATCGGAATCCTGACCGACGCATCGTAGGCGTTGCGCTTGTCGATGAGACCCTTCTCGCCAAAAAGGAAGCCATTGTCGCCGAGGTAGAGAATCAACGTGTTGTCGAGTTCGCCCCGCGCTTCGAGGATTTGCAGCATTCTCCCCGTGCTTTCATCCACCGCTTTGACCGTTTCGCAGTAGCGCTTGTAATAAGTTCCGAGGTCGAGATCGGTGTAGTAGGCGAACTCTGATCCATGCCGGCTGTTGTGCTGATTCTGAACCCACATCGGGACATCGCGGAACGCTTCCGGCATTTCTTTCCATGTCTTCGGAAGTTCAACGGTTTCCCCCTCGTAGGCATAGGCATGACGATTCGCGGGGAGAAAGTCAGCATGGACTGCTTTGTGCGAGAGATACATCATCCACGGCTTGTCGCCGGTCTGCCCATCGAGCCACTCCTCCGCAAAATCCGTGAGCACATCTGTAATATAGCCCTCCTGCGGGACTCGGGCGCCATTGACATTGAAGCCGTCGCGATTCACCTGCGGCACATAACGGCCCTTGACCTTCGCTTCCGCCGGATCACCAAAGTAGACCCCCTGCCCTTTGAAGGCGACCCAGTGATCGAAGCCCGGTTGCGGGTAGTCAATTTCCCCGCCCATGTGCCATTTCCCGATGAAAGCGGTCGCGTAACCAGCCTCCTGGAGATAGGAGGAAAAATAGGTCAGCCCCTCCGGAATCGGATTGTAATTATCGACGACACGATGGTTGTGCGCGTAGAGCCCTGTCAGGATCGAAGCCCTGCTCGGCGAGCAAAGTGAAGTCGTCACGACGGCATTTTGAAAATAGACACCCTCTTCAGCGATGCGATCCAGCGCCGGCGTTTCGAGAAAAGGATGCCCGAGAAATCCCATCGCATCGTAGCGATGGTCGTCAGTCAGGATGATAAGAAGGTTCGGCTTCTCCGCCGCGTCGCCGAGAGCAAAAAGGGAGATCAGGGACACGGTAAACAACGCTTTTATCGAGGGCATAAGCGCAGACTACGGAAGCGCTCCATTAAGGTCAACGGAAAGGATATTCCGCACCTAAATCCGGTAAGCCGGTTACCACCCCGTGGTTGCTGATTGCTCAAGGCGGAGGCGAATTTTACGGACGAAAAAAAACTGAAATTTTTATTCCGTTTACCCTCAGTCAGTTGCGCCTGCCATGGAAAAACTTGGCACAGCGAATGCAATAGAGAGGGGCAAGAGTGAAAACCTCACTCACCAATTAACCAAGTATAGAACAACAAAGATCATGAAGAACGAAAAAATCACTTACCGCGGCGCCAGTTTCGAACAGGATGCCCGCACTCCACAGCTTCAGCAGAAGCAGCAAACGAAGACCGTCGAATATCGCGGCGCCAAAGGCGAAGTCCAGGTCGGTCACAAATGCCACAAGGAAACCGTGACCTACCGCGGAGCGACTGGCGAAGTCCAACTCTAACCGAACCCTCACCCCACTGAACGAAAACTAAAATCCAATCAAAATTATGAGTGACGAAAAAATCAAATATCGCGGAAACGAAACCGAGCAGTCCGATTCCACCAAGCAGATGAAAGAGGGCAAGCACATCGAGCACGTGAGCTATCGCGGAGCCGAAGGCGACGTGGAAATCGGCCACGAATCCCACAAAGAAAATGTGAAATACCGCGGCGCCGAAGGCGAAGTGGACGTGTGATTCGCACCGGGGCCCGAAGCGTCCCACCTATTCTGAAAGGCGACTGGAAACAGTCGCCTTTTTTGTGTTTCAATTTCAAACAGGGTTCAATCGTTCACCCAACCCTGTTAGATCATCCCGGTAGCCGCGAGCGTGAGCGAGCAGCCTGCAATGCCCGGGGAGAGTTCTCGCTCACGCTCAAACCTACTCCCCAATTTCACGCACCGGCATTCCCTTGATCGGGCGGTTGATTTCGTGCCGCGTCCTTGATAATTTCCCTCATGCTCCGCCCCCGCAAAAAATACACCGTCTACGATCTGCAGCAGCTCAAGGGCAAGCGTGTCCTCACCCACATCCATGTGAAGTCACCCGAGGAAGCCGCCGCGGCCGAGGCCGCAGGTCTTGATCTCCTCAGTTGCAGCTATGACTCGCCGGAAGCGCAGGCTCGCCTTCCCCTCCTTGTCGCGGCAGCTCCGAACAGCTTTCTCTCTTGCGCGACGCCGCATGGTCTCGCGAGTCGGGAGGAGGCGATCCGCGTCGGATTTCAGGCGCTCGAAGCCGGGGCCAGCTCGGTCTATTGCTCGGCGAGTCCTTACATCATCGAGGGCATGGCACGCGAAGGAATCCCCGTCGTGGGTCATCTCGGGATGATTCCGCGTCATGTCACCTGGACCGGTTATCGGGCCATCGGGAAGACGGCTTCGGAAGCAACTCAGCTCTACGCGCGAATGAAAGAGCTCGAAATTGCAGGAGCCTACGCCGCCGAGTTGGAAGTCGTGCCTCACCAGTTGGCGACCTATCTTTCTTCAAACACTTCCATGCTCCTGATGTCTCTCGGGAGCGGGAGCGGGTGCGACACTCAGTTTCTTTTTTCCGACGACATCCTCGGGGATTACGACGAACGGCTTCCCCGCCACGCCAAAGCCTACCGCGACTTCCGGGCCGAATACGCGCGTCTGCAGGAGGAACGGATCGCCGCTTTCAAAGAATATGTCGCCGATGTCAGTGGCGGGCAGTTTCCCGGCGACGAGCACCTCGTGAAAATGAAACCGGAAGAGTGGGAAGCCTTTCTCGCCGCGAGAGAAGAGACGGCATAGGCCTCTTCCGACTATCGAGACTGCCTGATCATCAACCAGCGGTCATGATTGTGAGGCGTCTTGGCCTTCATTTTGCTGAACCCGGGTGTCGCCCTTGTCTTCCGCATGTCAAATTCCCCCGAGACCACAAAACTGACCGACCGGGTCGATCCATTCCTTGGATGCGAACCAGCCCGCCTCCCTGAACCGGACGAGCTTGCCTCCACATGGTGGTGTGCGAAGCCGCCGATCGGGAACACCCATCCCGGCGCGACAATGCCCTTCGGGATGGTTTCGGTTTGCGCCTATTCGGGTGCTTACGTCACCGGTTACGGGCGCTACGCGGTCTCGCTCTCGGGAGATGAGCCGGAGACGCTTTTTGACGATCATACCGCGCTCGGGATCGCCCATTTCCAGCAATCAGGGACTGGTCGAATCCGGATGTATTACAATTATTTCCTGACGACTCCTCTCACCGGTTCGGGACTGGAAGGAGTCGGTTCCCGGTTTCTTCTTGAAAATGAAACGTCGCGCCCCGGCCACTACACCGGACGATTTGCGGAAACCGGAGTCGACTTCGAAGTGACCTGCACGAAGCGAACCGCACTCCACCGTTACACCTTCCCTGCCGATGCGACGGGCAAGATCGCGATCGACTTCACCTCCGGAGGTCTCCTCATTGAGGGCATGAAGACCTACCCGGAGAAATCGCGGGCCCGTTTCCTCGATCCGACGACCTGCGAAGGCTGCGTCACGATCGAAGGTATCCCCTTTTACTTTCACGCCAAAGTCACGTCCCCGATCAAACGCTCAGGATTCTGGGAAAACGGCGAAATGGTTTCCTGCGAGGGTGATTTCAAACCGCGCAAAGAAACGCGTCAGGCACAGGGCTCCTACGGTATCTGGTTCGAAGCGGCCGAGCCTGGAGGCACGGTTGAGGTTCGAATTGGTTTCTCACTCCACACTGCGGAGAGACCCGGCGAAGCGATTCGGATGCGGGAGTCGCTTCCCTTTAGCAAGGTCCAGGGTGAGATCGACGAGATCTGGGAGTCGATTCTTTCGCGGATCGAAGTCGAGGGCGGTGATGATGACATGAAGGAGATCTTCTACTCCGCCTTCTACCATTCGACGATCAAACCCGGTGATTTCAAGGATGAAAGCCCCTTCTCCTCCGAGCCTGGACCGTTCTTTTTTGATCTCTCCACCCTTTGGGATCTCTACAAAACGCAGCTCCCGCTCCTGATGACCTTCTGGCCCCAGCTCGGGGCTGACTTCGTGAAATTCCTCGTCGGGGTCGCGCGACGCGAAGGCTCTTTCCCGATCAGTTACCTCATGGACAACGCGCCGGAGCGATTCGCGAAACAGGCGACCGGACTCTGTCACATGATCCTGACCGACGCCCAGATGCGGGGCATCGAAGCGAACTGGGACGAAGTCCTCATGCTCCTCTGGCGCACGAGCCTCAGTGGAAAAGGGCGCGGCGGTAAATTCGCGGAGTTCGCGCGGAACCACGTCGTCGAGCCGCTTTCCCACACCCTCGATCTCGCCTTTGCAAACTGGTGTATTTCCCAAATGGCGAAGCGCACCGGCGATCAGGTCATCTACGACAAAAGTATTCCCCTTTCCCATTACTGGGTCAATGCCTTCGATCCCGAGACCGGTCTCCTCAGCGAAGATTCGGATTACTACGAGGGCGAATACTGGAACTACTCCTTCCGCTTCATTCATGACATGGTCGGTCGCATCAACCTCGCCGGCGGAGAGACGCGATTCGTCGAGTTGCTGGATCTCTTTTTCGGATTCAAGGACCCCGAACCTGATCAGGTCGTTCACCATTTCGAAGGGCTCAACAACGAGCCGGACATGGAGTCGCCCTACGCCTACCTCTTTGCCGGCCGACATGACCGCACCGCTGAGGTCGTACGCAAAGTGATGCGCTATCAATTCACGACCGGAAAAGGCGGTCTCCCCGGCAACGATGATTCGGGCGGTCTCTCCTCGTGGTATGTTTGGAGCGCAATCGGGATTTTCCCCGTCACCGGTTTGCCTATCATGCTCATTGGAAGCCCGATTTTTGATAAAGCATCACTTAAGCTTTATGGCGGAGATTTCACGGTGACGGCCCTCAACCAGGCTCCGGACCACTACTACGTGCAGCAGGCCTGGCTCAACGGGAAACCGCTCAATCGCTGCTATCTCAAGCTTTCGGAGTTTTCTGCGGAGGCATCACTCGTCCTCGAAATGGGGCCGGAGCCGTCGGACTGGGCGACGGAAACGCGGCCGCCCTCCTTTGTCATGTAACGGATTTGCTACCTCGGAATTCCTTCGCATTTCTTAAAGAATTCGAAGTTGGCACGCATCGTGCATTGTCATCGGAGTGACCTGCAACTCTCACTACTCGACACCATGCTTAATTCCGGCGACCCAACGATTGACTCCTACAAGGGCAAGATTTCCTCCGATCAGGAAGTATCGAACCTCATTCTCGTGGTTCGGGCTGACCCCATCATTTGCGGCCACTCCACCGAGGCCCGGAACCTTGCTGAAGCCGCGATCGCCCGCGGTTTTAAGTCCGTTCATATTGTCACTTATCCGATTGAGACCCTGCAAAACAGCGGTCTCCCTCTCAAGCCGCTCGATACGATTTCGGTGTATTCCGACGGGATCGAAGTCGACCGCCCCGAGCCGATTGGTGACTACAAAGTCCTCGACGGGCGGCTTGGCTATGCCATCAGCGGCCAGATGGTCGATCTCCTCCACAAACTGCCGGGGAAAACGATGATCATGGATCTCTATCTCGTTCCCCACGGTCAGATGGTGATCAATGCGATCGACAGTTTTCGCGGGCTCAAAAAGCAGCCGAATGTCGTCACTGTGGGCGAAGCGGTGGGATCAGACATCACCAACGTCGTTACCAATGCCCTCGCCGCCGGTCAGACCGGAGCGGCGCAGGTGGTTCTCTCGAACTACCTTCACCACGACCTCCCTGTCGCCGTGAGCCAATTCACGAAAGACATGATCGTCGATGCCGGCCACAAGGTCGATGCGGAAATGGGAACCGACTTTGCGGATCGTCTCCGCGAGCGGGTTGAGATCAGCTTTCCCGCCATCGACACGAGCGCCTACACCGGAATCGAGGACGATCAGGAACGCATCGCTGAAATCATGGAGGCCCGCCAGCTTGAGAGAGACGGCTACGTCATGTTCCTCTCGCGCATTGCCCCGGCGAAGGGAGTCGATGACTTGATCGAAGCCTACAAGACCAGCGAACTCTACGGGCAGAAAAAGCTCATCATTTGCGGCAACGGCCCGATGAAAGAAGAGATCGAGGAAATGTCAGCGACAGATTCCAATATCCGCGTCCTCGATGATGTCAGTGACGAAGAAAAAGGAGTCCTCATGCATTGCTCCTTCGCCTACTGTCTCCCGAGCAAACCGATGCCGGAGTTCATCGAGACCTTCGGCATCGCCGTTGCCGAAAAGATGCTCGCGGGAGGACCCGGGCCTGTCATCACGACCCGGACCGGCGGTATCCCCGAAGCAACCGGCGGCCACTGCCTTGAGCACGGCGCCGGTAATGTGCACGAGCTACGCGAGTGCCTGAACAAGTCCTACTTCATGACCGAAGCGGAGCGGATCGAACTCTCCGAACGCGCCCGCAAGTTTGCGATGAACTTCGATCGCGTCGCCATCCTCGATAACCTCATCCGCCGCACTCTCGCCGTCGCCTGAGGTCACCATTTTTTCAGCCATCGTTAGAGTCATTGCCGGGAGGTGGAAAACCGCCTCCCGGCTTTTTTGTGTCCCGGAGCGAGTGGAGGGGCAGGCTCGTTTGGGAAAAAACGAGAATCTGCGAGGACTCGGGAATCTTCAGATCGGCGAGTAATTTTTTTCACGAGCGGCAGGTCCGTCTCGGACCCGAAGTCATAGTCGCCGGATTGCGTGCGAAGGATCAAACGGGTCATCGCATCATCCGCAGCCCCTTTCGCAATCCCGCAATCAGTGAAGCTTACGCGAGAGATTCAGCCGCTGGAGTGAGGCCTTCCGGCCTTGGCAGAACCTCTGAGCGAGCTAATGAAAATGGCTAAAGCCACCACTCCAACCCATTTACTCCACCGTCATCTCCCCTTTCATGATAATCCAATGCCCTGGAAAGGTGCACAAATAAGGATAGACGCCGGGCTTCGTCGGCGCTTTGAAGCGCAAGACCTCTGCGGTGTCCGGTTCGAGCAACTTCGTGTGATGGAGAATTTTCTTACTCTTCGGGATAAATCCTTTTGAGAGACCTTTCGGATCTTTCGCCATCTCGTTCCCCGCCATTCCGATTTCTTCAGCCGCGCCCGGCTCGACGATGACGAGGTTGTGCTGCGTTGCGTCGGGGTTCACCAGCGAAAGCTTCACCGGCTGCCCCGCTTTCACGGTGAAGGCCGTGATGTCGAACATCATGCGCTCGGGGACACAGCCGATCTCGATCGAGAAAAGATCTTTCTGACTATCGAATCCGGAGTCTGAGGAGGTCCGGCGACTCAATGATGCCGCAAGCTTTTCATGTTTTCCCCAATTCTCGAAAGATGCCGGAATCGCCGGATACTTCGCGGCAAACTCCGCATCGTCTTTCCAGTGATCGTCGAGGGCATCGGAAATGATTGCGGTGTGAGCCGCGAACTTCAAATGATCCCCTTCCAGATTTTCGAAAACCGGAGCGACCGCTTCAAGCGCCTCTCTTGTCCCGAAATAAGTCGCGGCGATGACGGCTTCCATCCGCACGATCCCGTCTTCGTCTTTCGCGGCTGCGGCGAGATGGCTGAGGCCACCGTCCTCGAACGATTCCGGCCCCCAGCGGAGTTGCTTCGTTGCCGCGGCTCGTGCATCGGCAATCGGTGACTCCAACAATGAGGCGATCAACTCCGCGGGATACGCTCCGACGCGGCGACAAGCCCACACGGCCTCGAGTCGTTGATGATCGTAGCGCTCGCCTGCCGGATCGAGCGCGGCGACCCAGGCATCGAGCGCCGCCGTCACTTCGTCAGGATCACGAAACTGCAGTTCGCGCTTTGTCCAATAGCGGTAGCGATACTCGGGGCGCTTCAAATTTTCCAGCAATGCCGGAATCGGCGCCTCCGCAATCGCCGGAGGGTCCTGCAGCGTCGCCCCCTTCGGCACGATTCGCCAGATTCGTCCCGACTCCCGATCCCGCCGCGGATCGCGGAGCGAATACTGAGCGTGCCCTTTCACGGGATTGTACCAGTCACAGATATACATCGCGCCGCGCGGCCCGAATCGCAGATCGACAGGGATGAAGCTGAGGTTCGTCGAGAAAATCAGATCGCTCACATATTCCTCCGTGTAGTGATCCCCTTTCCTCACCCATTGATGGAACTCGACGCGGTTCGTCGGCTTGTAGCGGACCTTGACCATGCCGCCCTGCATTTCCTCCGGCCACATCGGAAAGTCGACAAATTCATGACCGCAGACCCCGGAGTAAGCCGGAATCCCGGCCGCTTTTGGCTGCTGTTCGGGATACGGAGGATTCAACGCGTGAAAGGCCGAGGCAAAAATGGGATGACTCGCGATGTGGTTTCCCCAGTCATCAAAGGTGACGCCCCAGGGGTTGGTATTCGGATAGCTGCCGAAGGAAATGAGTCGCTGCGTGCGCGGCGTGAACTGGAACCAGGCCGAGTTTTTTGCCCGCACCGGGCCATAAGCCGTCTCGACCTGTGAGTTGTGAAAAATCGATTCACGGAAAATGAGATCACCGTCCGGAGTCCATGCGAAATCATGCAGCGAGTGATGGCTGTCCTCGGTCCCGAAACCGGTCAAAACCTGCGTGCGGCGGTCCGCTTTGTCATCGCCATCGGTGTCTTCGAGGAGGAGCAGATGCGGTTGATCCGAGACATAGCAGCCGTTGTCGGTGAGGACGAATGAAAGCGGAATGTGGAGACCTTCGGCAAAAGTCGTGCATTTGTCCGCCTTCCCATCCTGATCGGTGTCTTCTAAAATAACAATCGTATCGGCAGGCTCGTCACCGGGATAGACGTGCGGGTAAGTCCGCGAGGTGCTGACCCAGAGGCGACCGCGATTGTCCCACTTCATTGCGACGGGGCAGGCAATTTCAGGGAATTCCTCCTCTGTCGCAAAGGCATTCACTTCAAAACGCGGGTCGATTTCAAACGAGGCCAACTCATCGGCGGGAGACATCCACTCATTCGCCCCGCGGGCTTCGACGACCGCATCGAGTTCCGGGATCCCTGAGTCATCGACCGTGACTTCAGCCGCAGGATCTTTCGCGAGGGCATGAATCGCCGCCTCGCGGTTCGCGGTCATGAGTTCGAAATTCCGCATCGCAGGGAGGAAATCGAGATAGCCATAGTCCTTCTTTCTTCCGCCCGTGTAGTAAAAAGAATTCACAGGGCGGTAACGCCGTTGATACTGGCGGTTTTTATCGACGACGATTTCGCGGATTTTTTCATTCACCTGCGGCGGTGATTCATCGAAGGTCTCGCTGAAGAGTTGGCTCGCGAAAACTTCGTAACCCTGCTCCGTCATGTGCGCCCCGTTGATCGTGAGATCGCTACCCGGGTCATCAAAGGCGGTGCGGGTCGCGGCAAAAACATTGGCGAATCCGACTTCCATTTCGGCGGCGACTTCGCGCATTGCTTCGGTGTAGAGCGCGAGCCGCTCGTTGTTCATCGTCGCGCCGGGAACCGAAGCGATGTCCTCATTTGCGATCGGTGAAACGAGCACGATCTGCGGTCCGGTTTCTCCATTGAAGAGCGACGCTTTCATCTCCGTGAGATAAGCGGTGAGGCGCTCGCGAAATGCCGGGATCGCTTCTTCCCCTGCGAAAGACTCGTTGTAGCCGAAGGCGGCAAAAATGACATCGGCCTGCTCGCGAGTGAGGTGCTGCACGACCGTCGCGAAATTGTCGGGACGGGGCTGAAGATCCACCTCATCTGCCGACCACGCGAAATTTCGGATCCGCAGATCGAGATCCGGATGCGATTGGTAAAGCATCGCCTCAAAAAAACCGAACTGTCCGCCACGATCCAGCAAGGTGTTGCCGACGAAAGCGATGCGGTCGCCCTCTTTCAGCACGAGCGGCAGTTTTGTCGCCACCGCCTCGCCTACTTCCGGGCTTGGCGCGTTTTCCGCATAGATTCCGTAAGCCGCGAGCGCCGGATCCTGAGGCGGGGCCGGTTTATCGAGAGTGCGGTACTTCGCGTCCTTTTTATCGTCAACGATACCCGGCGCGTGCTGTGCCTGAACTGCCGTGACGACAAGGAGTAGACAAAAGATCAAAATTCTCATGAGAGGGATATCTCATGCGGTGGCGGCGCGGTCAATTCTGCGGCGAAGCGCAAAAGAGCCAACATTCCTGCGTGAGAGATCGATAATCGTCACATCCCACACCGCCTCTGCTTGACCCGTTTCCATCCCCCGCCATGTTCTTCCGTGATCGTAAGCCTGGAACTTGAATTGACCCCGAAGCGGAAAGCGATGCTGATCAGCTTTGCTCTCGCGACCGTGCTCCTGATCCCTGCGCATCAGTTCATTGCCGGTGGGATCTTTGCGATCGCCGCGATCTGGCTCATCGCGACAGATCCCGAGCCGAAGCTCCGCCGCCGCATGGGAATTCTCATGGGCTGTGTCATTCTCCTCGGGGCGATTGATATCAATCCCTCACTTTCCGACTCCAACTTTATCGCCCTGACGATTCCGTTCACTCTCGTGATCGTCGTCCCCGCGATCATTCAGCACTTCGGAGATCGCGGCATCATTCGCTACCGCTTCTGGCCCGTGCACTGGCGGAAGCAGGATGTCATTTACACGATCCTCTCGATTCCCCTCGCGTGGGTCGTCCTGAAATCCTACGAGTGGGGCAATCGCGAGTTCTTCGACAACGAGTTATTCAAACAGTGGTTCATGCCGCCCGAAGCCGACGCCGGGGAAATCCGCCGACTCTTCATCGGGATCAATCTCGTCGGAATCTGGGATGAACTCTTCTTCGTGAACACTTGCTTCGCCCTGCTACGGAGCCTGTTCCAATTCCGCATCGCCAACACGATGCAGGCCGTCATTTATACCGCCGTTCTCTTCGACATGGCCTTCGTCGGCTGCGGATTTTTCATCGTCTTCATCTTCGCCTGGACCCAGGGATCGATGTTTGAAAAATCCGAAAGCCTGCTGTGGGTTTTGATCGTGCATTTGATCGTCGATTACTTCCTCGTCGCCTTCATCGTCCAGGCCTACTACCCGGACTACGGATTGGATTTCCTCTGGCGAAAGGGTTTCTGATTGCCGGATCAAGGAATCAGCAGCGACGGCCGGGCGTGGTGGTCACGCCAATGCGGCCTTGTCCGGAGGCACCTCCCCGTGTGTAGTACCTGGCATCATGAATCTCCGTCTTTTTCTCCTGATTATTTCAGGCTCCCTACTATCCGCCGGACCTGCATTTCCTGACTATTGGCCGGAATTTCGAGGAGGGACAGGACAGGGTCATGCTGAAAATTCAGACGTCCCTCTCACGTGGTCAGGAACTCAGAACGTTCGCTGGAACATCCCGGTTGAGGGAACTGCCTGGTCCTCACCCGTGGTTGCTGATGGCACCATTTTTGTTTCGACTGCTGTCGTTTCGGACGACGAGCTGTCCCTCGAAGCTCACGCCTACTCACTTATAGATGGATCACCGGTATGGAAGCGCACGGTTTTCACCAAGGCGGATGAATACATGCACAAGAAGAACAGCCATGCATCTCCGACGCCGCTCTACGAAGATGGCATTCTCTACTGTCACTTCGGCCATCACGGCACGGCTGCCCTCGAGGCAAAAAGCGGGGAAACCCTCTGGAAGCAAAATTCCCTCACCTACAAACCTGTCCACGGCACCGGAGGTTCCCCTGCTCTGTGGAAAGACCGTCTCCTCTTTGCCTGTGACGGCGGCGAAGCTCCGTTTGTGGCCGCAGTCGAAAAATCATCCGGGAAGGTTCTCTGGAAAACCTTTCGGGACATTGAAGTGAAAAACCCGTTCTCATTTTCAACCCCGCTGCTCATTGAAGTGGATGGAAAACCCCAGGCGATCATCCCCGGTTCCGGTGCGGTTTTTTCCTATGACCCCGTAACTGGAGAAGAAATTTGGAGAAGTCGCTACGGCGAAGGGTTCTCGGTGGTTCCGAGACCTCTTTTCCACGGAGGCAAAATCTACGTGTGCTCTGGATTTGGCGTCGCGCACCTCTACGCGATAAAGGCCGACGGGCGGGGCGATGTGACTGATTCCCATGTGGCATGGAAAGTGGATCGGCAGATTCCGAAAGAAAGCTCGCCAATCATTGTCGATGACCTGCTCTACATCAACGACGACAAGGGCATTCTTTCGTGCCTCGATGCGGAAACCGGTGAAGAATTCTATCGCGAACGACTCGACGGACGCGGCGGCTACTCCTCATCCCCTGTCTATGCCGGTGGCCACCTCTTTTTTCACAATGGCGATGGAGTGACCACGGTGGTAAAGCCCGGGCGGAAATTTGAGAAAGTCGCTGAGAATGAAATTGGCGAATTCGGCCTCTCATCCTTTGCTGTCATCTCCGACGGCTTTATCATTCGGACGGAAGCCAGCTTAATGCGCCTTGGCAAATAAGGCGGCTTTACTGGTCGAGGTATTTCTGGAGATCCTCTTTCAGCTGAGTCCTCGCTCGAAAAAGCAGACTCTTCACCGCCGGCACTGACATCGAGAGCACTCGTCCGATTTCCTCGTATGGGAGTTCTTCATACCGCCGGAGCACTACCGCCATGCGTTGCTTTTCAGGGAGCCCCTGAATCGCCGCATCAACCGCGCGCTCCAGCTCAGCATGAAGCACCTCCGCATCCGGTGTCGCGGTGTGAGTGTCTTCGACGACACGGTTGCTGCCCTCCTCGCGCTCCTCGACGGAGACGGTCGGCTTTCTTTTCCGGCGGCGCACTTCGTTAAAAACAAGATTCCGCGTGATCGTGAACATCCAGGTCGTGAACTTCGCCTGCGGCTCGTAACGTGCTGCCGACTTCCAGATACGGACGAAAACCTGCTGAGCAATGTCCTCCGCTTCGGAAGCAGTACCGAGCATCTTTGCGACAGTCCCAATCACGGCACCCTGATGAATTTCCACAAGCGACTCGAACGCGATCATGTCTCCCCCGCGAACCTTTAGCATCAGGTTCACATCCCGCTCGTTCTCCAATCGTTTTTCCTCCCCGGTTTCATCATCTGGAGAAAGCGGGTCTGAGGAAATCATTGGGATGACAAAAAACGGACGAAAATCCAAGGCGGACTCGTGCAATAACAGCTAAATTGAACCCCTTCAAGTGTGGAATGTTTTCGCTTTTCGTTGAAAATTCGCGACCTGCACCGAATACATTCCATCTAGAACCATGGATTCTGCTTCCCGTTCACGTCCCCGCCGCCGCTGGCAACCAATGCGGCGCATTGCGCTATCGCTCACGGCGCTTGGTGTCACCAGCGAAATGGCAGCCATCGCCGGCATGGTACTAGGGATTCTCGCCGGCTTTTCGTTTCTATTCACCGGGGAATCGCCGACCCCCGCTCTCTTCTGGGGAGCAGGCATGGCCTGCTGTCTCCTCCGAATTGCCTGCCTTCAGATGGATTCGCTACTCCATCATCATCACCCAAGACCCACGATTGAAGAAATCTTTGTGACCGAGCTGCCTGAGCGCGTTTCCGATGCCGTCACCCTCATTGGATTTGGTTTTGCGCTCGATTCCAACTCCTGGCTCGGCCTCGCATCGGCACTAGCCGCCATTTTCTCCGCCTACGTCCGCTCCGTCGGCGTTATGAAAGGAGCGGGCAAAAAGTCAGCGGGTTCCGGCCCGATGACCCGCATTCATCGCCTCCTCCTCCTCTGCGTCACCTCAGCGTTGATGATGACCAGCCTCCCGAAGGAGCACTTCAGCACACCGGTTCCGCAGATTGCCCTTTGGGTTATCCTCTTTGGCTGCGCGGCGACCATTCTCATCCGATGGCTCAAGCTTCAGGAATATGCGGACTCCTGAAATTAATTAAGAAAACTTAGTGGCTGAGTAGACAGCCCCCTCTTTCCTCGCTATCCTCAAAAACGATGCGCTTATCCCCTGCCGTATTTGCCGCCGCAGCGCTCCTCGCGGCCACCCCTACTCCGACCTCCTTCGCGACGGAGTATTTTACGCGCGTCGTCATCGATCCCGGTCATGGCGGAATCGATCCTGGCTCGAGCGCGTTCGGACTCCTCGAAAAGGAACTGGTCCTCGACCTCGCCTTCCGACTTGAGAAAATTCTACAAGCCAAAGGCTACGAAACAGAACTGACACGCCGGACTGACGTCTACGTCGAACTCGTCGATCGCGCCGCCCTCGCCAACTCGAAACCGAATACCATCCTGGTGAGCCTTCATTTTAACGCCCACTCCGACCGAAGTATTAGCGGCACGGAAACACTCTACTGGCCCGGAAGTGATACCGCGAGAGAACTCGCCAGCTACATTCAGAGCGAACTCGGTCGCCGCCTCGTGACGCGGAACCGGGGGTTCAAGCCGGAACGCCTTAAAGTCCTCGAAGCAACGCAAGCCACCGCCGTGCTGGTAGAATGTGGATTTATCTCAAACCGCTGGGAGAGCCAGCGATGCGGGGCTGAGTGGTTTCGCCAAATCGTCGCCGAAGAAATCGCGCAGGGAATTATTCGATATCGGGAAGGTTAAATCCTTTTCGCTCATCCAATTTTTCATCGTTTCTTTAATTTCTGTGTTTGCCAATACAGGTCATTGTGATAGAATCACCATAATTCTGTGAGCAATCATAGTTTTCTCTAAGCATTCCCCTGACCATGAGTGATCCCATTGCGAACCGCACCCTTGAACTGGCATGCACCGTCGGAGCAGCAGACAATGCCATTGAAGCAATCGAAGACGGAGCTGACGTGAATTACCAGGGAGGTGCCCCTCTCTTTCTGGCGATCATGAATCGCAACCGTGATTTGATTCACCTCCTCCTCGATCACGGAGCAAGCGCTGAGAGCTTCATTGCGAAAAAGAAACTCTCCCTCGTCGGACACCGCGAGGATCTCGTTGAGGAACTGATCGCCTGTGCGCCCCACAATCCGCGGGACGTGAAGCCGGATCAAATCGCTGAAATCGATACCGCCATCCGAAATGAAGGCGTCGAGTACCTTCTCGCTGAGATTGATTGGGACAAGGCAACTCGCTTTCGTGATTCGCTCGATGCTATCGGTGCCGGCGGGAGCCACCGCTGCGTTGCTGAGCTGCTTCAATGGGTCCGCAGCGAGAACGGCACGGACCGGGACGCCCTCGGAAATTTTCTTGTTAGCAACGAAACCACGATTACCGAATATCGTGAGCGTTACATCGCCACTGGTGAAGACCTCATTGCGCTCGCGAACAACTACGTTACTGACGACGAGGCCGCTTCCTGAAGTGCCGTTGCCCGCTGAAAGATTCTCTTCCGCATCCCCGTATCGTTGGGATGCCAGGAAGGTTGTTCATCCGTAAATCTCTCATTTTCTTCGCGCTGAGTCTTCTTGGCTTGCTCCTCTCAGTCGGGTTCACCGATTTCTGGATTGGAAGTTCCACTTCCCACTCACACACCGCCGAGATCAAGCAAGTGACACACCACGAGGTC
>CAZOUP010000058.1:0-31903 GCA_964583035.1 uncultured Akkermansia sp.
GTCGAGAATGGGGTTGCTGTAGCAGCCGAGGTCGCCATAGCCGAGGTCGTCGGCCATGATAAAGATAATGTTAGGTTTTTCACGCGCCTCAGTAAGACTGATAGAAGCGATGCAGGTGAGAATGATGAGTATAGCAATTTTCATGGAATAGAGAGTCCGTAACTTTCAGCAGTGGCGTTCATTTCGCTTTCCCAGTTCTGCCAGTCGCGGGTCAATACTTGAACTTTTTCAGGATAACGATCGGCGAGGTCATTTCTTTCGGCAGGGTCGTCGATGAGGTGAAAGAGTTGGGCCTTGTTTTTCGTGGTGCAAAGTTTCCAGGGTCCGCCGCGAACTGCGCCGTGAGTTCGGGTCCGCCAGTAGAGATTCCGATTTGGAGCGTCCTCCGTCTTCAGGAGATGCGAAGAGAGATCAACCCCATCGGTCGTCGCCGGTTCAAGTCCGGCGATCCGTTGGAAAGTCGGGAAGAGATCGTTGCTGTGGGTAAGCGCCTCCGAAACTCCCGGCGTGATTTTCCCGGGCCAGGAAACAATTGTCGGAACGCGATGACCGCCTTCGTAGACCTCTGTCTTTTGTCCGCGGTAAGGAGCATTGCTTGAGATGCCTTGGAACTTTTTTCCGTAGTTGAGATAGCCGCCGTTGTCGGAAGTGAAGACGACGAGGGTGTTCTCCGTGAGACCAAGCTCGTCGAGAGCGCCGATGATTCGACCGACGCCTGCATTAAGCGCTTCGACCATCGCTTTGACATGCGGGGCAACATTTGCCGGATCCGGGATAATCCCGAACTTATCTTGATGATAGCTGGTGCCGGCTACGCGGTGAGGATGATCAGTCGGTCCCTGCCAGGGAAAGTGAATCGCGAGATGCGGAAGGTAGAGGAAGAAAGGCTTTTCACGATTCTCCTCCATGAATTCGATGCTGTGTTTTGTGAGGAGATCCGTGGTGTAGCCGGATTCTTTGACGGGTTGATCATTCTCCCACCAGTCGTCGTTGCCTGAGCGATCGACCCGCGTGTGGAAATCTCCATCACCGGAAAGGAGCCCGCGGAATTCATCAAAGCCCTGGTTGTTTGGCAAAAAAGGAGCTTCGTAGCCGAGGTGCCACTTTCCGAAGCAGCCGGTCGTGTAGCCGTTTTTCTGCAATACTTCGGCGATCGTTTCCGCTTCGAGAGGTAAGCCACCCTGAGTGTTTTTCGCGGAGAGCGCTCCGTCGAACTGACTGCCGTATCGCTGGGGATAGAAGCCCGTCATGAGAGAAGCCCGGGTCGGGCTGCACATGGAACCTCCCGAATGAAAATCGGTGAACCTCAGCCCTTTCGCGGCGAGTGCATCAAGGTGGGGTGTCTCATGAAGGCTGCTCCCGTAGCAGGCGAGGTCGCCGAATCCAAGATCGTCCGCGACGATAAGCACAATATTAGGTTTATCAGCGCCTCGAGTGTTTGCTCCGCAGAAAGCGAGTGTACAAACCAGAGTCAGAATCTTAAATGGTCGTCGTGTCTTGATTCATCGAGGCTCGCGAGGAAGGGACTTGATGTCAATTTTCGAAGCGACGGGACCCCGTATTGGGCGAATCGAACGAGTGACCAAAGGGGGCCCATCTATTTGAGAAGCACCTGACCTTCCGACTCTTCAAAGACACGGGCGGCGAGACGAATCGTTGCCACACTCGTCTCGCCAATATCGGCGCGGATCCATTTCATCCAGATGACATGGGAACGAGTCACCTCATGGCATTCCGACCATGGAATGAAAATGAGAGGATGAGCAAAGCGGAAAAGAAATCCGGGTCTTAGAAAGAATCCTTCAGCATTCGTTGTGCATTCTAAAACGCCTCGATAGGAAACCAGTCCGATCTGCCCTTGAACGCCGGAGAACAGTTTCCCCGTCGGTTTTTCTTCGGTTTGATATCGGGCCGCGAGCCGCTTCCAGCCTCCCGCGAAACTCAGCATTTTCATGACGAAGCACCAGAAGAGCGGAAAGACGACGGCGAAGATGAAAGGGAGCAGGATGATCAACCAAATCTCCGGCGGCCCCTCGGAGGGAGCGGCGTTTGGTGGCAACTCGCTCACTACTTAGCAGCCAAAGGATTACCCCCGCTGAGAATCTGAAAGCCCGGCGCGCTGCGGGTCGCTTCGGTCATCGGATCCTCAGTCATGATCAAAGTCGTTCCCGGCTTGAGCGCGGCTTCGATGATGTGGCGAAGACGCGGGTCCATCTCGACATGGCTCGCTGACTTGAGAAGATGGCTCTGTGGAGGCCCATCCACCTGATGCCAATGTGGAACCATCTCACCGGACTTCGCATCGCGGCTCCAAGCATCGAGGACGAAGGTGTAGGTGCCCTTCGGCTTCTCCGCAAATGTCTTGAGGTGGGCTTCGCCTTTTCCGATGAGAACTCCATTCCTCACGATGATCACCGCATTGTCCGCATTGCTGAAAAGAATCGAAACGGGACCGGAAGGGGAGTCATGCGGTCGCCAGTCAATCTCACTGGATTCGCCATCCTTGAACGATACCTGATGGCCATCGGTCACCGCAGAACCGGGAGGGCCGTCTGAGACAATCACGGTTCCGCCCATCTCCGTAATTTCGAAAAGCTTCTTCGAAAACTCGTAGGGCAGATGAATGCAACCGTGAGATGAAGGATAGCCCGGCAGTCCGCCTGCATGGAGCGCGACTCCGCCCCAGGTCAGTCTTTCCTGATAAGGCATCGACGCGTTGTTGTAGGTCGCGGAACGATGGTCGACGTCTTTTTCGAGAATATGAAAAACACCGGTCGGCGTTTCGTAGCCGGGCCGCCCCGTGCTGACGAGGCATGAGCCAATAAGCACTCCGTTGCGATAAACGGCGGAGGTTTGGTTCTGCAAATTCACCGTGACGAGAACAGGACCCGTCGGGGAAAGCTTCGGATTCCAGGTGAACGAGGCAGGGTCATTGACCCGATCTTCGGCAAGCGAAGAAGTGACGGCGAAAAAGCTGAAAACAGTGAAGGCACAAAGGACACGAAGGCTCATCCGAAGAGGATTCCCCGAATTTGACCAGATGTCCAGAATTCCAGCGGGAAAATCTACCTCGAAGCCCTGATCGCGGACTGTTGGAGGCGACGCGCAATTGCTCAAATAGCGAACATGGAAAGACCCCACCATGGCATCACGCGCCGACAGTTCACTGGATTATCGATCGCCCTGCTCGGGCACCCTCTCTACGCGAAGGAAGGACCTGCCGCCGCGAGCGGCGCGATCCGGACAATTTCCCCTCAGGATCATTACTACCACGGCTGGTCCACGGTGGGGAGATTGCAGAATGGCGATCTCATTGTTGTTTGGTCAGGTCGGCGGGAAGCTCATGTTTGTCCCTTCGGAACCGTGGAAATGATGCGATCCAGGGATGGCGGCGCGACCTGGACTTTTCCCCGCACTATTGTCGATGGCACGATCGATGACCGCGATGCCGGGCTTCTCGAAACCGCGAGTGGGAGTCTCATCGTGACTTCGTTCACCTCTCTCGCCTACGCGGAGCGCTACATCGATAAGGGCGAGAAACTGGGCGACCCTGCGTGGATGGCAACTCACCATCGCCTCCCCGATGATGCCGCCCGCCAAGCAGAGCAGGGAGTCTGGGCTTACCGATCCACCAACGGCGGCCTCACCTTTTCGTCGCGCATCGACACGATTGTGAACAGCCCTCACGGCCCCTGCCAACTCGCCGATGGCCGTCTCCTCTACCTCGGCAAAAAGCTCTGGGCCGAGGAAAAACGGGTCGGAGCGGTCGAGTCCCGTGACGATGGCCAGACCTGGCAGTGGCTTTCAGAAATCCCGACGAGAGAAGGGGATGACTTTGCGAACTATCACGAGCTCCATGCCGTGCCATGCGAGAGCGGGAAGATCGTCGCTCAGATTCGCAACCATAACGAAAACGGAAAGGGCGAGACCTTGCAATGCGAATCCGAAGACGGTGGCCTCTCCTGGAGCACGCCACGATCCATCGGGGTCTGGGGTCTTCCTTCCCATCTCCTTAGGCTGAAGGACGGACGGCTCCTCATGAGCTACGGCTACCGCCGGAAGCCCTTCGGGAATCAGGTCCGCTTTAGTGACGATGAAGGCGCAACCTGGTCCGAGCCGATCGTGCTTTCGGACGATGGATTCAACGTTGATTTGGGATATCCCTCGACCGTCGAGTTGGATGATGGCAGTTTTCTAACGGTCTGGTATGAGCGCTTCGAAGAATCTCCGATGGCTCAGTTGAGGCAAAAAGTGTGGCGACTCGAAGCGTGATCGCGAGCCAGTCGGCGTTGTCCCCAACGCCGCTCGGTTCTTTAGTGTAGCGGCATTGGGAGCAATGCCGATCTTGAGGCGGGCGCTCAAGATCAGCGCCCCAAAAACCTCGCCAGCGCCGTCACGTTTTCGACGAAGACCGCGCTGCTGAGGTATTCCTCGCCGGGCTGAAATTTGGGCTGGCCGACGAGTCTTGGACCGTCGGGTTCGTGCTTCGTCAGCCAGCCGCCTTTGTCATCGAGATGGAAGAGAATCTCGCGGATCATTCTCTCGTCAGGAACGGGAGATTGAAAAACCCCGTCGAGATTCCCGCTCACGGCGAGACTGCGATAGGCCTCTTTAATTAACTCCAACTGCGGAGAGTTTTTCCATCCGTAGTGATCCGGCAAATTGGAATCGTCATAGGTCAGCTCGTAGCCACCCCCCGAGCGTTGCATATAGAGAGGGCGATTTGTCTCCAGTTCATAATAACGGGCGAGTTGACCATCGGGGAGGAGAGAACTTTCCAGATATTTCACCCCGGGCACGACTGGCTCGAGAAACCGCTTCTCTCCGGTGCGGGCCGCGATTTTAAGAAGTGCGATCATGGCATCTTCCGATTCGCGTCCGCTCACGGCCGGGGGCTCAAAGGCGCGCGCCCAGATCGGGTGCATCTCAGGGCCATACTGCTGGGCCCATCCTCTCTGAGGCTCGGGGAGCTGGGCCTGAATCAAAAAGTCGCCCAGCTTCGTGAGCGCGTCGAGAAACTGAGGCTCCCCATAGGTATCATGCGCCGTGATGAGGAGGTCGGTGATCGCGCCCGCCGCCCCGTCGTTCAGGGTGTAGTGATCCCAGTAATTTTTAATGCGGCCCTCCGTCTTCCAGTCGTATTCGGGAAAACTCGCGGGAAGGGCCGGGCGCTTCTCAACGGGGGCATTCCACCCTTGCGGAAATGCCCCGTTCGGAAACTGCGCCGCGAGAAGTCGCTCAAGCCCGTATTGAACTGCCTCACGAATCGCGGCATCCTGTCGGCCGGTCGCCTCATCCAATTCGATTAAAAAACGGAGCGCTGACTGCGTGATGTCGTCGTCGAGACTGGAGAAATTTTTCCCTTTGCCCTTCCCGTTCCGATACTGGTCGATACGTGGCCCCGCCGGGTCGAAGTCGATCGAGTTGCGCCAACCTCCCGATTCGAGCTGCCCATAGCGGAGAGCGTTCCCCGCTTCGAGCGCCGCCTCAAGGTAGTACCGATCATCCGTTGCCGCGAAGGCCTTGAGAAAGGCCCGACCTACCGCCGGAGTCCCCGGCGGCTGCACCCAAACCTCCGTGGCTGTGGCAACGCCTTCGCCGAGACGTTTCGATAGATCGGGGGAGTAGTAATAGACATAGCCACCCTGAAAAGCGACTGTCTCGCGGTAGTAGGTCGCGGCCCGCTTCAGGCCGGGGAGAGCCTCGTCCCGATCCGTGTCAGCCTGACTGATCGCGGGGAGCGAAAGCAGTCCGATGAGCCAGATTGCTGCTTTCATTCGCCGATGCACCAAAGCCCTTCGTGAGTCCGAATGAAGATCTCATCATTCGCCGGGGCGACTGAAGAATTCGTGTGCTCGCCGAGATCATTTTCCGCGACGACCTCGAGACCTTCGGTCGAGGCTTTAAACACGACTGAATCACCAGCCTGGCTCAGCGTGTAAATGTGATCGCCCGCGAGAACAAACGACCCCCAGGATTTCCCCGCCCCGGGAAGGCGGGCCCGCCAGAGCGTCTTCCCGGTCTTCATGTCGTCGCAGTAGGCAATCCCGCCGGAGTCCTGGTAGTAGAGTTTCCCGTCTTTGGCGACACCGGAGCCGATCCCGCCATTGTGCCGGACCTCCTGCCAGAGCCGATGCGATTCGGTGACATCGCCTTCGCCGCCGACCTTCACCCCGATGGAGTTTCCGTAGTAGCCACCCATCGCGACGACGACGTCATCGTTGTAAACCGGCGATGTGTAGACGAGAGGGTTCAGGCCCTGACAAGTCCACAACAATTCTCCAGTCGCGGGATCGAAGGCTTTCATCTCAAGCGGAAAACTCATGATCAACTCGGTGCGCTCACCCGTGTCCACGATGATAGGGGTGCTGAAAGAACCAATCACACCCTCGCCCTCCCGATCTCCGAAACCGTCGGTGCGTTTTCCCGGTTTCCAGACCGGCTCGTCCCATTTCCAAACCGTTTCCCCGGTGACTTTGTTTAAGCCGTAGAGCACCGCATTCTCCGCCGGACCATGATAATGAATCACGAGATCACCATGGATCACCGGGGAGCTGGAGTTTCCCCAGACATGATCAATCGCCCCGAAGTCCCGCTCCCAGAGGACACTGCCTTCGAGATCGTAGCAGACCATCCCCGCCGAGCCGAAGGACACGACGACCCGCTCGCCGTCGACCGCCGGCGAGGCTGAGCAGTAGAGATTCGTGCGGTGGGTGCGCTCCTCTTTGTCGTAGAAGACGCCTTTTTCCCAGAGCAGCGAACCGTCTTTCCTGCTCAGGCAGAGGAGGTTGCGGGTCTTTTCCTCCGAGTTCGGCTGAGTCACAAAAACGAGGTCGTTCCAGATCACCGGGGTGGAGTTCCCGCCTTCGGGGAGATCAATCCGCCAGCGGACGTTCTTTTCCTTTCCCCACTCCGTCGGCAACTCGGTCGAGGTCGTGCGAGCTGACCCAAGCGTGTCCCCACGCCAGGACGGCCAGTCGTCGGCGTTCAAAGTGAAGGCGCTCAGAGCGAGGAATCCGATGAGGGAGAGTTTCGATTTCATGATCGAATTAGATCGAAATTTGAATCGTTCGGCAAGCGAATGAGATCCCGTCATCGAGATTCATTCCTCTTTTCGATTGCTTACTCTTGCCTCCGGGGAACTCCTCTTTATGATGAAGGCCCGCCTTCTGCCCCGCCCGTCACATGCCCACTGATCCCTTCATTCACCTCCACCTGCACACCGAATACTCGACTCTCGACGGGGCGATCCGGATCAAGGAGCTGATGAAAAAAGCGGAGCGCTGCAAGATGCCGGCGGTCGCGATGACGGATCACGGGAATATCTTCGGGGCGATCGAGTTCTACCAGGCGGCAAAGGCGGCGGGGATCAAGCCAATCATCGGAATGGAGGCTTACCTCACCCCTCCCGGCGTCGCGTTGACCGACAAAAAGGCCGAGCCGGTCGGGGCGAAAAAGAAGAAGCGGAACTCCCATCTCACGCTCCTCGCGGCGACGAATAAGGGCTACGAGAACCTCATGAAGCTGACCAGCATTGGTCACCTTGAGGGCATGTATTATAAGCCGCGGATCGACAAAGCGGCGCTCGCAGAACACGCCGAGGGCCTTATCTGCCTGAGCGGCTGCATCAATGGTGAGGTGAATCAGTTTATTCAAAACGAGAACCTCGACGGGGCTCGCCAGAGCATCCGGGAATTCATCGAGATTTTTGGCAAAGAGAACTTCTTCCTCGAAGTCCACGACCACGGCTTCGCGGAGCAGGCGCTCTGCGCTAAGCAGATGATCGAATTCGGCAAAGAGTTCGACCTCGGTCTCGTCGCCGCGAATGACGCGCACTTCCTCAACGCGGCGGACCACGAAGCGCATGACGTCATGATCTGCATCGGGACCGGCTCGCTGCAGATGGATGAGAACCGCATGAAATACTCGCCGGAGGTCTATTTCAAGACCACCAACGAGATGCGGAAAATCTTCAAAGACATCCCCGAAGCGGTCGACAACACCATGCGGATCGCGGAGCGCTGCAACGTCGAGATTCACCTCGACTCGACCAGCTCGGAGAAATATCCGCAGTTCGAATCTCCCGATGGGAGCCCACGTGAAGCCTATTTCCGCCAGGTCTGCTTCGAGGGCCTCGTCTGGCGCTATGGCGACCGCGCCGACACCGACGAAGAGCTCCGGACCCGTCTCAATTACGAGATCGGCGTCATGGAAAAGATGGGTTTTGTCTCTTACTTCCTCATCACCTGGGACTTTGTGAAATGGGCGAAAGACAACGGCGTTCCGGTCGGTCCGGGCCGTGGTTCGGCGGCGGGATCGATCGTTGCCTATGTGCTGGGGATCACCGATTTGTGCCCGATTCGCTTCGGTCTCATTTTCGAGCGATTCCTCAATCCGGAACGTGTCTCGCCTCCCGATATCGACATCGACTTTTGCCAGACACGCCGTCCTGAAGTAATCGACTACGTGCGCCGGAAATACGGTGAACGCGCCGTTTCGCACATCGTCACTTTCGGCACCCTCGGGGCGAAAAGTGTTGTCCGCGACGTCGGTCGCGTCATGGGCCTGAGCTACACGGAAGGCGATCGCGTCGCGAAAATGATCCCCGCCGAGCTGAACATCACGCTCGCGGATGCGAAGAAGAAGAATCCTGAGTTGAAGGCGGAGATTGAGAACAATCCGACGATCGATCAGCTCTACAAATACTCAATGTTCCTCGAGGGCCTCACGCGGGGCACTGGGATCCACGCGGCGGGAGTTGTCATCGGCGATCGCGAGCTCACCAACTACGTCCCGCTCATCCGGGGAAAAGAGGGCGAGGTCGTGACCCAGTTCGCGATGAGTCCGCTCACCGATCTCGGGATGTTGAAGATGGACTTCCTCGGTCTCAAGACCCTGACCGTGATCCAGGATGCGGTCGATCTCATCCATCGCCACACGCCCGACTTCGTCGTCGACAACGATGCCTTCGACGACAAATCCACCTTTGAATTGCTGAACCGGGGAGAAACAACTGCGGTCTTCCAGTTGGAGTCCGGCGGCATGATGAACCTCTGTCGCCAGTTCGACGTGACCCGGATTGAGGACATCATCGCCTTGATCGCCCTCTACCGCCCAGGTCCGATGGACCTCATCCCCGACTTTATTGACCGGAAGAAAGGGAAAAAAAAGGTTCAGTATCTCCACCCCCTTCTCGAAGAGGCGAGTGAAGAAACCTACGGGATTCTCATCTATCAGGAGCAGGTCCAGCGAGCCGCGAACCTTCTCGCCGGCTACTCACTTGGTGAGGCTGACCTTCTTCGCCGCGCGATGGGTAAGAAGAAGCTCTCCGAGATGATTAAACAGCGGAAGATGTTCGTCGAGGGTTGCGCCAAGGTGAATAACATCCCCGAGAAGCAGGCGAACGACATCTTCGATTTGCTCGAGAAATTCGCGGGCTACGGTTTCAACAAATCGCACTCAGCGGCTTATGGCCTGATCAGCTACCAGACCGCGTATCTGAAAGCGAACTACCCCGTCGAATTCATGGCCGGCGTCCTCAGTAATGAGATCAACAACACCGACAAGATCTCGACTTTTGTCGCCGAATGTCAGCGCATGGGGATTAAAATTCTCGAGCCCGATGTGAATCGCAGCTTTCAGAAATTCGTCCCCGAGATTCGAGAGGATGGAGGAAAAGCGATTCGCTTCGGCCTTGCCGCGATTAAAAACGTCGGCGCCGCCGCCATGGAAATCGCGATTCAGGAACGGGAGAAAAACGGCGAATTCAAATCCCTCGAAGACTTTGCGAGCCGTCTCGACAGCAAGTCGGTGAACCGGAAAATTCTCGAAAACCTCATCAAGGCGGGGGCTTTCGACTTCACTCTTGAGCGGCGCGACGACATGTTCTCCAAAGTGGGGCAAGTCATCGCCGGGTCGAACGCGGCGCAGAAAGATCGTGCGAGCGGCCAGACTGCGCTTTTTGACATGAACGAGCTCATGTCTGCCGCCCCGGCCCCGGAGATTATCGAGGAAGACCGGGTCGTCTGGAATCAGCGCGAATATCTCACCCACGAGAAAGAACTCCTCGGCTTCTACGTCACCGGTCACCCGCTCGACGAATACCGGAGCGTTATTGAGAAAGGAAACTACGCCATGATCGGTGATCTCCCTCAGATGAAACCCGGAAAAAAGACGCAGCGCTTTGCCGGCCTCATCAATGAATCGAACGTCAAATACACAAAGCGCGAGAGTAAACCCTTCGCAATTCTCCTGATCGAAGATTTTACCGGTTTGACCGAAGTCATGGTCTGGAACGAGACCTTCAACAAGTGCAATCAGATCATCGGGAAAGGCAGCGTGGTTGAGCTGAAAGCCAAGGTCGAGCAGGATAACCGTTCCGAGGAAAACCGACTCACCGCCGATGAAATCATCACCCTTGAACCGGATCCTGACGCGATTCAGGTTTCAGTGACACCACAGCGCAGGGATTCAAACCCAACCGGAGCGCCGGCCGCAGGGTTGAGTCAGGCACCTAACCCTATTGAGTTTTCTAACGGGAACGACAGTAATGGTCACCATGAGAGCCCGCCTTTTGCGACGCCGGTCCTGCTCAAGCTCGACTCCGTCCGCGACTCCGTTACGGTCATTACGACGATCCGCGAAGCCGCAGAGCAGTTCCCCGGCGATCGTCCCCTCCATCTCGAAGTCCGCTGCGCGAGCGGTCGACGGGTCGTTCTTGAAGCGGGGAACGCTTATTGCGTGAGCGATGAGTTCACTGCCTCCGGCGGAGTGAATGCGTGGCTCTGAGGCAATCTCGAAAGGGTCGTGGTGAATCGTAGAGTCTATGGGACTGTGCATTCCAATTTGATGCTGCGACGAGACTATCGTTAGTTCTTCTGCCTGCTCTTCTTATCTGCCCCAGATTCAAGAGTGAGGGGCAAGGTCAATAGGGTTTTCGAATACCCAGATGGCGAGCATTAGCCGTGTTCATTCCGGACACTCGCGTTTTCGCGTTGATTGTCTCAAAACAGGGGCCGGGGCCTCGTTCGATTATTTCGTCAATTTTGCAGGAAACACCTGACATTCAGCGGGGTTTGGTTTCATAATCTCCCTGCATGCCCGCATTTTTCTACACCGCGATCGATTCTTCCGGAAAACAGGTTTCCGGAAATGTGATGGTGCGGAATAAGTCGGAGGCTTATCGCGAGCTGGAAGCGAGGACTTTGATTCCGGTCAGTGTGGGGCTCGAAGAGGAGGTTTCCGGAAGAGGGAAAAGAAAAGCGGTGGCAGCCAAATCGGGGCCGCGAAAACTGAAGCGGGCTGAGCTGATTCTTTTCACGGAGGAGCTGGCGGACCTGCTCGATGCGGGAATGCAGCTGGAAAGAGCGCTGAAGATCCTGAATGAGCGCTCGACCTCGCCCTCGATTAAGGCCGTTGCCGGGGTCCTGAGGGATGAAATTCGCGAAGGGACGCGTTTTTCAAAAGCATTGGGTCGTGCTTCTTTGACCTTCGATGAGCTCTATTGCAGTCTTGTTGCTGCGGGTGAAGCGAGTGGCTCTCTCCCCGAAATTCTTCGCCGTCTCGTCATCAATCTGAAGCAGCTCTCGAATCTGCAACGCCGGACCGTCAGCGCGATGATTTATCCGCTGACGGTGCTGCTCGCCTGTGTCGTTCTCATTTTTGTCGTCAGCACCGTCCTGATGCCTTCGCTCACGAAAATGATGCAGAAGACGGGACAGGATCTTCCCTTTGTGACGGACCTTCTCATTCGGTTCACCGATTTCATGTCGGCGTGGTGGTGGCTTCTTCTCGGCCTCATGATTGGAGGTGTCGTCGGCTTCCGTCTTTTCATCAAATCAGCGAAGGGCCGACCCTGGTGGGATGAATATAAAATGAAGCTGCCTGCCTTCGGGCCGGTTATTTTCGGGCGATTTTATGCCCAGTTTTGCCACACGATGTCGAATTTAATCAACAATGGGGTGCCGCTCCTGAACAGTCTCAAGCTCATCACTCGCGGGACGCAGAATCATTTCGTGAGAAACCATCTCGAGACGGTGGTGTTGGATGTCGGCGAAGGCACCAGCCTCGCACGAGCCATGGCAAAGACGGAAGCATTCCCCGAGGGACTGATAGATCGCATCGCAATCGGCGAGCAAACCGGCGAGCTTGGGAAATCGTTTTCCAAGGCTGCAACCAAGTATGACGAAGACCTCGACATCCGGATCTCGCGATTGACGAGCATCGTGCCAAACGTCATGCTTTGTCTGGTGGCGGTTGTCGTCGGCGTCGTTGCCTATTCGGTGATCACCACTATTTTTGGATCCATGTCAGGCATCAGAGCCCGATAACTTTACTTTTTGAACCTCGAAACTCATGAAAATTTCATCCCTGCAAAACCGCCGTCGTTCCGGCTTTACGCTCGTCGAACTGGTCATTGTGATCACGATTATTTCGGTCCTCGCCGGTTCCGGCATCCATCTGGTGATCGGGTTTGTCGACGATGCAAAATATGGCCGGGTCGATTCGGATTTGAAAGCGCTCGATCTCGCGGTGAAGGCTTACGAGCGAAACAATTATTTCAAGCCGCCGACGCAGGAGCAGGGACTAATGGCTCTCGTCGAGCGCCCCACCGGTGATCCGCAGCCGGAGCGTTGGCGGGCTTACCTCGAAGAGCCCATGCTCGATCCGTGGGGTAATCAGTATCAGTATCGCATTCCCGCTCAGAAGAGTGACAAAAAGTATGACCTCTTTTCCCTCGGCGACGATGGGGTGGAAAGCGACGATGATGTCGGGAACTGGAAGTAAAAACTCAGCCTCGTCGGGCTTCACGCTCGTTGAGGTGGTGGTCGCGCTGACGGTGGTGGCGATTCTTGCGGGACTTGCGGTGCCGGCGATCGACAGCGTTCAGAAAGAGCGCATCGCCCGGGAGCCGGTCAATGCGCTTGCGCTCATGGCGCGGGAGGTTCGGCTTCGTGCGATGAAGGAAAGCCGTCCCTATCAGATCGTCTTTGACCGGGAAGGGTTCCGGGCGTCCCGTTTTTTTCAGCCCTACGGCGGAGCCGAGGAATTTGACGAGCTGCAACTGGAGTTGGAACAGTTGGAGCAACAGGAGGCGATCATTGAGGCTTCGGCGGCGAGGGGGATTTCCACGGCGAATGTGGAGGAGGATCTTCGTCGCGAAGAAATTGAGGCGGGGCTTCGATACAGTGCTGCCTACGAAGTGGATCCCTCAATCCGCTGCAGCCTGAGGATCTGGAACGAACCGGACTGGATTTCGCTCACGGGCGGGGAGTTTCGTCGCTGGATTTTTCAGCCTTCAGGAATGTGTGAACCGATGAGCGTTCGCATGGAAAATGAAGGCTCATTCTTTGAGGTGACTTTTCACCCGCTCACGGCGGATATTCAGTCAGAAAGGGCCTGGGTGGAATGAGTGCTTCCTCTTCAAAGCGGGGCTTTGCGCTTCTCGACGTGGTCCTTGCGGTCGCGATTTTTGCGATTTCGGTGACGGGGCTGATCGGTATTCTTCAGCGAATGAATGAAACCTCTTCCGCATTTGCGAAGGACCGCCTCATGCAAAGTCGCCTCGAATCGTTGCTGTCGGAAACGAAGCGGCTCGAACCTTCGGCGATGACGACGGAGGTGTATGATCAGGCTTTCGATCTGACTTTCCGGACCTATGCTCAGCCCTTCGCGGTGGATAACGGCGAAGGTTCGGAATTGGTCGACCTGTATCAACTCACCGCCGAGGTCGAATTTGTCGATGACGGCGGACCGCAGGTGGAGCGTGTTAGTGTCCTCGTTTACAAGCCATCGAGATGAAGGTAATGCATCACCATCGTTGCGGGGGATTTTCGCTCTTCGAGATTGTGGTCGCGATGGTGATCCTCGGGTTGATCACGACCTCGATCTTCTCCATCGTTTGGCAGGCGGGTGATACCGCTGCCGAAATACGAACACTGGATCGTCGCGGTGAGGAGGTGGATCGATTTGTGGTTCTGCTTCGTGAGACCATCGAAGGGCTTCCCCCGGACGCTTCTTTTGCGATCACCCCGGCGAGTGATTCAGATAGTGGTTACCACGAATTGCAGATGGAGAATACTCCGACCGCGTTCGTTTTCGGGGAAATGATAGGAAGTGCTGAGGAATCGTTCATCGCGCTGCGTCCCGGGGAGATTCTGCCGGACGGCACTCAGGGGTTTGATCTCGCTCTGAGCCGGAGTGATTTTGTTCCGGAAGACAGTGACGGGTCCGGAATGGCTTTTCGCGTCGGGAGCGGCGAATTGCTCGACGAAGATGAGAACGGGCGCTTTTGGCTGCCACTATTGAGAGGAGTCAGTTCTGCCTCGTGGCGCTTTTGGGACGATGATTCCAGTGAGTGGCTTGAGGAGTGGACAGATGAGGAAAAGCTGCCGCCTTTGATGGAATTTTCAATCCTTGATCGGGGGAGTTCGATTCCGATCCGATTGGTTTACGAAGTCCCGGATCGCCTTGTCGATCCTGATTCGGCGGCCGAGGCGGCCGAGGTTTCAGTTGCGGCGCAGAGTTCCTCCGCCTCGATTGCTACGACCACGACGACAGGCGGACCACCACAGAATGCAGGGCAGGGTGAAGGAGGGCGTCCCGGAGATGGCCGGGGTCCGCGTGGGGGAGATCGCTCTGCCGGAGGGCCTCCCGGACGGGGAGGAGATGGAAATGGTCAGGGACGACCTCCCGGCGCAGGCGGACCGCGTGGCGGCGGTAATGGCGGCGGAGACGGCGGCGGGAACGGTGGCGGGAACGGTGGCGGAGACGGCGGTGGAGACGGCGGCGGAGACGGCGGCGGAGACGGCGGTGGGAACGGCGGTGGAGGAGGCCAATGAAGAGAAGCGGCTTAAAATATTCAGGCGAGCGCGGGATGGCACTTTTGTTAGTCCTCGCTTCGGTCATTATTCTTGCCCTCATCGTCGGAGGACTTTGGGAGGCTTCCGAGCCGGGTTGGGAGGAGAACACGCTGAGGCGGGCCGAATATCAGGCAGGGATGTTAGCCGAGAGCGGTCTCGTCGTCGCGATGCACCCGGAGATCGAGCCGGGAGATCCTGCACTTCGTTTTCAATTTGACGAAAATCGTGATTACGAGGTTCGCATCACGAGTGAAGGAGGACGCGTTCCGGTGAATAATCTTACCGAAGCTGCGTGGCGTGCGGCGACGAATGAGTTGTTTGTTTCGTGGGGCATGGACGCCGCGAGTGCAAGTCGGGCCGTCGATTCGCTCGCTGACTGGATCGACGAAGATAGCGAAGTTCTCTCAAACGGGGCCGAAAAGGCTTTCTACGCCGGAATGGAGCATCCGGAGTATCCACTGAATGGCCCCTTTACTTCCGTGGAACAAATGATGTTTGTCGCGGGGATGGATGTCGTCGCCAAAACTCAGCCTCTTTGGCGGGACTACTTCACGATCTTCAGTGATGGTCTCGTCGATTTGAACGCTGCTCCCTGGGAAATCATCAGCGCGATCACCGGGGCGACTTACGATTCTTCGTTGAATTTTGTCTCGGTTCGCAACGGCGATGACGGGATCGAAGGCACGGTCGATGATTACGTGTTTGAAGATGTCGGCGAGGTGCAGGCCGTTCTCGGGATTTCGGACACGGAGTGGGGTGAGGTCAGCAGCCTTGTCAGTCTCGTTCCGGGGATTCGTCGCATCGAAAGCACCGGTCGGATCGGTGAGTTTCGTGAGACGCGGGTGATCCTTGCTCGTGAGTCCGGAAACGAGTTTACGGTGTTGGCGCGATTCAGAAATTGAGGGTAGTCTCGGACGGCAACCACTCAATGAAGATCGATATCATCACTATTTTTCCGGAGATCGCGGAGGCACCTTTGCAGTCAAGCATCATGGGGCGGGCGGCTTCGTCGGGAAAGGTGGAGTTTGGTTTTCATAATCTCCGTGACTACACCACGGACAAGCATCGGCAAGTCGATGACATTCCCTACGGTGGCGGTCCTGGCATGGTGATGAAACCCGAGCCGTTTTTCGCGGCGGTGGAGGCGCTGAGAACCGAGCGAACGAAGGTCCTTTTCATGACGCCGCAGGGAAAACCGTTCGTTCAGGCAAGGGCGGTTGAACTTTCTTCAGAGGAACATCTCATCATCCTCTGCGGGCACTACGAGGGCATTGATCATCGCGTCGTCGAAGCACTCGTTGATGAAGAAATATCGATCGGAGATTACGTTCTCACGAATGGAACCATCGCTGCCGCTGTCGTCGCTGACGCGGTCGTTCGTCTCATTCCCGGAGTCCTCGGCGATGACACTTCGTCTGAGGTGGAATCGTTTTCCGGTGATGGAAAACGGATCGAGTCCCCGCATTACACGCGTCCGGCGAAATTTCGGGATCTCCCGGTTCCCGATGTGCTTTTGTCAGGGAATCACAAAGCGATTGATGATTGGAGAGATTCCATGGCCGAAGAGCGAACCCGGAAGAACCGCCCTGATTTGATGGAGTGAAGAGAGCGCAGATTCTGAAAAAATTTGCGGCATAGCGGGGTGAACTCGTTCGTCTGTCGGTCAGTGGGAATGATTCACATTCCCGAGTTAACGCAAACAGATCGAACCTTGATGAAAAATCCCCTGAATCTCCTTGTCGTGGTCGCTTCGGCTGCCGTCCTTCTTTTTACGAATACCTCTTGCACCTCAACTGAGGCCGCCATCGTCGGTGGTATTGCCGGCGCGGCTCTCGGCGCTGCGGTTGTGAGCGACAATCACCGTGGATATAATCGCGGCCATGGCGGGCACGGGGGACATGGCAGTCATGGCAGTCATGGCTACGGTGGCGGCCAATACGGCTATGGAGGCGGCCATGGAGGTGGGTATGGAGGTGGGTATGGAGGCAGCCATGGAGGCGGGTATGGCTACAACGGCTACTGCCCTCATTGATGAACGAAGGAGGCTCCCTTGGTTTCTCAGGGAAGCTGGTCCGGTTTAACCAATCAATCGCTCGTCCGCTGGATGGGTGAAGCTTGGTAATCGAAAACCTTCGGAGTTATTCATCTATGTCCTGTAGCTGAATTTGCTGAAAATTCAGGTCAGATTCGGTGTTCGCGACGATCCTTTGAGCGGACGTCGGTTCGGAAAATTCTGAAGATTTTGCATCTTCAGCTACATTTTTGATTCCTTTCGTAGCGGATGGCGTCAGCCTTCCGACTGGGCCTCGTAGCATCGGCTCATCAACGCTACCGAAACTCCAACTCGATCGGAGCGTTTCCATTCGCAGGGAAATTATAGGTCCGACTCCAGGTCGTTGAAGCGGCATCGTAGTCGGTCTGCCAGAAATCATTGCCGTGAACTGACTGATCGACGGCAATTCCATTCATCCATAACGTGCCGCTGTCAGCGCGGGGGAGTCCCGTGAAGGTGACGGGGACATAGCCGATCCCTCCCTGAAGTTTCAGCGTCGCTTTCCCGCGAACGGTTTTAATGCGAATGTCAGGGTGTCGATGTTCCAGCATCCCCTTCGTAACCTGAACGCGTCGTTCATTTCCCTTCGCTTCACGCTCGATCATTCTCCATGTATTCGCATCGGCGACGAGCGCTTCTTTGAGTTCAGTGTTAGGCCCGAGATAGTCATCCGCTGATTGCGGAATGATGAGGTGCTCAATCGTCGCCTCGACAAAATCACCGGGCTGAAGCGAGTTAATCCACGGCGGCGGAACGATGTCTGCGGTGGAACTGCTTCGCCCCGGGGATTCATTTCCGAACTCCGCGACCCAGGGCGCTGCCTCTTCGCCGCCGAGGCGTGCTTTCCACGAACGGATTACGATGCCGCGATTGGCCCAGGCCCCTTCGTCTTTGGACTTACCGACGGGTGCGCCTTCATGCATCGAGATCCACGGAATTTCCCCAGCCGCCCGATGCGGTTCGGCCTGATACTGATTTCCTCCGGGAGTCGTCTTCCATTCGCGGGTGAGCCCCTCTTCGTTTCCGAGGGCGAACTTCGCCTCATGGGTCATGTTGTAGGAATCCGCACCCACCTGAAAAATGGCAAAGCGTGAGAAAGGAAATTCTTGGGTCACGTCGAGTCGGATTCGATAGGTCGCCCTGATAAGGTCATCCGTTCTCGCAAGACTCACGGTGGAAGAATGGGGGATCCCCTCGGCGACTCGTCCTGCGTAAGTCACTTCGGTGAGACACGGGCCGTGCCGCAAGTAGTTTGCCTGCAACGCGGCATGTGTCATGCGTTTGCCCTCCGCGTCGAAGAGTCGGAAGAAATCCCCGCCGCCAACATTCGAGGTCCAGCTCCACTCATCCTTGCCGGACATGGCCGTGACCATGAGCGGGCGGACGTCGGTGATCGTTGCCTTGCCCTGAATTTGATCCGGCTCGTAGCAGACACTTTCCCCCCAGGCACCGAGCGCACTTTGGTCCCATCGTTGATTGGAACCCCAGCCGATGAGGCTGAGTTGGGCGTGGGAAGCGGCGGCAACGCCTCCCCAATGTCCGTAGCAAAGGGTCAGCTCCAACTCGGTTTCAGATTCCGCCGGGAGCCGGATTTGGGAAATGCCATGAAACCACTGGCCGGAATAAACGCCTGCTGCGGGGTGGTTGTGCCAGTTTTTGCTGAGCTGAACGGGGAGGCCGGTTGGGTTTCCGTCAGGGTCCCGGAGGATTGCGGAGATTCCCGTGATCGGTGTGCCAATACGCTGACGAATGCCACGAGCAGTCTTTTCAAAGAGAAGGCGTGCCGTAGTTTCCTCCGCTCCCTCATTCACGAGCCTGAGGTGAATTCGCTCGACCGCATCATGACTCGGTTGATCGTCACCGGGAGGAGAGATCGGGGCGATCCCGTCAAGATTGATTCGGTGCCAGCCCATCTCCGTTTCGTAGGCTACCGGCCTCGGCTCTCTCGTCGCGAACTCGGTGGCTTCCACTGAAACCGGAGGCGCCTCTGTGATTTCTGAAAACTTCATCGGGTTCACGGGGAGCGCGACCGTCGTCCATTCGCTCCCTTCACTCAGAGCGGTTTCTAGAGAAAGCGTGGACTCCCCCTGATTCAGCGTGACCTGTCCTTTTCCGCTCGACCATTGATCTCTCGGCTTGGTTTCGAGGCCCTGACCGGCGGGGTCAAAACTCCACTCGCCCGTCGGCTTTCCGGCGGATCCGTTTTGAATCGCGGCGGGATCGACGACTTGATTGTAGAGACGAATTTCATCAATCGTTCCACGGAATGGGTAGCCATCCCCAAATCCGTCTCCGCGACGTCCAAAAGTGATCGGGGAGGAAATCAGAGGACGGGCCGTGGCAAAAATTTCCTCCGCGTAAAGCTGACCGTTCACATAAAAGTGGTAGTGCGTGCCGTCATAGCTCAGGACGAGATGATTCCATTCGTCAAGTTTGAGAGGGCGTCGTTGCGTTGGCACGAGCGAGGCGGCATTCCCGGGTCCACCTCCCGGATTGATTCTCGCCATCGGAGCTCCGAGGTGATCGAGAATGATTCCGAGATGACCGTCCGTCAGTTCGTTTCCGCTCTTACAAATTAACGAGGGGGAATGCTCCCCTGCTTTGAAGTCGGGCGGAACGAAGGCGTAAAAGGAGAGCGTGAAGGCGTTCAGTCCTGCCGTTGCCTCGGTCGGAATCACAAATTGATTCGTTCCGTCTAATCCGAAGCCTCCGCCGACTTTACCGAATGCCTGCATTCCGGACTTTAGCGAGGACACGCCGGGCCGGGCCGAAAGAATGAACGAAACCCGGTCGTGCCAGGCCGCCACCTCGAGGCGTGCCTCAACATTGAGGCGGGTCTTATCCTCACTTTCAAAGATAAGGTCGGTGACATCGAAGCGCTGGAAAAATTTCCCGGAATCAACAATCCTCGGCCCTGAGTATTTTGACCATTCTCCACCGGCGGTAGCGCGGTAGGATTTGCCGTCCACTTCCAGCTTCAGTTGCAGATCAGCCGGCGGGAGTGACTCCAGCGAGCCTGTCTCCCGGAGCGGCCCGAAATGTGGGAGTGTTAGTTTTTCCGAGTCGAGGATAAATCCGTAGAGACCGGTTTCGAGGCATTGCTCCCAGGGGGCATCCTCGATCACGCCGGGGAAGCCTTCTTTCCACCAGAGAGAAGTGCGTTCTTCCAGCAACGGCATGAGTCGTGGCTCAGGCGCTGATGTTAGGAAGATGAAAGCCACGACCCCGAGAACGAAGATCAGGGCGGTTAGAGAGAGGGTGCGTTTTGTCACGGAATGGGCAGAGGAATGAAATTCTATGCGAAGGAGCGGGAAAGCGCCTGGCACGCCGTTAGCCGCTCGGGAGAGCCGATTCTCACGAATAATGTTGGGCAGACTTCAACCTAAGCGGATCACTCGCTGCCAATGCAGAAGAGATGATCAACCCCACGCACGAGGAGTTTGCCGTTCACTGGAACCGGCGCGGCGGCGAGGCGCTCTCCCATGTCGTTCATTGAGATTACCTCCATTCCTTTTTCGCTGACGCGAACCGACGAGAGGATGCCGTCTTCGCGGGCGCAGTAAAGGAGGTCCCCGGCGAGAATCGGTGAGGAGTAATACTTGGCGGCATCACGAGGGATCGCATCGACCCAGATATCCTCACCGGTGGCGGCGTCGATGTAATTAATCTCCCCGCGATCCGAGAGAATAAAAACCTTCCCATCGCGGCCCACCGGCGTCGGGCAGTCAGCACCGAGATCGTCGCGCTCCCAGAGACGGGCGCTTTCGGTGATGTCGCCACTGCCACCGAGCTTGACGCCGGCCGTGAACTTTGTCCGGCCAAAAGGAACCACCGCAATCCCATCGGTCACGGCAGGGGAGGCGATGACGCGCCACATCGCCTGGTCTTCCGGATTAAAACCCTCACAAGTCCACCATGTTTTCCCGTCCGCCGGATCGTGACCGGTGAGTCGATCCGCTCCCCAGATCACCATGGTCTCTTTCCCGTCAATTTCAGCGACGTAAGGCGTCGTGTAGGATTGCCCGGTTTCTTTCTGAACCGGAAAAGTGCGATCGACCTTCCAGACGACGCTGCCGTCTTTCGGCGAAAGCGAGACGACGTAGGATTCACCTTCCTGCATCACCGCGATGACGATATTTCCGCC
The DNA here is from genome assembly GCA_964583035.1 of uncultured Akkermansia sp. GTDB lineage: Bacteria > Verrucomicrobiota > Verrucomicrobiia > Verrucomicrobiales > DEV007 > Arctic95D-9. The sequence continues at coordinate 21,059 of CAZOUP010000058.1, forward strand.
CGCGAAAACCGGAGACGTTCCGAGATCCCACCAGAGCGTGTCTTCGCCATACATTTCCTGGAGATTGATTTTCCAATTCAGCTTCCCGTCGAGGGTGAGGGAGGCGACGGTGCCGCTCTTGAAATATACGTAAAGATTTTCCCCGTCCGTTATCGGGGAGGAGTTGGCCCCGCTGCCGTTCTTATGCTTTCCGGGACGCTCTTCGCCGAGGTGTTCTTTCCAGAGCAGTTCGCCGTTTTCGTCGTAAGACAAAATAGCATCCTGTCCTTCATCACCGCAGGTCACGAAAATTTGATCGCCCCAGACCGCCGGGGTGCTGCTCCCGACTCCGGGAAGCTTTGCTTTCCAAATGACGTTTTCGGTGTTGGAAAAAGTCGTCGGGTAAGCGCCATCAGCGGCGATGCTGTTGCCATCCGGTCCGCGCCACTGTGGCCAGTCATCGGAGAGAGCGCTCAGGGAGGTGAAAAAGAGGGCAGTGGAAATGAGGGAGGCGAATTTCATGGGCGGAGTGTCGCGATTTTAAGGGCAGATGCCAAACAAGAATCGAGCAGTTATCGCGCTAACGAGAGGAGGGGGGCATCGCTCTTACTCTTGGTCTTAATCTTCTTCTTGATCTCGGTAGAGGCGCGTGGTGGAATCCTGAGCGGGAGAGTAAGAAGAAAATTAGGAGTCGGAAGAAGACTTTGAGCGGTCGCTATCGCTCCGGATCGCCACACGCTTGCAAAATCCCGGCCGCTTTGTGGAGGGTTTCCTCCCATTCTTTTTCCGGGTCGGAGTCGGCGACGATGCCGGCGCCGACGTGAAAGTGGAGCTTTCCGCCTTCGCAGATCGCGGTGCGAATCGCGATGCTGAACCTCGATTCCCCGTTGAATCCGAAACAACCAATCGCGCCGGTGTAGGGCCCGCGTTCGATGATTTCCAGTTCCTCAATAATCTCGCGGGCGCGTTTCTTTGGCGCCCCGGTGATGCTGCCTCCGGGGAAGCAGGCGCGAAGGGCGTCGATTGCTCCGACTTCGGCGCGGAGCGTCCCCTCGACGGTGGAGACGAGATGAAAGACCTGTGCGAAACGTTCGAGCTTCAGCAGCTCGGTTGCTTCGACGGTTCCAAACTCGCAGATCTGCCCGAGGTCGTTGCGTTCGAGATCGGTGATCATGATGAGTTCGGCGACTTCCTTCGGAGAAGTGATGAGATCGTAGGCGGATTTTTCGTCCTCGCGGCGATCGCGAAAACGGGGGCGCGTTCCTTTGATCGGGCGCGTCTGGATCGTTCGTCCGCTCATGCTCAGAAACTGTTCCGGCGAGGAAGAGATAATCTGCCGGTCGCAGAGATCGAGATAGGCAGCGTAGGGAGCAGGGGACTGTTCGCGAAGGCGTTCGTGGAGCAGGAAGGGATCGAATTCCGGCTCAACCGCCGCGATGAGGCGGTGCGAAAGATTCACCTGATAGATGTCACCGGCGGCAATGTATTCCTGAGCTCGCCTCACCTTGTCGCAGAAATCCTCCGGCGGCATCTCCTGGAGAAATGGACCCGGAAGGCTCTTCGCCGAATCGTTGTCAGATTCCCGCAGGGCGGAAAGGGAACCCTGCTCGTGCCAGCTTTGCCTCGCGTAGTCAAAGAGGAGGCATTCGTGATATTCGCCGAAGAGAAAATCGCCCTCGTAGCCGATGCAGCCGTAGAGTCCGTCAGTGGGGAAACCGAGGTCGGGCGTGGTGTTGGCGGGGCGGGAGTGAGACGTGAAGGCTTCGCTCAGAACGGCGAAATCAGCGTCGTTAAACAAATTTCCGCGAAGGATGCGCGAGGGTCGCGCCGTGATGAGTGAGAATCGTTCGTGCGGGGGCGTTTCGGGGTTTGTTTCCGCCGAAGAGGTGTCGAGAAAAACGAAACCGGGGAGGTGACGGAGTTCGCGTGCCAGTTCCACCGGCGAAGGAAGGCCTTCGACGGGGCGCAGGGCGGGTGCCGGGGTTCTGGTCGTCGGGTCAGGCATCGCGTGAGAAAACCTCACCGGTAACAAGCCCTAGCTTTGGCCCAACTCCAGAGATTTTGTCGGGAAATTGCGCGGGTATCCAAAGGCGTTGCGGGTTTTGCGGGGTTGGGGGATTTGTAGGGCGGGCGCCCCGCCTGTCCGGTTTGATCGGGGACGGCAACCGGAGCGGTCGCCCTGCAAGGCTCCGGCGGGATGACGTAGACACCAAGCCAATCCATGTTCAATCCATGCCAAAATTCGAGTTAGCATGGATTCAGACAGGGGTTGCAACGGTTTGGTAAGTCTCTCGGGTGAAAAATTCTTTCAGCTCACACTGTTCTTTCAGCTCACACTGCAGCGATCACTTTCTCAAGCAAGGCCTTGGTCTTCTTAATTCCCTCAACCTCGCCGAGTTCTTTACCTTCATACTCGATGCCGATGTAGCCTTCGTAGCCGGCGTCTTTGACGAGGGTCATCATCTTGCTGAAGTCGGTGTGGATCTCTTCGCCCTCGGCGTTGAAGTCGTGGGCTTTCGCGGAGACGCCTTTGGCGAAGGGCATGAGGTCTTTGACTCCCTGATAGCGATCGTAGCCGAGGCCGTTTTCGTCTTCGGTCAGGCTGGGGTCGCCTTCGTAGAGGGCCTTCTGCTCGGCATATTGTTCGGCGTTGCCGCGGTTTTTGACGACGTAGAAATTACCGTAGTCGGGGAGGCTTCCGCAGTTATCGAGGTTGACGGCTTTGAGGACGCCGGCGAGCCAGGCTCCGTTCGAGGAAAGTCCGCCATGGTTTTCGACGATGACGTTCAGGTCCATTGTCGCGGCGTGCGCGGAGAGACGGCGGAGTCCATCGGTGCAGAGGTCGGCCTGTTTTTCAGGAGAAAGTTTCGGATCGGAGGCCGAGTTCACGCGGATGCTGTGGCAGCCGAGGAATTTCGCGGCGTCGAGCCAGGCTTTGTGGCCATCGATTGTGTTGGTGCGCTTTCCGGCATCAGGATCGCCGAGGTTGCCGACTCCGTCGCACATGATGAGGACACTCTTCGTCCCAAGATCGTCGCAGCGCTGTTTCATTTGCGCGAGATAGTCGCCGCCTTTTGGCTGAAGACCCATGGGGCCTTTCTTTTCGGCAAAAAACTGGTTCACCCATTCGAGCGCGCTGATGTCGAAATTTTCTTTGGTGAATGCAGGCCAGTCGAGGTTGTCGAGTTCGCCTGCTTTGAGTGCGACATGGTTGGACCACTGGGCGAGTGAAATGTCGTAGTGAGGACCGGCCTCGACGGTTTCGTCGGGAGTGGTTGCGGAGTCAGTACACCCGGCAAAGAAAGCGCCGGAGGTGAGGGCTGCAGAAGAGGTGAGAAAGCGTCGTCGGTTGAAAGTCATGGCCGTGAATCTAACAGGGTTGGGTGCGGGACTCAACCCTGTTGAACGAAGCTCTTCTTCTTACTCTTGTTCTTAATCCTAATCTTGCTCTTCTTCGGCCGGTGCGGATTGAGGAGTGTGATCCTCGAAAGGATCGCTCGGCTTGGGATCAAGATTAAGAGTAAGTGTAAGATCAAGAGGTTTGGCCGGATTGGGAGTAAGAGGTTTAGCCAATCTCCCCCGCAGACCGGTCCACCGTTTCCCGCTCTCTTTATTCCTCACCGCGAGTTCGAGCGAGCGTTTGTCCCCCACGATAATCACGAGCTGTTTCCCGCGTGTGATCGCGGTGTAGAGCAAATTCCGTTGCAGCATCATGTAATGCTGTGAAGCCAGCGGCACGACGATGGCGGGGAATTCGCTGCCCTGCGATTTGTGGATCGTGATCGCATAGGCGAGTTGGAGCTCATCGAGTTCGCCCGGTTCGTAGGCGACGCTCTGGCCATCGAACATCACGTAGATCGTGACGGGCTCGGTCGTGATTTCGGCGATGTGGCCGATGTCGCCGTTGAAGATTTCCTTCTCGTAGTTGTTCCGCGTTTGAATGACTTTGTCGCCGACGCGGAAGGTTGTCCCGAAGCGGTCGATCTCGAATTTCTCCTGTGTCGGCGGATTGAGCGACTCCTGGAGTTGGGCATTCAGTTCCTTCGTCCCGAGTGACTGGCGATTCATCGGGGTGAGGATTTGAATTTCGTCCCGCGCGTTGAGTTTGAACTTTTCCGGAATCCGCTCGCTGATGAGATGCTTCAGGGTGCTGAGGATTTCGGCGGGTTCTTTCCGTTCGATGAAGAAAAAATCGGACCCTGCGTTGTTGTCGAGCGGAGGGAGATTCCCGAGATTGACCTCGTGCGAAGCGGTCACGATCCGGCTCGACGCGGCCTGTCGGAAAATCTGCGTGAGGCGGGCGACGGGGACGACGCCGCTTTCGATGATATCGCGAAGGACGCTGCCTGGACCGACCGAGGGGAGCTGATCGACGTCCCCGACGAGGAGGATATTTCCGTCCGGAGGGATCGCGCTCATGAGCTGAGCCATGAGCCGGAGGTCGATCATGGAGGCTTCGTCGATGATAAAAAGGTCGCCTTCGAGCGGGTTGTCGGCCTTGCGGGCAAAGCCGGCCTGGGGCTGATACTCGAGGGTGCGGTGGATCGTTCCCGCTTCCTGCCCCGTGCTTTCGCCGAGCTGGCGGGCGGCGCGGCCGGTCGGAGCACAGAGAACGGGTTTCACCTTTTTCGCCATGAGGATTTGCAGGACGGCGTTCATGATCGTGGTCTTTCCCACGCCGGGGCCGCCGGTGATGACAAAAAAGCGGTGCTTCGTCGCTTCGATGACGGCGGCGGCCTGCTCCTCACCGAGCTTCATCGTATTGTGCCGTTCAAACCACTCGATCGCGGCCTCGTCATCGACGGGCGGGAGGGTTCGCTCCTGCCCGATGAGCGCGTGGATCGCAGTCGCGACGAGCTGCTCGGCTTCGAAAAGTTCCTTCGGAAAAATGAGGATCTCGTCTCCGAGCGGTTCGGCGATGAGCCGCGTTTCGAGGATGAGTCGATCAATGATGACCTCGACCGCTTCGACCGGAGACCCGAGGGTTTCCACCGATCGCTCGATCAGTTCTCGTCGTGGCAGGGCGCAGTGGCCCTGCTGCTCGGCCTGCTCGAAGACATACTGGATCCCGGCCTCCAACCGTTTTGGAGAATCGACCGCCTGCCCCATTTTCTGAGCAATCTCATCGGCGGTTTTAAAGCCGACCCCGGCGATTTCGCGGGCGAGGCGATAGGGATCGGAGCGGAGAATGCCGACGGTTTCCTCTCCGTAGGTTTTATAAAGCCGGACCGCCCGCGCTGTCGAGAGTCCGTATTCATGGAGGAAGATCATGATGTCGCGGACCGATTTTTGCCGCTTCCACGAGTTCTTGATCGTGAGCCGCTTCCCTTTCCCGATCCCCGGGATTTCCTGCAGGCGTTGGGATTCCTCCTCAATGACGCGAAAAGTGTCGGTTCCGAATTTCTCGACGATGCGCTTCGCGTAGGCCTTGCCGACGCCATCGATGAGGCCGCTCGCGAGGAAGCGCTCGATTCCGTCGGGGGTTTCCGGCGCGACGGCACGGATTGTGTTGGCTTCGAACTGGCGGCCGAATTTTTGATCCTTCCGCCAGTGGCCGAAGGCTTTAATCTCTTCTCCCTCGACGACGGCGGGGATGCTGCCGAGGACGGTGAGGCGGCCTTCGTTTTCCGTCTCGACCTGCATGATCGTGTAGCCGTTTTCCTCGTTGTGAAAAACGATAGAATGCACGGTTCCTTCGACTTCGATGGGGTCGGGAAGGGTGGCACTCATGGAAATAGGGCGAAGCAGCGCGGTGAAATCAATGTCATGGCGATGAATCCCGCCCTTTACAAGCCTATACCTGTGTCGCATATTCGCCGCCCCATGGCAATTATCTCGATTTTGTTAACGGTGATCATCATTACGGTCAGCATTTTATTAGTGTTGATCGTGATGGCTCAGCGTCCCAAGCAAGAAGGTCTCGGTGCAGCGTTCGGCGGCAGCACCCTCGATTCCGCTCTCGGCGCGCACACCACTGATATTCTCCAAAAGATCACGACCTGGCTCGGGATCATCTTTTTCGTCTCGGCGATCGGCCTCTCCATGGTGAAAGCCCGTGAGTATCGCGCCTCGGCCGCAAGCAACGTGCTTGAGTCGGTCGAAGAGCGTGAGATGGATCTTCCTGACTTCGGCGCGGAGCTGCAAAACTTGCAGATGCCTGAAACACTCGACTCAGCGCTGCTCGATGACGCTCCGGCGCCAACGGCTCCGGCGGATGATGCTCCGGCATCTGCGCCAGCAGCCGATGCGCCCGCTTCTGCGGCTCCCGGTGCTGGCGATGAAGCGCCCGCGGCTCCGAAGGAAAAGGCGAAAGCTCCTGCTGAAAAAGGCAAAGCAGGCGAATAAGTTTCCCCACAGATCCACGGTGGAGATTTCCCTCCGCCGCGGGTCCATCCGGCTTTTGAGATCATGAATTCAGCCGGAAAATCCGACCCGAAGTCGGATGGAAAACCGTTCCATTTCCTGGTTCGTTCGCCGAATCCACTCGGCGATGCCTGCATGGCGCTCCCGGCGGTGCGTGCTCTCAAGCGCAGTCGGCCCTCGGTCCGAATCACGGTTTGCTGCCGCGAAAATCTTGCTCCGATGTGGGCGGCGCGTGAGGAAATCGACGAGGTCATCCCGTTTTCGAAGTCCCTGAATCCGCTGCAAGTCGGCAAGCTGATCCGGTCTCAGGGGAAATTTGATGCCGGCGTCCTGCTTCCGAATTCGTTCCGCTCCGCGCTTGAGGTCTGGCTCGGCGGGGTGAGGAATCTCGTCGGTTACCATCGCTATCAGCGCCGCCTTTTCCTGAAGACAGCAGTGGAGGAGCCGACTCCGAGTGAGGAGACGCAGCACCATGTCCATCGCTATTTACATCTCGTCGCCGCAATCGGCGCCCCGACCGAGCCGATTGACGAACTCCTCGCGATCCCGGCGGCGCCGACTCCGATTGTCGCCGGATTGACAGAGATCCACCTCGGCGTTTGCCCCGGAGCCGAGTATGGCAATGCGAAGCGCTACCCCATCGAGCGCTATGCGGAGGCGATTGAGTCACTTCGCAAAGCCCACCCTGAGACGACGATCCGTGTTTCGATTTTTGGTAGTCCCGCCGAACGGGGGATTGGCGACGACCTTGCCGCGCTCTTGTCCGCGCCCCGCGAAAACCGTGCCGGGGAAACGTCGATTGCGGATTTGGTGACGGAGCTTCAAACCTGCCACCTCGTCGCGACGAACGACACCGGCACGATGCATCTTTCGGCGGCGCTTGGAGTTCCGACGGTTGCGGTTTTCGGCTCGACCGAACCGGCTTTCACGGCACCGATTGGCGACGTTCACCGGGTCATCCGTCATCAGGTGGATTGCAGTCCCTGTTTCCTGCGCGAGTGTCCCATTGATTATCGTTGCATGCTCCGGATCAAGCCGGAAGTCGTTTTGCACGAACTGGAAGCACTACTCGCTCCCCTCTTTTCCTCCTCATGAAAGCCATCCTGACTCACCCCGGCAGCGCCCACAAAGACGATCTGCTGGCCTGCTGTCTCCTCGTGGCCCGTCACGAGATCCCGGTCTGGCGTCGCGAGCCGTTGGAGGAAGATCTCGCCGACCCGGGGATCGTTGTCGTCGATGTCGGCGGTGAGCACGAGCCCTTACGGTCGAATTTTGACCATCATCAGTTTCCGCGCGATCACGAGCCGATCTGCGCGCTCTCCCTTGTTCTGAAAAACATGGGGCTTTACGAAGATGCCCGCAGTTTTTGCGAATGGCTTGAGCCGGCGGAGTGGTTCGACACGCGAGGCCCGTTCCAGACCGCCGAGTGGCTCGGCGTGGATCGCGCGGTGATGAACAAGCTGAATTCGCCGATCGATATCACCTTGCTGCGTCGTTTTGCCCAAAAGACGGAGCTGAATCCCGGTGATCCGATCTGGGAAATGATGAAAATGATCGGCGAAGATCTCATCATGTTTTTGCACACCCTTCGGGAGCGCATCGACTATGTCGCGAAGCACGCCGAGATGCATGAAATCGCCGGCAGCGAGGGCAGCGTCCGCGTTCTCATGATGCCACGAATGGAATCAATGCCCGATGATCCGTCGTCCGGCCTCGCACGGTATGCGGGGACGCTGGACGAAAAGATCGACGGTTTAATCTATCCGGATCGACGTGGCGAGGGCTATGGACTTTCCCGTCACGAAGACAGCGCGCTTTTGGATTTCACCCGGATCGAGGGGGAAGGTGATGTGCATTTCGCCCACGCTCGCGGGTTTATCGCGAAGACGTCGGCGACGGAGTTGGGGCGCTTGAAAGAGTTGGTCGCCCTCGCGCGCGTTTCGTAGGACGGTTCTTAACCCGTCTCTGACGCCGGACGCGCGCGCGACGCACGTATCTACCTGATCAGAGCGCACTGCGTGCGTTTATTGGAAAAGTCGGAAGGCTCCCGCCGTCCGCTACGGGGGACGTTTGGCGCGTTGGGGAAAGAAGTGGCATGGGCATCCTGCCCATGATCTGGAGCTGGGGCCTCCGCTACGGGGTTCCGAAGGGCGCGCGCTTCAAACGGCGTCGAGGTTGTTGATGCGATTTAATTCCCTTTTCGTCTTCTGATGTTTCATCCAGACCACGGCAGCGATGCTCATGAAAATCGCGGCGGTGGTGGCGACGGCAATCACGACCGGTTTCATCGCGCTGTCCGTTGCGGCACTCTGACCAATTGACGGTCTCAGTCGGAGGTTTCGAAGTTCGACCGTTCCTCCGTTGGGAAGAATCGCATTGATCGTAAGCTTCAGCGGCTTTCTGCCTGAGCCATCATTGATCATCGCAGGGAGTGAAAATGGTCTCCAGTCCTCGTCGCCGGAAAGCACTTTCATCGGGCCTGACGTGCCAAGAGTTCTCGAAAAAAAGCTGGCTCCTATTTCCGTTTCGCCCGCTTCGAGGGGAATATGATTCCACATTTCGAGATAGCCTTGTTCCGTGACTCCGCGACACGAAACCTCTCCGATGATGGCGTAGCTTTCTCCGGTCACGGCAGGAGCATTGATTTCGAAGAGTGGATTGAGCTCCTCCTGTCCCGGCCCGGCGACAAGTTTGATGATCAAGCCGGAATCTTCGAGCACTTCAACAGCGGAGTTTTTGATGTCAAGGTCCGCCGCTGTCAGCACGATGGTTTCTGCGGACATTAGCGAAGTCGAGGCGCTGCCGGTCAGGAGCGCTGCAAAGCAGAAAGCGAGACGGATGTTCAAGGTTTGTGTTTTCATGGTGTTTGGTCGTGTTGGTGAGCTTCCAGCAGCCTTTTGTAGGTTTCTGCATTGATGGATTGATCGGCGAGGAGAAGGCGCAAGGTCTTCTCAAAGGGACTCAAGCTGGCGGCCTCCTCCGAGACCCGGACCTTTTGGATGAGTCGGTCGAGGCGGAGTCGAACCGTGGGGTAGGAAACCTCGTATTCTGATGCGATTGCCTTCAGAGACCCTGAGTGGAGGAGGAAGCGTCTCAAAAAATTGAGATCTTCGTCACTGAGGCTGGAAAGCCAGTCTGGCCATCGATTCGGCATGAGTTAAATATTGTTGAAGAATTAATGCGGTAAATTTTTAATAATGTAAAAGTAAAAATGAATAATGTTTAATTCTGGATCTTGGGTGCGGGAGTGCTGGGCTTGCGCGGTCGGAAGGCTGACACTGTCCGCTACGGGAGATGATCGGCCCGCCGGGGAACTAGTAGGACGGGTTGCCAACCCGTCTCTGAGGAAGCACGGGCATTGCCGACGCGCGGGAACGCACGTCTCTACCTTGGGCCGTCGGAAGGCTGACGCCGTTCGCTACTCGACCGCAATCGCTTCAACGCCTTCCATCTTTGCGGTCCCGGGGATGTCCGCGCCGATTTTGACGGTGTATTTGCCGGGGGCGTAGACCGCCGGGCGGAAGGAGTTTCCTTTGACCCTGACGGTGTAGAGGATTTCTCCATCGGCTTCGGAGATGACCTGGACGACGGGATTCGCGGTTTCAAAATCCAACTCGGGAAGGTGATGCGTTTTCTTGCGGCCATCGTTGTCTTCCATCTTCACGGTGATGGGCCATCCTGCGAATTGGCCTTCGCCTGTGGCAACATCGGCGTAGCGATCCCAGCACTCGAAGGTGATCGTGCGATCTGCCTTGTTGTATCGGGCGATGCCGTAGCCGTCGGCGCGTTTCTTCTCATCGGTGCGGTCAACCGGATTGGCGTAGGCAAGCATCGTGATTTTGTTGCCGAGTCCGTCTTCATATTCGCCGGTCCAGGGGAGAGGGCTGTTCGGCACCGCATTTGGTCCTGCTTTTTCGTCTTCAGGGTGCCACCAGCGGCCGTAAATCGTGTTCACGATCGCTGGATTGGTGAAAGCAAAGGGACCATCCCCCCAGTTTTCGATGCCGTGCTGGACGGCGACGGCAAGGTGTTGGTCGCCGCAAAGATGGGTTCCCCAGACGCGACGGATCGCGGTGAGCGCTTTGTTGCGTCCCGTTTGTGGCCAGGCGTTGCTGTCGAGGTCGGCGAGGAGACGGTTGTCGGGCTGACCGTGGATGTGGACGGCTCCGGTAAACGCTGTCTGGGAAAGAACCGCTTTCATCTCTGCGCCTGTCCAGTCCTGACCCCATTCGTCGAGGAACTTCAGCTGCCGCTCGCCAAGAAGAACAAGCCCGGGAAGGTCCACCGCGCTGCGGTCGTAGGCGGGGTCGTTGATGTGATCGGGGCGTGGACCCATTTCGGGAATTTTTCCTTCGGGGCCGGATTTGAATTTCCGGTCTTCGAGAATCGCGAAATCGATCCCGCCAACGCGGAGGCTCGTGAAATAGACGGTGATGCCGCGCTCAATCGGCTCGGGATCATAGGCATCCGGAAGGTGCCAGGTCTGCTGGCGCTGGACCATAT